>NZ_BAFW01000162.1 GCF_000308535.1 Nocardia cerradoensis NBRC 101014 | reverse complement strand
TGCCGCCACCACACTGCTGATGCTCGGCGCCATCGCGGTCACCCTGTTGATGGGGATCATCCTGATGGCGCGCAAACTGGGCGTCGTCTTCGCCGCCGACAAGGCGGATCTGGTGGGCGCGCCACCCGGCTACGAACAGAAGACGCTCATCGCGCAGCTCGCCGACTCGATCTTCTCCGGCTTCCCGGCCGGCTTCTTCTACATCACCATCGTCACCGCGCTGATCCTGGTGCTGGCCGCGAACACCGCCTTCAACGGTTTCCCGGTGCTCGGCTCGATTCTCGCGCAGGACCGGTTCCTGCCCCGGCAGCTGCACACCCGCGGCGACCGGCTGGCGTTCAGCAACGGCATCCTGTTCCTGTCCGGCGCCGCGATCGCGTTCGTCGTGCTGTTCGGCGCCGAGGTGACCCGGCTGATCCAGCTCTACATCGTCGGGGTGTTCGTCTCGTTCGTACTGAGCCAGACCGGCATGCTGCGGCACTGGACGCGGCTGCTGCGCACCGAAACCGATCCGGCGGTGCGGCGGCGGATGCTGCGGTCGCGAGTGATCAACGCCATCGGCCTGACCATGACCGGCGCCGTGCTGATCATCGTGCTCCTCACGAAGTTCCTGGCCGGCGCCTGGATCGCGATCGTCACCATGGCCGCGATCTTCGGCCTGATGCGGCTGATCCGCCGCCACTACGACACGGTGGGGCGCGAACTCGAGGAGCAGGAGTTCACCGGAGTCCTGCCCAGCCGCACCCATTCGATCGTGCTGGTGTCGAAACTGCATCTGCCGACGCGCCGCGCGCTCGCCTATGCCCGGGCCACCCGGCCGGACACGCTGGAGGCGGTCACCGTCAACGTCGACGAACCCGATACCCGGGCGCTGGTGCGCGAGTGGGCCGACAGCGATATTCCGGTGCCGCTCAAGGTCATCGAATCGCCCTACCGCGAAATCACCAAACCCGTGGTGGATTACGTCAAGCGGGTGCGCAAGGATTCGCCGCGCGACGTGGTGACGGTGTTCATCCCCGAATACGTGGTCGGCCACTGGTGGGAGCAGTTGCTGCACAACCAGAGTGCGCTGCGGCTCAAGGGCCGGCTGCTGTTCGAGCCGGGTGTGATGGTGACGAGCGTGCCGTGGCAGTTGAGTTCGTCGGCCAAGGCGCGCCGTCCCGAAGTGGTCAACGCACCCGGCGCGGTTCGCCGCGGCTACGAGGACCGTTCGTGAGTGCCGGGCCGGACTGGTCCGGACGCACACTGCAGGTGCGGCTGGGGCCACCCGGCCACGGTGGTTTCTGTGTCGCCCGGTACGAGGGCCGGGTGCTGTTCGTCCGCCACGGCCTGCCCGGTGAGCTGGTGCGAGCCCGGGTGACCGAGGACCGTGGCGGCTCGTTCTGCCGTGCCGAGGCGATCGAGATCCTGGAGGCGTCCCCGGACCGCGTGGCGCCGAACTGCCCGGTGTCGGGTCCCGGCGGCGCCGGCTGCTGTGATTTCGCCTTCGCCACTCCCGAAGCCCAGCGCGGTGTGAAGGCGGCAGTGGTGCGCGAGCAGTTGCAGCGCCTCGCCCACTGGGACACCGACATCGTCGTGGAACCGCTGCCGCTCCGCCCCGGCGACGAGACGGTCGGGGCGGGAGCGGCTCCCGGGCGAGCCGCCGAAGCGCCCGAAACCGGGTGGCGGACCCGGATCCGGTTGGTGGTCGACGCCGAAGGCCGGGCCGGCGTCCATCGCTATCGCAGCAGCGATGTGATCGCGGATCTGCGCTGCCCGCAACCGGTTTCGGGTGCGGTGGACGGCATCGCCGAGAGCAGATGGACGCCCGGTGCGGAACTGGTGATCGCGGTGGACGCGGACGGTATGCGGCATGTGGTGGAACTCGCCCCGCCGGCCACGCCGCCGCGCCGAGGCGGTGACCGTCGCGCCACCGCCGCCCGCCGTGCCGCGGCCCATGCTCGCCGCCGCGAGCGGGTGGTGTCCGGCAGCGGACGGGCCGTCCAATACGTGGCGGGCCGCCGGTGGGACGTCTCAGCGACGGGCTTCTGGCAGCCGCATCGCGATGCGGCACAACGCTATTCGGACGTGGTGGCCGGCTGGGCGGATCTCGATCCGGGCTCCACCGCCTGGGATTTGTATTGCGGCGTAGGCGTTTTCGCGGCCCGGCTGGCCGAGCAGGCGGGACCGCGCGCCGTGGTGCTCGGCGTCGAATCCGCCCGCTCGGCGGTCGCGGACGGCGCCGCCGCGCTACGCGATCTCCACGCCGTCGACCTGCACGCCGAGCGGGTGGAGCGCTGGATCGCCGGCCAGGACCGTGCCCCGCAGGTCGTCGTCCTCGACCCGCCCCGTGCCGGCGCCGGCAAACAGGTCATCGCCTCGCTCACCGCCGCCGCGCCCGCGCGCATCGTTCATATCGGTTGCGACCCGGCCGCTTTCGCCCGCGACGTGGGTCTCTACCGCGAGGCGGGCTACCGCGTGCGCGAACTACGCGCGTTCGACGCCTTTCCCGCAACACACCACGTGGAGTGTCTGGCTCTGCTCGAACCGGCGTGACGGCACCGTCGGCGGTCACCGGCTTTCCCGTGAAAGTTGTTGGTGCTCAGGCCAAGTGCCAGGTGGCGCGCAGGTCGGCTGTGACCTCGTGCTCGCCGTATTCGACGGGGACCGGGGCGCCGGGGGCGGCCGAACGAGCGGCCACGAAACGGATGTCGCCACGGGGTTCCGGTGTGCCTGCCGCGTTTTCGGTGATCTCGAGGACCGATCCGAGGCTGCGGCCGGCGTGCGCGGCGTAGCGGCGGGCGCGGTCGAGGGCGTCGTCCCATGCCGCCTCGCGGGCTCGGATCAGCAGGTCGGCGCGGTCGGCGACAGCGAGGTTCAACCCGCCCAGGCGCACATCGTCGCCTCCGGCCTCGACGGCTCGGGCGATGACGGCGGCGGGATCGGCCGGTGTGGTCGCGTCGGGACGGGCCGTGGTGCCGAGGTCGGCGGTGGACGCGGTAGCGGCGCCGGGGATGCGCAGGCTGACCGTCAGCGACGTGGTCGCGACGTAACCGGTGATCCGGGTCCCCTCGTTCTCGGTCCAGGTCGTCTCGGTCCGTACGGACAAGCCGGTGGTGGCGATATCGCTCGCGGCCACCCCGTCCGCGCGCAGGGCGCCGGTGACCGCCGCGGTGCGTTCGCCCGCCCGGCCGTAGGCGACGGCCACCGCCTCGGCGCGCGTTTCGATCGAGATCGATACCTGCATCCGGTCGGGCGTCGCGGTCGCCACACCATGTCCGAATGTGGTGACGGTGGCGTGGCGCTGCCGCGCCGAAGAGTCGGCTCGTTGCTGCTCGACGGTCATATCGTCCTTCCTGCGGGCGGGACGGGCAGTCACCCACTGTAATGCGGTTGATCTATGTCGAGCCTCACACCGAGATCGGATGTCGCAGCTCGCCGGTCGTTCCCGTCGTCGGGCCCGGATGCGGCTCCGTAGACTGTTCGAGACAGATGAGCCATCGGAGAGGGAGCGAGAACGGTGGGAGTTCTTTCCCGGGTCGATACGCCCGAGGACCTGCGCCGGCTGACGGTGCCGCAGCTGCGCGAACTGGCCGAGGAGATTCGGGAGTTCCTGGTCCGCAAAGTAGCGGTCACCGGCGGCCATCTGGGTCCGAACCTGGGGGTGGTGGAATTGACCATCGCCCTGCACCGGGTTTTCGACTCCCCGGCCGATCCGATCATCTTCGACACGGGGCATCAGGCCTACGTGCACAAGATCCTCACCGGCCGCAAGGACGGATTCGATCGGCTGCGCAAACACGGCGGGCTGTCCGGGTATCCGAGCCGCGCCGAGAGCGAGCACGACTGGGTGGAGTCCTCCCACGCCTCGGCCTCGCTGTCGTATGCCGACGGTCTGGCCAAGGCCTTCGCGCTGACCGGGCAGGATCGCCATGTGGTCGCCGTCGTCGGTGACGGCGCGCTCACCGGCGGTATGTGCTGGGAGGCGCTGAACAATATCGCCGCCGGTCAGGATCGGTCGCTGATCGTCGTGGTGAACGACAACGGCCGCTCGTATTCGCCGACCATCGGCGGATTGGCCGACCGGCTGACCGCGCTGCGCATGCAACCGGCCTACGAACAGGCGCTCGACGCCACCAAACGATTCGTGCAGGGCATTCCGCGGGTCGGCAGCTCGGCTTATTCGATGCTGCACGCGCTCAAGGCCGGCATCAAGGACGCGGTCGCACCGCAGGAGCTGTTCAGCGATCTGGGGCTCAAATACGTCGGCCCGGTGGACGGGCACGATCCGGTGGCGCTCGAGGCCGCGTTGCGGCGCGCCAAGGATTTCGGCGGTCCGGTCGTGGTACACGCGGTGACGCTCAAGGGCCGCGGATATCAGCCCGCGGTCGACCACGTCGCCGACCAGATGCATTCCATCGGCGCCATCGACCCCGAGACCGGACAGCCGACCGGCGGCAAGACCGTCGGCTGGACGTCGGTGTTCTCCGAGGAACTGATCCGCCACGGTGAACAGCGCGACGACATCGTCGCCCTCACCGCCGCCATGTCGGGCCCGACGGGGCTGGCGCCGTTCGGTGAGCGATTCCCCGACCGGTTGTTCGATGTGGGTATCGCCGAACAGCATGCGATGACCTCCGCCGCCGGATTGGCGCTGGGCGGCCTGCATCCGGTGGTCGCGATCTATTCGACCTTCCTCAACCGCGCCTTCGATCAACTGCTGATGGATGTGGCGCTGCTGAAACTGCCGGTCACCCTGGTGCTGGATCGCGCCGGTATCACCGGTGACGACGGCGCCAGCCACAACGGCATGTGGGATCTGTCGGTGCTGGGCATCGTGCCCGGTATTCGCGTCGCCGCCCCGCGTGATGCGGTGACCTTGCGCGAGGAACTGGCCGAGGCGCTGGCCGTCGCCGACGGGCCGACCGCGCTGCGTTTCCCGAAAGGCCCTGTCGTCGAGGAGGTTTCGGCGCTGGAACGGCTCGACGGCGTCGACGTGCTGCGGATGCCGGAAGGCTCCTCGGCGCAGGCGGTGCGCGGCGACGTCCTGCTCGTGGCGGTCGGCGCGCTCGGCGCCACCGCGGTCGCGGCGGCGGATCTGCTGGCGGACCGGGGAATTACGGTGACGGTGGTGGACCCGCGCTGGGTGCTGCCGGTCTCCGACACCGTCGTCAAACTGGCCGAGAACTATCGCATGGTGGTCACCGTGGAGGACGGCGGCCTGCACGGCGGTATCGGCTGCACCGTCTCGGCGCGGCTGCGCGATTCCGGACTCGACGTGCCGACTCGCGAACTGGGCGTGCCGCAGCAGTTCCTCGAGCACAGCTCGCGTGCCCAGATCCATCAGGAGCTGGGCCTGACGGCCGAGAACATCGCCGAGCGCGTTACCCGGTGGCTGACCGGTGGTGCGGTGTAGATTCTGAAACCGGTTACAGTTTTCGTCGCCGGTAGGAGTCCGCATGTCGTTCGTGCTCGTCGAGAAGCCTCGCCCGCAGATCGCGCTGGTCACCCTGAACCGGCCCGAACGCATGAACGCCATGGCGTTCGACGTCATGATCCCGCTGCGGGAAACGCTCGAGTCGGTGGCCGCCGACAACGACGTCCGCGTCGTCGTGCTCACCGGAGCGGGTCACGGCTTCTGCTCCGGCGCCGATCTGCAGGGCGCCGGCCGGGTGCCGAATGTCGAGGGCCTCACCCGCACCACCGTGGCGCGGCGTTCGATGGACCTGCTCGACAATGTGATGACCACGCTGCGGCGCATGCATCAGCCGGTGATCGCGGCGATCAACGGGGCCGCGATCGGCGGTGGGTTCTGCCTGAGCATGGCCGCCGATATCCGCATCGCGTCGGAGCAGGCCTACTTCCGTGCCGCCGGCATCAACAACGGCCTGACCTCCGCCGAACTCGGCATCAGCTATCTGTTGCCGCGCGCGATCGGTGCCTCCCGGGCCTTCGAGATCATGTTGTCCGGCCGCGATATCGACGCCGTCGAGGCCGAGCGGATCGGCCTGGTCTCCCGCACGGTCGCCGCCGACAAACTCCTCGACACGTGTTACGAACTGGCCGAACGCATCATCGGTTACAGCCGGGTGGGCACCGAACTCACCAAGCGCATGCTGTGGAGCGGGATGGAGGCCGGCAGCCTGGAATCGCATATGCAGCACGAGGGTACGGCCCAACTGTATGTGCGGCTGACCACCGAGAATTTCGACGAGGCCATCCGCGCCCGCCGCGATCGGCGCACCCCGGTCTACGAAGACTGATCCGGCTCCGGGAACAACGCCGCGGTCAGCTCGGGAACCGCCAGTTCACGCTGCCAGGCCCGGGCGCCGCTGGCCTCGAGATATTTGCCGATCGCGGCCGCCGGATCCGACGGCGTTGCGCCGGTACGGAATTCGGGCAAGCCGTCCCAGCAGAGGCGGCGCAGCAGATCCGGAGTCAGCAGATTCTCCACCGGCACCGCGTGTCGCTCCGACAGCCCGTTCATCGCGGCCCGGGCAGCGGCCAGACGAGCCGCCGCGACCGGATCGCGACGCTCCCAGCGATTGACCGGCGGCGGGCCGTCGAACGGTTGCGACATCGGCGGCAACTGCGAATCCGGTAGCGCGCGAGCACGTTCCACCGCGTTGAGCCATTCCCGCGAATATCGCCGCTGCCGCGGTCCGCCGAACACCGGCAGCGTGCGCAACTGCGGGACGGTCTTCGGATCCGCCTGCGCCGCGGCGATGATCGCCGAATCCGGCAGGATCCGCGCCGGCGCCACATCGCGATGGCGCGCGATACCGTCACGGGCCGTCCACAATTCGCGCACGGTCGCGAGCTGTCGCGCCCGCCGCAGCGTGTGGATGCCCGAGGTGCGCCGCCACCGATCCGGCTTCGGCGGGGCGGGGCGGGCGGTGCGCACATGTTCGAATTCCTGTGCGGCCCAGTCGGATTTACCCTGTTCGGCCAGCACTGCCGCGACCTCGTCGCGCAATTCGACCAGCAGTTCCACGTCCAGGGCCGCGTAGTTGAGCCAGTCCTGCGGCAGCGGCCGGGTCGACCAGTCGGCGGCGCCGTGCCCCTTGCGCAGTTCCCGGCCCAGCAGCCGCGCCACCATGGCGGCCAAACCGACCCGCTCGAATCCGGCCAACCGGCCACCCAGTTCGGTGTCGAACAGCCGAGCCGGTCGCAGCCCCAGTTCGGCCAGGCACGGCAGGTCCTGGTCGGCGGAATGCAGCACCCATTCCAGGTCGTTGATCACCGCCGCCAACGCGTCCACCGCGCCCGGATCCGGTATCGGATCGATGAGAAAGGTTCCGCTGCCGCGCCGGCGCAGCTGGATCAGATAGGCCCGGTTGGAGTAGCGGAATCCGGAGGCGCGTTCGGCGTCGACGGCCAGTGGGCCGGAGCCGGCGGCCAGCGCGGCGGCCGCGTCCGCGATGTCGCGGGCGGAATCGAGAACCGGGGGGATGCCGTCGGCCGGGGCGAGCAGAGGAACCGCGCTGTCCGCGTCGTGCTGCGCGGGCTGCTGCGGCGGCTGTGATGTCCTCGCGATGGTGTCGGACTCGTCGGCTTCGGGCATAGCCCGAACTCTACGTGTCGCTCAGAACTGGTCGTCGGCAATCTGCGGATGCGGGCGCAAATGGGTGATGCCGGCCGGGGGCAGTCCCGCGGCGTAGGCGAGCACCTCACAGAACGCCTCGACGTGCGGGGCCAGCTGGGGCGAGCCGACCGTCCACGAGGCACGCAACTCCAGTTGATACGCGCGCGGCGGCCCGGCGATATCGCCGTAGCGGACCGAACTCGTCGAGGTTACCGTGCCACCCAGGGCCGTGAACTCCTCGCCGCGCGATTCCAGGGCGTCGACCAGCCAGCTCCAGGCCACCTCCGGCAGCAGCGGATCGCCGGCCAGCGCCGCGTCGATATCGGCCTGGATGTAGGCCACCAACCGGAAGACCCCGTGCCAGGCCTCGTGCCCGTTCGGGTCGTGCAGCAGGATCAGGCGGCCGAAGGCGTCGTCGTCGGAATCGACCGGGATGACATTGGTGTCGGGATGTTTGACCTCGGCTCCGATGGCGTACGAATAGGGTGCCAGGCGTTGTGGGGGCCGGATCGGTGCGAGCTCGATCCGAGGATGGACGGATGCGGTGCCCATCGCATCGACCGCGGCGCGAAACTGGGCTGGTTCGCTGTCAGGGCCCGGGGTCGGTGCGGCGCCGTCGCGGAAGTCGAGCGGTGTCACGACTGTGAACGGTAGACCCCTCCGGTGTCCGGCACGCGGAGGCGCGCCGCTACGGGCGCCGTGACCGGGCGGGGACGGCCGCGCGGGTAGGTGCCCGGCGGCGGCATACGATAGCGGGGATGAGCACACCAACCCGCCGCCGCTTGCCCGATGCGCCGTTCCTCGCCGCCGCCACCGGCGCCGGACCCGGCCGCCGTCCCGTCTGGTTCATGCGGCAGGCCGGCCGGTCGCTGCCCGAGTACCGCGAACTGCGCGCGGGCATCGGGATGCTGGAGTCGTGTTTCGACCCGGAGCTGGTGTGCGAGATCACCGTGCAGCCGGTCCGCCGTCACGGTGTGGACGCGGCAATCCTGTTCTCCGACATCGTCGTTCCGCTCAAGGCGGCCGGTATCGATCTCGATATCGTGCCCGGCGTGGGGCCGGTCATCGCGAATCCGGTGCGGTCGGTCGACGATGTGCGCGCGCTGCCGAGGCTGCGGCGCGAGGAGGTCGGCGCGGTCACCGACGGCGTGCGGCTGTTGCTCGACGAACTCGGCGAGACGCCGCTCATCGGATTCGCCGGTGCCCCTTTCACTCTCGCGTCCTATCTGGTGGAGGGCGGGCCGAGCCGCCACCACGAGCGGACCAAGGCGCTCATGCTCGGCGATCCGCGGACCTGGCACGCGCTGCTCGGTGTGCTCACCGATATCACCGTCGAATTCCTGCGCGCCCAGATCACGGCCGGCGTGGACGCGGTGCAATTGTTCGACTCGTGGGCGGGCGCGTTGTCGCTGGCGCAGTACCGGGAATTCGTTCTGCCGCATTCGGAACGGGTCTTCGCCGAGATCGGGCAAGCCGGTGTGCCGCGCATCCATTTCGGAGTGGGCACCGGTGAACTGCTGGGCGTGATGGGGGAGGCCGGAGCCGATGTCGTCGGCGTCGACTGGCGGGTGCCGCTGACCGCCGCGGCGCGCCGGGTCGGACCCGGAAAAGCGTTGCAGGGCAATCTCGATCCGGCCGTTCTGTTCGCCGGCAGCGAGGTCGTCGACCGGGAGATCCGCCGCATCGCCCACGAGGCCGACGAGGCGATCACCCTCGGCGCCACCGGCCACATCTTCAACCTGGGCCACGGCGTGCTGCCCGACACCGACCCCGGCGCGATCACCGCGGCGGTCGAGCTGATCCACGACCTGCCCACGCCGCTGTAAGCCGCCTCGCCGAATACCGAGGGCGCAGGCCGTCCGGTGGCTCGGAGGCGGGACCCGGGCCTGCTCCGGCGGACGGGTACGTTGCAGGGGGCGGTAGCGCCACGGGTACGAGTGAGGAGCAGGTATGCGGGTCGTGGTGGTCGGGGGCGGGATCAGTGGTCTGGTCGCGGCGTATCGGCTGCGGACGGCCCTCGGCCCGGAGCTCGAACTGGTGCTGCTGGAACGGCGCGACCGGGTCGGCGGCATTCTGCACACCGGTGAGATGGCGGGCGAGCCGGTGGATCTCGGGGCGGAGGCGTTCGTGGGCCGCCGGCCCGAAATCCCCGCGCTGCTCGCGGAATTGGACCTGTCCGAACAGTTGGTGCACCCGGCCGGGCGGCGACCGCTCATCTGGTCCGGCGGCACCGCCCACCCCCTGCCGGAACGCACCCTGATGGGCATTCCCGCCGGGCCCGAGGCCGTGGCGGGCCTCGTCGACGCCGACACCCTGGAGCGCATCACCACCGAGCCCACCCGGCCGCTGCGCTGGGAACGCGGCGGTGACGTCACGGTCGCCGAACTGGTCGGGGACCGCTTCGGCGCGCAGGTGGTGCGGCGCAGTGTCGATCCGCTGCTGGGCGGGGTGTACGCCGGGCGTGCCGAGTCGATCGGGGTGCGGGCGGCGCTGCCGACCCTCGCCGCCGCCCTCGACGCCGGCGCCCCGAATCTCACCCGCGCGGTCGCCGACGCCCTGCCTCCACCGTCCACGGCCCCGGTCTTCGGCGGCCTGCGGGACGGATATCGCGTACTCCTCGACGCCCTGCGCGAGGCCGCCGCGCCGAAGGTCGAAACCGATACCGCGGCAACGGGTCTGACACGGACGGCCACGGGCTGGCGGGTCGACCCCATCGGCGCGGTGGATGCGGTGATCCTGGCCACCCCGGCCCCGGTCACCGCGACGCTGCTCGGCGCGGTCGCCCCCGCAGCCGCCGCGGTCGCGGCCACCATCGAACTGTCGTCATCGGCCGTGGTGGCGCTCGGACTTCCCGCCGACACACCCCTGCCCGACAATTCCGGCATCCTGGTCGCCACCGGAGAATCCTTGCGCGCCAAGGCGTTCACTCTCTCCAGCCGCAAGTGGCCGCATTTCGCCGAACGCGACGTGGCGCTGGTGCGCGCATCCTTCGGTCGCTTCGGTGACGACACCCCGCTGAGCTGGTCGGACGAGGATCTCGTGGCGGCCGCGGTGGCCGATCTGTCCACCGTCACCGGACTGCCGATCCGGCCGCAAACCGCCCTGGTGCAGCGCTGGCGCGGTGGCCTGCCGCAGTACGCGGCGGGTCACACCACTCGCATCGCGGAACTGGAATCGGCGGTCGCGGCACTGCCCGGCCTGGCGATCGCCGGGGCCTACCTGCACGGCGTCGGCGTGCCTGCCTGTGCTGCCTCGGGAACCGCTGCGGCGCAACGCATTCTGTCGCGCTGAGCGGACGTTGCACTCGGCGGACGGGTTCGGCACGGCGCATCGCGGCTTGGAGGGCGTGCCCCCACGACCGTTGTGGTGCCGCAGAACACGGGGTCCGGCCGTCCTGTCCCACAGCGCTCAGTGGCACGATGGAGGCTATGGCGCGACTCGATTACCAAGCTCTCAATTCGACCATCCGGTATCTGATGTTCTCGGTGTTCCAGGTCACACCCGGAGTGCTGGGCGATCAGCGCGACACCGTGGTCAAGCAGGCGCGGGAGTTCTTCGACTCGCTCGAGGAGCGTGGCGTCGTGGTCCGCGGCCTCTACGACGTGGCCGGCCTGCGCGCCGACGCCGATTTCATGATCTGGTGGCATGCCGAGCGGATCGAGGATCTGCAGGCCGCCTACGCCGATTTCCGCCGCACCACCGATCTGGGTCGTGCCAGCACGCCGGTGTGGAGCAATGCCGCGCTGCACCGCCCGGCGGAGTTCAACAAGAGCCACATCCCGGCGTTCCTGGCCGGTGAGGAACCGGGTAACTACATCTGCGTCTACCCGTTCGTGCGCTCCTACGACTGGTATCTGCTGCCCGACGAGGAGCGTCGCCGCATGCTCGCCGACCACGGCAAGCAGGCCCGCTCCTATCCGGACGTGCGGGCCAATACGGTGGCCTCGTTCGCCCTCGGCGACTACGAGTGGATTCTCGCCTTCGAGGCACCGGAACTGCACCGCATCGTCGACCTGATGCGCGATCTGCGTGCCACCGATGCCCGCAACCATGTGCGCGAGGAGATTCCGTTCTTCAGCGGCCCGCGCGTGGACGTCGAACAGCTGGTCAACGCCCTCCCCTGAGCGGCGCGATCCGCCGCTGCCCCCGGAATTCGGGGCGTGCCGGAATGCGGCCGGGCCCGTAAGGTCTTCCCGTCAGCTCGGTCGCGCGCCTGCTCGGCGCGCGATCCGCAGCGGTCGGCGGATCGCATGCGGCACTCGGGCGGCGGGTTCGAACCCTCGCCCTGTCGCGATCAGCCCGCCGCGTCGTCCGAGGGGTGCAGGCGCAGCGCGATCGAGTTGATGCAATACCGCTTGTCGGTCGGGGTCGGATAGCCCTCGCCCTCGAAGACGTGCCCGAGGTGGCTGTGGCAGTTGGCGCACAGCACCTCGACCCTGCGCATCCCCAGCGAGTCGTCGGCGCGCAGGATCACCGCGTCGGAATCGGCCGGATCGAAGAACGACGGCCACCCGCAGTGCGAATGGAACTTCTCGGTGCTGCGGAACAATTCGGCGCCGCAGGCCCGGCAGGTGTAGACGCCGGTGGTTTCGGTGTCGGTGTATTCACCGGTGAAGGCGCGTTCGGTGCCCGCTTCGCGCAGCACCGCGTACTCCTGCGGGGTCAGCCGTGTCCGCCACTGCTGCGGACTCAGCTCGATCTTGGGTGCCGGAAGCGATGAGGTCGCGGGCGAACCATCCTGTGAGCTCATGACGCGAGTCTAGTGGCGCCGCCCGACCGCTACCGGGCCGCACCGGATCGCCCCAGGTCAGCGCAGTGCACCGGCCTCGGACTGGGCCGTCGGATCCATCGTGTCGTCGTCGGGCACCGTTTCGTGGCGCTCGATGCGCGGCGCCGGCTCGGCGGGAGCGGCGGGGGTCGTGGTCTCCTTCGGCAACAGGAACGCCGGCTCGATACCCGAATCCAGCCGGCCCTCCCGCCGTGCCGCGAGGTACCGGTCGCCGAGGACGCAGAACGTCACGATCAGCAGCAGCGCCCAGCCGAAGGTGACGCGCAGGTACTCGAGCGCGCGCCCGGTGCTCTGCCAGTGGTCGAGCAGCCACTTGTCGTAGGTCATGAACCCGAAGATCGCCAGCCACGCCGGCCAGTTGCGCAGCACCGAATTGCGCAGCACCACTGTCATGAGGAACGGGAACAGCATCATCGAGTAGTACTGCTGTCCCAATCCGGACAGCAGCCAGGAGGCGATCAGGATGATGCCCGCGGTGGTGCAGACGAAGAACAGCTCGTCGTCGCGGCAGTAGCGGTACAGCAGCCACAGCGAGATCAGCACCAGCACACCGAGCGTGATGCGCATACCCCAGGTCAGCCACATCGGCAGTCCGTAGTACTCGGCATTGCCCGCGATCGCGCTGTTGAAGTAGTCACGCGATTTGAGCAGATAGGGCAGCGTGCGGTGGACGAAGTCCATCGGATCCTTGGTCAGCGGCCACGCGACCGCCATCAGCACCACCGGCACGCCGATCGCGGTGATGAAGACCTGCCACTGGCGGCGCGCCAGCGGTATCAGCAGCATCGGCGCCAGCGTCGGTTTGACCGCGATGGTGAGTCCCATGACGAGCCCGGCCAACAGGTCCCGCCGCTGCAGCAGCAGGTGGATGAACAGCACCTCGGCCAGCAGCAGGCAGCCGTTGACATTGCCGAAACCCAGTGTGTTCATGACGGTTTCGGAGGCGAACATCAGTAGCAGCAACAGCGGCGCGGCCACCGATTTCGTCGAGTACTTGAACAGCCGCAGCAGCAGATACCAGGCCAGGATGATCGCCACCGCGTTGAGCGCGATGAAGCACCAGCGCGATTTCTCCGGGTCGATCAGCGCCAGCGGCGCGATCAGCAGGGTGCCACTGGGCGGGTACAGGTAGTGCGGGTCAACCAGGTCGAAGTTCTCGCCGTAGATGGCGCGTCCGTTGAGGAAGGCCAGCGACGCCTTGTAGACCGGCGCGAAATCGTCGGTGATGGAGAAGTTGGTCCCTTTGACGATGACCTGATGCAGCACTGTGAGGATCGCAAACGGCCACAGTGCGAAGTTGAACACTTCGGCGGTGGTGCGAGCGGTGCGCGGCTCGAGCTGACGAAGGAACACTGGGGCACGGTACACCGGAAACCTGGGCGAGGGTTGCGCGGACCCGCCGTCGGGCGCGCGGGAGACCGCTTTTGCCGGAAGTGTGCCGCGCCACTTCGTGCGCCCCCGCACGATCGCCTCAGGCCGGGCAGGCGGTGCCGTCGGCCGGCAGCGTGCCGTCCTTCAGGTAGCCGACGATGTTCTGCTGCGCGCAACCGGAATGGGTGAACACCGGATGCCCCCAGCCCTGCCACTGCACGGTGGAGGTGCGCGCGCCGGCGGCACCCAGCGCGCCGGTGACCGAGGATCGCCCGTCGCCGCCGACGACGGGATCGGCGGTGGTGCCCAGCACCAGCACCGGCAGGCTGAACTTGTCCGGCAGTCGCGGCGCCTGCGCCACCGGCCACGCCGAACATTGCATCAGTCCGGTCGCCGCCGTCTTCCCGAAAGCGGGGTATTTGGCGGCCCAGTCGATTTCGAGCTGCTTGGCACGGTCGGGGGTCGCGGGCTGCTGGTCGTCGCTACACCGGGAGACGAACTGCCCGTCGGCTCCCACCGCTGCCGCCTCCCGGGTGACCAGAGTCTGCAGAGGCCCCTGATCGCCGCGTCCGGCCGCCGACAGCGCGTCGGCGAGTTCGGTGGTGTGCGCGGCCTGATCCGCGCGCGGATCGCCGAGGAACGCGGTGATCGTGGTGGTCAGCGCCGAGGCCGAGAGGGTGCCGAGTTGTCCCGCTCCCGCCCGGTTGATCAGATCGGTGATCGCGGCGCGCGGATCCGCGCCCAGTGCGCATCCGAGATCGGCGCAGCGGCGGGCGAATCCGGTCAGCGCCGCCTCCGCGCCCTTGACCTGCTGTTCGGTCCGGGTCACCGCGTCGGTGTTCGCCGGTTCCGGCGAATCGAGCACCAGCCGGGCCAGCCGGTCGCCGAATTTGGCGGCGTAGCTCAGCGCCACCCGCGCACCGTTTCCGGTCCCCAGCAGATCGATGTGGTCGACCTGCCACTGCTTGCGCAGCTGTTCGATGTCGTCGGCGGCGTGCGGGGCGTCGAAGGTGCCCTGATAGGGCTGCAGGAAGTCCTGGCAGGCGATGGTGGCGTTCTGGCTCAGTGTTCCCACCGCGTCCACCCGGTCGCCGCCGCCGGGCGCGAACTGGGCATTGTCGGCCAGTCCCTGCCGGGTGTCGTCGGGCAGGCAGTCGATCGGCTGGGAGCTGCCGATTCCGCGCCGATCCACCCCGACCACCGGCCGGCTCGCCAGAATCGCCGCACCCGGTCCGGAGACCAGGCCCGCGACGGTCGCGGTGGAGGAACGGTCACCGCCGGAGGTCACCACCAGCGGCGCGGCGTCGGCGGGCGTCTGCGGTGTGCGCGCGCGGACCGCGGCGATCCGGAAGGTGCCCAGCACGGTGCCTCCGGAGTCGATCGGCGCCGAGAACTCCGCGCAATCGAAATTCACCCCGGCCGGGGCCGCCCCGGTCCCCAGCAGGGCGAAGGTGGGTGCCGCGCAATCATGCCAGGCGAGATCGGTTTTGGGGACCTGGGCCTGCGGTGGCGGCGCCGGCGCGGCGCTGGTGCTCGTGGCCGGACCCGAGCCGCCGTGCGGCTGCTCCACCGCCACGCCCGGCCGCTGCGACGGCCCGGCACCACAGGCGGTGGTCAGCAGAACCGTCAGCGACGATGCCAGCAGAGCGGCGCGAGTCCAACGCATGCGCTACAGCCTGCCAGGTCCGGCGCGCCGTTTCAGCCTTGGGTGCGGCTGCGCTCCCACCGGGTCAGCACCGTGCCGTCGTCGTCGATCAGTGCGTGGCGCAGGCTCATCGGGGTCGGCAAGGCATTGGGCGACACCGCGATTCGGCCCGCCGTACCGCCGACCAGCAGCGGTGAGACGGTCAGGCACAACTCGTCGACCGCGCTCGCGCCGATCAGTTCACCGAACAGCGAGGGCCCGCCTTCGCACAGCACCCGCAGCAGTCCGCGCTCGCCCAGCACACGGCGGATGTCGGCGGCGGTGACGGTGCTCTGCCCGGCCTCGATCACCTCCGCGCCGGTCTCGGCGAGCAGACGTTTGCGTTCACCGTCGGCCGCGGCGGTGGTGAGGATCATCGGCGGGCGCTGGGTGTCGGTGAACAGCCGGCTCGCCGGATCCAGCGCCGCGCTCGCGGTCACGACCGCGATCGGCGGCGGCGCACCGTCGCGCGCCCCGCCCAGCCCGTGATGATGCAGACGCATGCGGCGCCGGGAGTCGGTGCGCGCACCGCCGTAGTTCTCCACACGCGCGGTTCCGGCGCCGACGACGATCACGTCGGCCAGATCGCGCAGGATGGCGAAGACGGTGGCGTCGGCGGGCCGGCCCAGTGCGCCGGAGCGGTCGTCGACGGTGACCGCGCCGTCGAGGCTGGCGATGAAGTTGACCCTGATCCACGGCCGCTCCAGGGCCGCCGGATAGGTGTAGAGCTGAACCAGGTCGGTGATCTCGCCGGCACCGTCGGTGGTCAGTGCTGTGAACTGGATCGCATCGGGGACACGCTGCATAAGGTCCGATCACACCACGTCAGTACGCTACGAGCGTGCAACAACGCCTCGTCGATCGTCATCCGGAGGTTCCGGCCGATCAACTCATCGCCCAGATGGTGCCCCCGCCCACCTTCGACGAGGTGAGTTTTGCCTCCTACATTCCCGACCCCAAGGAGCCGACGCAGGCCGCGGCCGTGCGCGCGGCCGAGGATTTCGCCGCGCGGGTCGGCAAGATTCACGCCGCCGCCGGTAAGAAATCCCTGTTCGGGAAGAAGAAGCAGGTCGACGGTGCCGGGCTGTATCTCGACGGCGGATTCGGTGTCGGCAAGACGCACCTGCTGGCCTCGATCTTCCATGCCTCGCCCGGTCCGAAATCGTTCGGCACCTTCGGCGAGGTGACCAACCTGGTCGGCGCGCTGGGCTTTACGAACGCGGTGGAACGGCTGGGCGGCAACAGCGTGCTGTGCATCGACGAATTCGAACTCGACGATCCGGGCGACACCATGCTCGTATCGCGGCTGCTCACCGAATTGACCGCGCGCGGCGTGTCGGTGGCGGCGACGTCGAACACCCTGCCCGATCAGCTGGGCGAGGGCCGGTTCGCCGCCCAGGACTTCCTGCGCGAGATCCGCAAGCTGGGTTCGCTGTTCGACGCCGTCCGCGTCGACGGTCCCGACTACCGCCATCGGGATCTGCCGCCCGCGCCGGAGCCGACCGATCCGGGGCTGCTGACCGAAAAGGCCGCGGCCACACCGAATTCCACGCTCGACGACTTCGACGCGCTGCTCGCCCATCTGAGCACACTGCATCCGTCGAAGTACGGTTCGCTGATCGCCGGGGTGTCGTCGGTCTACATCTCGGCGGTGCACACCATCACCGATCAGGCGGTGGCGCTGCGGATGGTGGTGCTGGCCGACCGGCTCTACGACGCCGGCACGCCGGTCACCGTGTCGGGCGCGCCGCTGGACAAGATCTTCTCCGAGGAGATGCTCGGCGGCGGCTATCGCAAGAAGTATCTGCGCGCGATCTCGCGCCTGCTGGCGCTGTCGCGATTCGAGGTCCCGGCGGGCTGAGTCCGGACCGTACGGCGTACTGTCGGGAGGCGAATTCCCCCATGGACGACTGTCCAGTTTCCCTCTGAACGGAGCTGACATGGCCCATCGTTCGATTCGCCTCGCTGCCACGGTCGCCGCCGGCACCCTCATCGCGACCGGTCCGGCACTGGGTGTCGCGGTCGCCGCCGACCCGCCCGCGGCCCCCTCGTCGGTCTCGGCGAACACCGAGGACCGGTCACTGCATCTGGCGAGTGTGCAGAATGCCCGCGATATCGGCGGATACCGCACCACCGACGGCCACGTCGTCCGGACCGGCCTGGTAATCCGTACCGGCGATCTGAGCAAACTGTCCGCCGCGGATTCCGCCGCGCTGTCCGCGCGCGGGCTGCGGGTCGTCGACGATCTGCGCACGAGCTACGAGCGCGCGCTGGGCCCGGACCGGGTGCCGGTGGGGGCGACGCTGAACATCCGCGATGTGATCGGCCAGGCGCCGCCGCAGGTCATGGCGTCGACGCTGAGCGCCGGCAGCGACCTGTACCGCGCGTTCATCACGGCTCCCGGTGCGAGCGAGGCATTCGCCGGAGTCCTGCACGACATCGCCGGCAGCGACGGGCCGGTGCTCTTCCACTGCTCGGCCGGCAAGGACCGCACCGGCTGGACCGCGGCCGTGCTGCTGACGATCCTCGGCGTGGATCGCGACACGGTGAACTACGACTTCCTGCTGTCGAACTACTACCGCGACGCCGCCGAGGGCGACACGATCAACGGGGTCGTGCAGTCGGCGCTGGATTCCGCCTTCGATCAGGTGGATCGCAGCTACGGCAGTTTCGACAACTACGTGCACGACGGATTGAAGCTGACCGACGGCGATATCGCGACCTTGAAGGCGAAACTGCTGTCCTGACCGGAGATTTCGGCACGCGGGTGGAATCCGGTTGCGGGACAGCCGGATTCACAACTCCCGTCGCATCACGAAGTCGTGGCACAACTGGTCGCCGACGGTGAAGGTCTTGGTGCCGATCCGGCGGAAACCGTGCTTGCCGTAGAAGCGCTGGGCTCGCTCGTTGCGCTGGTTCACACCGAGCCAGATCACCGGATATCCGCCGCGGCGGGCGTAATCCACGGCCGCGTTCATCAGGGCGGTCGAGACGCCGCTGCCGTGATGGCCGGGCATCACGTACATCTTGCTGATCTCGAGCGCGGGGCGTGCTTCGATCAGGGCGGCGACGACGGGATCGACCGGTTCGCCGGAGATCAGCATGGTGTAGCCCACGATGTCGCCGCCGAGGACGGCCTTGAGCACGATCCGCCGCGGATCGCTCAGATAGTCGCCGAAGCGCTCGCCGGACAGCACCTCGGCGATGAAGGTGTCGATGTTCTCCTCGGTCAGCTCCGGCGGGCAGGCCAGGGGAAAGGTCGCGGTGGCGACGTCACTCAGTTCCTCGGCGTCCCAGAGTCCGGCGCGGTCGACGACGACTTCCTGCTCGGTCATGGGTCCAGTACAACATGTCCGGCGTGCGTCGCCGACAGGTCGCCGGGCGCCGGACGCGGCCGGAAGAAGCGGGCGGTGGCGATGAGGACCAGCGCGAACAGCAGCGGGATCGCGAACCCGATCCGCAGGCTCGAGGCGGCGGCCACCGCACCGACCACGCCGCCGCCGATCAGCGTGCCCGCGTAGTTGAACAGGTTGAGCCGGGCGATCACCGCGTCCAGTCCGCGTCCTTCGGTGAGCCGACCGGCCTCGCTGAAGCACAGCGGCGCGATCACGGGCAGGCCGAGGCCCGCGATGAGGAATCCGGCCAGTGCCGTGGCCGGTCCGGGCGCGGCCACCACCAGCGCCAGTCCGAGTACGCCGATACCGGCGGCCGTCCGCACCACCGCTCGCGCGCCGTAGCGGCGCACCCACCAGTCGCCGCTGAGCCGGGTGAGCAGCGAGGCGCCCTGGTAGGCGGCCAGTGCCAGCGCCGCCGTCGCCGACGAGGACAGCAGATCGTCGGTGAGGTAGAGCGCCGACCAGTTGCCCACCGCCAGATCGATCGCGAACACCAGCGCCATCGCGATTCCGAGCGCGAGATAGGCCCGCAGGGCAACGGGCGCAACGGCTTCGGGGGTACGGCCCGAGTCGGTGGGCTGTGCCTCGGCCTGGCCGGCGCCGAGCAGTCGCGGCCCGAACACCAGACTCGCCACCGCGACCACCGCGGCGGCGACGGTGACCGCGTAGGGCAGCGTGATTCCCACCTTCTCGCAGCCGGAGACGAACAGTGCGCCCAGAATCGAGCCGGCACTCCACGCGGCGTAGAACGACGACAGCACGAACCGCCCGTACCCGTGCTGGATGAAGACCGCTTGCATATTCGTGCCCGCGTCGACCATGCCGACCGCGATCCCGTAACAGCCGAGCGCGATCAGATCGACCACGAGATTCGGGGCGACCGCGATCGCGAGCCCGCTCACCGCGATCAGCGCCAGCCCGGCCCGCAGCGCCACCCGGCTCGACCAGCGCAGCGCCACCCGCTCGGCGAGCAGGCTGCCGCCGGCGGCCAGGCCGGAGATCAGTACGACCGCGACCAGGATGACGGTGTCGGTGAGCCCGAGCCGATCGCGCTGTTGCGGCAGTTCGGTGAGGACGACAGCGAGGAAGAAGCCCTGGAGAGCGAAGGCCACCGAATTGGCGGTGCGGGCGGCCCGCAGGGTGGTCGATACAGGAATGTATCCGCGGTCGAACATCTGCGCAGCCTAATGGGTGAGTGCCCGCAGGCGATAGCGGAGAGCTCGAGTCCCGGCGACGGACGTTCCGGCTTCGCAACGTCGCGATTACGCCGCTGTCCGACCGCGGGCGATTCCGCAGTTCACCGGACTCGATGATCACGTCGGGCTCCCGGTTGGATAACGAAACCGGTCACGGGGACGTGTAGCCCCCTGGCCGGTGCGGCACTCTGGAGACAGCGGACCGCACGGGCCGCTGGTGCACGGGTAGGGGAGTGGTCGCGTGAGTACGACAGAACGGGCCGACACGAGGCAGCAGACGACGACGCTGGCTCCCCTGGAGCCGGTGAAACTGCCTGTGGTGGAGCCGAATCCGCGCGGACATCAGGCGGGTGACCGGTGTCGCGAACCGGGATGTGGCGACTGTCACTGGGATGTGCAGCGGCTCAAGTACTGGTTGCGCGGCAGGCTGCTGGCGGCGGGCGCCGACGACGCCGAGGTGGACAAACCGCTGGGTGCGCAGACGCCGGGTCTGCTGTGGCGGCGTGGGAACCGGATGTGCGCTATCGAGGTGCGCAGCGCGCCGGTCTCGATCGAGCACGCGCGAAAACGCACGGCCCGGTTGAAGGCGGTGGGCTGTGACGAGGTGTTGTGGCTGTGTCCGACCGGATACTGGATCGGGCAGATACCGGCGCTGGGCGTGGACGATTTCGCGGCCGCCGGCTGTGAGTACCGGGCATTGTCGGGTGGGCTGGTCGTCGATTCCGACGGTATCCTCAGCCCCAGGCAAACCCCGTGGGGAATAAGGGAATTCATCGATGGTTGGGTCGCCGGCGAGTTGGCCTGCGGGTATTTGGACGAGGACACGAGAGGGTGGGCGACGGTGAGCGATTGGGAGGCCCACACCCACGCACAGGCGATGATGATCGCGCAGCAGCGGCAGGAACTGCTCGACCAGCGCACCGAATTGGCCCTGGCGCGCAGGGCGACTCGCGACAAAGCCAAACAGATGCATAAGATGATGCACCGGCTCGAACGCGCCGAACTCGTCGCCGGGGAGTTGGATGCGGTCAAACGCCGGCTGTCCGATCGCGACCGGCTGGAGGCCGGCCTGCGGGTGCGGATCGCGCGTCAGCGCGAGGCGGTGCTGCACTGGCAGCTGATGACATGTTTCGCGATGCTGGTGATCGTGACGTTCATCGTGGCGGGATTCATGCTGAAGTAGGGCTGGTCAGGTCGCGCTCAGACGGAAGGGGGCGCGATCCCAGCGCCAGCCGTGGCGCAGGACGAGCGCGATCAGGTCCACCGGTTCCAGGCCGGTCTCGTCGGCGAGGCCGCGGAATTCGGGCCAATGTACGGCGCCGGTGGCGATCCGGTTGCGGAGGATGTTCTCCGAGCGCGCGGATACCGTGTGCCGCAACAGATCCGGCTCCCCGAGTCGGCTGCCGGTGAACACCAGCCATCCCCAGCCGCGGGCGTGCGCCTGCGTCCGGGCCGCCGCGAGGCGCATCCGGTTGGCGTGTAATCCCAACTGCCCCAACGCGACCACATCGATCAGCAGCACCCGTCCGTCGGTCAGCCGCGCGGCGGCGGTGGGGCAGTAGGAGTCCGCGACATCATCGACGGTGAAGTCGACGGCCACGGGCCGCTCGGTGTAGCTGTCGACCTGTTCGCTGTCGTCGAGCACGCGCAGCAGCCGGGCCTGCAGCGCGGTATCGAATGTGGTTTCGCGGCCGAGCTTCTCGGCGAACATGTGGCCGCGGGCGTCGTCGTCGGCATCGACCGTCGTGATGGGCAGCTCGGGCAGGTCGTCGGGATCCCCACTCGGCCAATCCACGCGCCGCAGCAGCGGAAGCAGTTGCCCGGCAGTGGGTTCGGTCACCCGAGGGCGATCGAGATGCCACCGGCCGCGCTGCTGCCATCCCGCGATGCGCTGATAGACGAAACCCGCGACCCGTTTGGCGTCGATCAGCGAATGCCCCGCCAGCCGCAGCTTCAGATACGCGAGGTCTTGGGCGG
Organism: Nocardia cerradoensis NBRC 101014; assembly: GCF_000308535.1. Taxonomy (GTDB): domain Bacteria; phylum Actinomycetota; class Actinomycetes; order Mycobacteriales; family Mycobacteriaceae; genus Nocardia; species Nocardia cerradoensis. The sequence goes on along the minus strand of NZ_BAFW01000162.1, from coordinate 2,772 downwards.
CGATGTCGCAATCTCCGACATAGGTTTCGATGAGCAGCGTGCGCGTCAGCCGCTGATCGCCCCATCCGACCGGATACTGCTCGGCGAACACGGCGGGGTCGGGGTAGCCGGTGGCCTGCACGCGCCGCAGCAGCTGCCCCGCCGCCCGCGTATAGAGCTGCCGCACCCGGTCGCGGGAGAGTTCGAAGCGGGCGCCCAGCAGCGTCAACGTCTCCGGGCGCGCACCGTCGAGCCCGAGCCGGCGGGTGAGCAGCTCACCGTCGCGGGGGCGTTCCTCGGCCTGCGCCGCGACCATGTCCGCCAGCGTGTCGGTCATCTGCTCGGAGGTGAAGGAGAGGCCGTCGCGCAGGTCGTCGAGCAGCCCGGCCTGTATCTCCTCGATCCGGTTGGTCGTCACCACATGCCTTTCGCTGTCTCGCACGTCCTTTCGAAAGCCTATGCCCTCGTGCGGGTTCCGGGCGCTCGCGCGCGGGCGTGTCGATGTGGTGACCAGATTCGACGGCGGGCCGCTCGCGTCGTTCAGCGGCGAGCCGCTCAGGTCATTCAGCGGCGAGCCGGTTCGGTGAGGCGGCTGTTCCGATCCGCGTCGGCCCTTCGCGACCCACCGGCTTCGATGGCGAACACGGTGATCAGCAGCGCCACCACCCACGCGAGCGCCGATCCGATCGCCAGCGTGTGGACGGCGCCGACGAAGCCCGCTCCGGTCGGCGATCCGGCCACCGCACCGAATATCGCTACGCCGCAAGCGGTTCCGACCTGCCGGGCGGTGTTGGACACACCCGTCGCGAGCCCGGACCGGTCCGCCGGTATGGCGCGTACCGTCGCCGCGACCACCGATGTCGTGATGAGCCCGGACCCGCAGCCGAGCACGGTGAAGCTCAGCAGCAGCCCGCCGCTTCCCCCGCCGCCGTCGAGGGTCAGCAGCATCGCCGAACCGCAGGCCGCGAGGGCGCAGCCGATCGCGATCGCCGGGCGCGGACCGTGCCGGGCGGTCAACCGCCCCGATACCGGCGCCAGCAGCACCAGCGGCAGGGCCAGCGGCAGCACGCTGACGCCGGCCGCGACGGGGGAGCGCCCCAGCGTGTCCTGCAGATACAGCATGCCGAGGAACAGGATGCCGTTGAAGATCAGGTTCATCATCAGCGCCACGACATTGGGAGCGAGAAATTCCTTGTGCCGCAACAGGTCCACCGGCAGGAACGGATGCGTGCTGCGCCGCCCCGAGCCGCAGGCGCCCGCCAGAGCGCCCACCGCGACCACCGCCGCGATGCCGACAACCGCGGTCCCGGCATGATGACCCGCGGAGATGATGGCGAACACCAGCGCGCTCAGTCCGAGGACGAACCCGGCCAGCCCCGGCACATCCAGACGGCCACCATGCCGCGCTGGTGCGGCCGGTACCACGGCCCGTGCCGCCACGGTCGCCGCGATCGTCAGCGGCACCGCGATCCAGAACACCGGCCGCCACCCGAAACGGTCCACGAGAATTCCGCCGAGCAACGGCCCCGCCGGCAGCGCCAGCGACGAGACCGCCGCCCACGTGCCCAATGCCTTCGCCTGTCGGGCACGATCCGGGAAGACGTCCACGATGACGGCCATGGTGCTGGGCAGCAGCAGCGCCCCGCCCACGCCTTGGACCACCCGCGCCGCGATCAGCACCCCGATCGCCGGGGCCAGCGCGCACGCCAGCGACGCCGGCCCGAAGACCGCGAATCCGGCCAGCAGCATCCGGCGATGACCGATCCGATCGCCGACGGTCCCCGCCGCCAGCAGCAGTCCCGCGATCGCGATCACATATCCGTCCACCACCCACTGCAGCGATGCGACGTCCGTCCGCAGACCACGCCCGATCGCCGGCAGCGCGACATTCACGATGGTCACGTCCAGCAACACCAGAAACATCCCGGCGCACATCACCGTGAGGATGATCGCCGGGTTGCGAACCTGTGGAGTCGAAGTCATATCCGCAGTGTCTGTGCGGAACCCTTCGGCCGGGGCCGAAGTATCGGGGGTCAGTTACGGCGGCGGAACCATTTGCGGCGCCGGCGACGACGGCGATAGACCACGGCGGTGACCTGCGCGCCCAGGGAGTCGGTGACGTAGAAGTACTCGCCGCCGAGGTCGGCGGCGGCATAGGCGATCTCGTCGATCGAGCCGTGGATGTCGCCGGCGCCGAACCGGCTCAACGTCATCTCGACCGCTCCGACCCGCTCGAATCCCTCGGTCGGCGCCGCATCGAGTTCCTCGGCACGCGCACGCACCACCCCAATGTCGGCCGAGCAGGGACCATAGTCAAGGTCTCGGAACCGGGCCGGGCGCCGAGCGCAGGGCGAATCTTTCGGGCAGCTTTCGGCCGGACGCCCGCCGGCGACGATGATTCGGCGCTCGCCGAAGTGTTGTCGCGGCAGACTCGGATCATGACCGATCGCCGACCTCTCTACGGTTATGCCGATATCGCCGCTGTCGGCGCCCTGCTGGCCGACGCCACCCGGGCGCGCATGATGATCGCCCTGGCGGACGGGCGCGCGCTGCCGGCGTCGGTGCTGGCCGCGGAAGCCGGCGTCGCGGCCTCCACGGCCAGTGAGCATCTGGCCCGGCTGGTGGAAGGGGGACTGCTCACCGTCGAACGATCCGGCCGGCACCGGTATTACCGCATAGCGAATTCCCAGGTCGGGGCCGCGATCGAAGCGTTGGCGGTGCTGGCGCCGACGCGGCCCGTACGCTCGCTGCGGGAATCCACCCGCGCGGCGGCGCTGCGCCGGGCGCGCAGTT
>NZ_BAFW01000163.1 GCF_000308535.1 Nocardia cerradoensis NBRC 101014 | reverse complement strand
AGCCCGCCGGCGGGAGCTCCGCCGCCGCCGCGACGCAGGCCGGAGCCGATGGGAGCGCACTCGCCGACGGCTACCGGCCGGCACCCCGTCGTGCCCGCCCACCAGCGCCCGGATTCCGGTGACGCCGACTACGGCCACCCGCAGCGGGGGCGCCACCGCCCCGCGGATGTCGACACCGGCTATCGCGAGCCCGCCCAGCCCCGCGCGGCGGTGCCGGACCCCTACGCCGACCATGGCTACGATCCGGCCGAATCCGGCCCGGCCACAGGCGGTTTCGCCGCTGCCGACCCGTACCGGCAGCCGGCCGGGGCGCACGCGGGCGACGCGTACGCCGAGACTCCCGGTTACGCCGGGGAGCCCGCCGGAACATCCGGCTACGCGAACGGTTCCGCATATGCCGGTGCGGAGGCGTACGCCGAGGGCGACGGCTACGACGCCGAACCCCTCGACCACGACGCCGACGAATACGACGCCGGCTACACCGACTCCGACTACGAGGACGAGTACGACGCCGACGACTATGACGACGAGGACGGCGAAACCGAGGATTCCGCACCGCGGACCGGACCCTTCGATTACGAAGAGGTGTCCGAGATCCTCGCCGAGATCTCCGATCAGCACCTCGATCTGGGTTCGGTGCTGCTCCCCGTCCCCGACGGCGGTCAGTTGCAGGTGGAGATGACGCCGGACGGCACCCCGCAGGCGGTCCATCTGGCGACTCCGCACGGACGTCTCACCGTGGCCGCCTACGCGGCCCCGAAATCGCCGGGCCAGTGGCGGACCGTCGCCGCGGACCTGGCGGAATCGCTGCGGGCCGACGGCGCGCAGGTCTCGGTGCAGACCGGGCCCTGGGGCCGTGAACTGCACGCGGTGACCGAGGGCGCCGATCTGCGTTTCATCGGTGTCGACGGCTATCGCTGGATGGTCCGGCTGGTGGCGGCGGGGCCGTCGGGCGCCGCCGACGAGGGCGGTCCGCTGGTCGAGGCGGCCCGCGCGATCCTCGCCGAAACCGTCGTGCGTCGCGGCGACGAGCCGATGCCGGTACGGGAACCGCTGCCGGTGGTGCTGCCGCAGGAACTCGCCGACCAGTTGATCGCCGCGCATCAGCAGCAGGTCGAGGCGCAGCAGCAGGCGCTGGCCGCGCAGGCGGCCGCGGCAGAGGCGGCCGCGACGGGCACCTTCCCCGTGGTCACCGCCGAACAGCAGGGACCGCGGCGCGGCGCCGGAGGTTCGGCAATGCAGCAACTCGGTCGCAACTGATCGCCGCCGGGCGCCCGCGGCAGTGCGGGCGCCCGGCGGCCGTCACGCCTGCAGCCGGGGCGCGATCAGGCCGGGGATGCCCCGGGCGCCGAGAATTCCCGGATCGGCGCCGAGTTCGTCGAGGGTGATGCGGTGGATGCGCGCCTGCGGGATCAGCTCGTACCACTGTTCGGCGACGATCAGCGGATGCACCGGATCGTCGATCGCGCCCACGATGGTGGTCGGAACCCGCAGTGCCGCAAGCAATTCCGTGTCCGGCCAGGCATAGGTGGCGGCCTCTTCCAGTGCCGAGGGCAGATCGGGCCAGTGGGTGCGCCACGACTGGGTCAGCGCCCGCCCCAGCCAGGCGGGGCTGCCCGCCCGCATCCGTTCGATCACCGGCTCGAGGCCGTCGGCGCGCAGCTGAGCCGCCGTGCTCGCCGCGCTCAGCGCCGCCGGGCACCCCGCGATATCGGAGCCGGTCCACGCCGGCAGGGCCGCGACCACACCGAACGCCGATTCCGGGTGGGCGGCCGCCCATTCCACCGCGATCGCGGCGCCGAGTGAGATTCCGGCGGCGAGCACCGGCCCGGTGCGGGCCGCCTCGTCGAGCGCCGCCCGGCAGCTCGCGACCACGGCCAGCGGATCCGGTTCCACCGCGAGGAACGGCAGATCCCTTGCGGTGCAAGCGGGTTCGAACGCGCGCCGGGCGAAGTCGGCGTCGGATCCGGTCCCCGGCAGGGCGACGACGACGGCCGGGCGCGGGCCGCCGGAACGGGGTAGCTCTGACACGGGCGGCAGCCTAGCCGGTGGGCCGGGCGAGCCCGCCGCGCGAGGCTCGGAAAACGTGTTGTCGACCACTCGAATCCGAGGGTTCGCGCGCGGAACGGCGGGGAACCCAGCAAACGGTGCGGTCAGCGCCGTCTCGGTGGTACCGGGCTCCCGTAGCGAGGGCGTCCGGGTGCATCTACAGTGGCGGTGTACGGCCCATCAGCCGGTCGTGTGGGAAACCGACGACGTGTGACCCACGCCGTCTGTAGTGCAGGAAGTGTTGCAAGATGCCTTTCACAGGCGGAAACAAGGCGGGTTCCGGTGCCGCGGGCAAGGTGGGACCCGACAGCGGTTATTTCCGGCGTCTGGGGCGTCGTCTGACGGCCGATCTCGACGTCCTCGATGCGGAGGAGCTGGCGGAGACCTCCGAAGCGTCGGGCGCGTGCAGGGCGGCGGAATGCCGACGTGGCGAAGAGGTCACCATGCTGGGCCGATTGCGCAGCGTGGAGGCGTGTCCGAAGTCGGCCAGCGCGTCGGTGGAGGCCGAATTCTTCGACGGCACCGATGCGGTGACGCTGGTATGGATCGGCAGGCGCCGCATACCCGGTGTCGAATCGGGACGCCGTATCCTGGTCCGTGGTCGCATCGGTGAACGCGATGGCGACAAGGTGATGTACAACCCCTACTACGAACTCCGCGAGAATTCCTGACGTATGCCGATACCCCACAACGACGAGGGCGCCGACCCGGCCGCCGTGGCCGGATTCCGCGCGAACCCCGTCGCGGGGCGCGGCCGTCACCGCCTGCGTGAGCCCGACGGCGAATCCCCGGCCCGGCATCCGGCCGCCGGCGATGACGGCCACGCCTACACCGGCGAGGACCGCGAGGAAGAGATCCAGCAGACGCTGCTCGAGCAACTCGGCGGTATCAGTGGACTGATCTATTCCACGCTGCCGGTGGTGGTGTTCGTCCCCGCGAACACGCTGTGGGGTCTGACGGCCGCCATCTGGACGGCGCTGGCCACCGCCGCCGGTGTCCTGGTCTGGCGGCTGATCCGCCGGTCGCCGATCCAGCCCGCGATTTCCGGATTCATCGGCGTCGCGGTCTGCGCTTTCATCGCCCACCGCACCGGCGCGGCGAAGGGATATTTCCTCTTCGGTATCTGGGCGAGCCTGGTCTACGCCGGGGTCTTCCTGGTGTCACTGGTGGTGCGCTGGCCGCTGGCCGGGGTGATCTGGGGAGTGCTCAACGGCCATGGCCACAGCTGGCGTTCGGACCGGCGCGCGATGCGACTCTACGATCTGGCCACAGTGGTGTGGGTGGTCGTCTTCGGCGCCCGCTACCTGGTGCAGAACCACTTCTACGACACCGACAGCACCGGCTGGCTGGCCGCCGCCCGCATCGCGATGGGCTGGCCCTTGACCGCGGTCGCCCTGCTGGTCACGGTGTGGGCGGTGCGCCGCGCCGGCCATATGCCGGTCTCCTCGGCCACCGAATAGCTCGCCGGGCGATCGACCGGCGGACCGAACCGACTCGAAGTCGGCTTGTGCCCCCAATTCTGAGGGCACACAACGATGGGGTGGGGTGAACCCACCCCTGGGGTATCTATTCCGCGAACCGGATTCGGCGCACGATCGTGTTAGTCAGTAGCGATCGGCGAGAGGATCCCCGGTGGATACCGAGAACAACACGGTGACGGCGCCCGGCCCGGCGAAGGGTGCGGGAGTACGGTCACCGAGATCGGCGCCCGCGGGTTCCGACAGCCGCCGCGCCGCCGCCGAACTGGACCGCCTGATCGGGCCGGCCGCCGCGGGCGATCAGCGCGCGGTCACCGAGATCATCCGCATCGTGCATCCGCTGGTACGCCGTTATTGCGCCGCGCGCGTCGGAAGCAGCAACAACCCGCACGTCACCGCGGACGACATCGCGCAGGAGATCTGCATCGCGACCGTCACCGCGATTCCCCGCTACCGCGATCAGGGAAAATCGTTTCTGGCCTTCGTCTACGGGATCTCCGCGAACAAGGTGGCCGACGCGTTCCGCCGCGCCCAGCAGCACCCGTCCTATCCGGTGGCCGAATTTCCCGACAGCGCCTCCACCGCACCGGGACCCGAGGAGCTGGCGCTCAATCTGGAGCGCCGCCACGCCACCCGCGAGCTGATGAAGATCCTCGCGCCCGCCCATCGCGAGGTGCTGGTGATGCGGATCGTGCTGGGCTGGACGGCCGCGCAGACCGCCGAGGCGATCGGCACGAGCCCCGGCGTGGTCCGGGTCATGCAGCATCGCGCGCTGACCAAACTTCGCGCGCAGCTCATCCCCGACAACGCCTGAGCGACGCTCAGCTCGAGGCGGGCGGCTCCGCGCCGGTGGGCACCGCGCCCGCCGGTTCCGTGGTCAGGCTGCGCCGCAGTTCGTCCTCGGCCTCCACCGTGGACACGAACAGCAGCTCGTCCTCGCCCTCCAGCGGATCGTCGGGCTGTGGGACGATCACCCGGCCGCCGCGCAGGATCGTCACCAGGGCGACGTCGCGGGGCAGCGAGAGCGTACGGACCGCGCGACCGGCCAGCGCGGTATCGGTCGGCAGGGTGATCTCGACCAGGTTGGCCTGGCCCTGACGCAGCGTCATCAGCCGGACCAGGTCGCCGACGGAGACCGCCTCCTCGGCCAGTGAGGCCAGCAGCCGCGGTGTCGAGACCGCGACGTCCACACCCCAGGAACCGTCGAACAGCCATTCGTTGCGCGGATCGTTGACCCGCGCCACCACCCGGCGCACCCCGAATTCGGTCTTGGCGAGCAGGCTGAACACGAGATTGGCCTTGTCGTCGCCGGTGGCCGCGATCACCACCTCGTAATCCTGCAGGCCCGCTTCCTCGAGCAGTTCGAGTTCGCACGCGTCGCCGTGCATCCAGGTGGCCGAGGGCGCGACCGTCGGGTCGATATGGTCGAGCCGCCGCTCGAGCAGGGTCACCCGATGCCCGCCCCGCAGCAATTCCTGGGCGATGGAGCGGCCGACGGCGCCTGCTCCCGCGATCACTACGTTCACGACTTGTCCTCGCTCGACGGTGCGGTGGCGGCGACGGCGACGGCCTCGCCGACCTTGTCGGAGACGGCGGCGATGTAGACCGCGTCGTCGGCCTGCAGCACCGTTTTGCTGGTGGGCAGCAGCGCTTGTCCGAAGCGGACCAGGAAGGCCACCCGCACCGGCACCGCATCCTCCAGATCACGCACGGTACGCCCGTACCAGTCCTCGTGCAGGACGAGTTCGGTGACCGTGCCGGTGCCGGTGGGATCGCGCCAGGTGGCGGTGGTTTCGTCGCCGGTGAGCGTGCGCAGGAACCGGTCGGTGGTCCACGGCACGGTCGCGATGGTCGGGATGCCGAGCCGCTCGTAGACCGCCGCGCGTTTGGCGTCGTAGATGCGGGCCACCACCCGTTCCACACCGAAGGTCTCGCGTGCGACGCGCGCGGAGATGATGTTGGAGTTGTCACCGTTGGACACCGCGGCGAACGCGCCGGCGCGCTCGATGCCCGCGCGGGTCAGCACTCCCCGATCGAAGCCGACGCCGGTGACCCGCTCACCGGGAAAATCCTTGCCCAGGCGCAGGAATGCGCCCGGATCCCGGTCGATCACGGCTACCTCGTGGCCGATCCGGACCAGGGCGCGTGCCAATGCGGAGCCGACTCGGCCGCACCCCATGATCACTACGTACACCGTGTCAACCCCAATTCCGCCGAAAACCGTGGTGTGCGGTCTGGTTCCCTCTCGGGGGAACCGTACCCGTTGACGGTTCCCCGCAGCACGTTCCCCCATTCGCCGGCACCGAAACGCGAGTGAACCGCCCGCTATGCCCCTCGAGGCCGTGCCCTTATGCTGTGCCGAGTGTCCAAGTTGACGACGGCCGTCAAGCGTATGGTGGTCGGCCGCCCTTTCCGTAGCGATTCCCTGGGACATACCCTGCTGCCCAAGCGGATCGCGCTGCCCGTCTTCGCCTCCGACGCGTTGTCGTCGGTGGCGTACGCGCCCGAGGAGATCTTCCTCGTGCTCTCCACGGCCGGCCTGTCCGCCTACGTCTACACGCCCTGGATCGGGCTGGCGGTCGCGGCCGTGATGGCGGTCGTGGTGGCCAGTTACCGCCAGAACGTGCACGCCTATCCGTCCGGTGGCGGCGATTACGAGGTCGCCACCGTCAATCTCGGCCCGATGGCCGGGCTCACCGTGGGCAGCGCGCTGCTCGTCGACTATGTGCTCACCGTCGCGGTCTCCATCTCCTCGGCGGCGTCGAACATCGGTTCCGCCGTGCCGTTCGTGGCCACCCACAAAGTGCTGTTCGCGGTGGCGGCGATCGTCCTGCTGACCGCGGTGAATCTGCGCGGGGTGCGGGAATCGGGCACGGCATTCTCGATTCCCACCTACGGCTTCATGATCGGTGTCTTCCTGATGCTGGCCTGGGGCGTGGTGCGGATCTTCGTCTTCGGCGACGAGCTGCATGCCGAATCGTCCGGATTCAGCCTCAACGGCAACGAATCACATCTGCAGGGCATCGCCTTCGCCTTCCTGATAGCGCGCGCGTTCTCCTCCGGATGTGCGGCGCTGACCGGTGTGGAGGCGATCAGCAACGGCGTGCCGGCCTTCCGCAAACCGAAATCCCG
>NZ_BAFW01000164.1 GCF_000308535.1 Nocardia cerradoensis NBRC 101014 | reverse complement strand
CGCCATGCTGCTGGCCTACCAGCCGCTGCCGGACGGCCCCCGGCTCGCGGTGATCGGCAACAGCGCCGCCCTGGGCTGGCTGGCGGTGGACGCGGCGCGCGGGGAGGGACTGGAGGTCGGGGAGCCGACCGATCTGGGACCGCAGGCCGAACCCGCCGACTATCTGACCGCCGTCGCGAGTGCGATGGATTCGGCCGAGGTCGACGCCGTCATCGTCATCTTCGCGCCGCCGGTGCCGACGGCGGTCACCGCCTTCGCCGAGGCGATCCGGGCCGGCGCGCAGGATGCGGTCAAACCCGTGCTCACCACCTTCGTCGCCGATCACGGTATGCCGAATCTGCTCACCGTGCGCGGTGCCGGCGGCATCGTCGACCGCGGTTCCATTCCGTCCTACCCCGATCCGGAACGTGCGGCGCGAGCGCTGGCGCGGGTGCGGCGATACGCGGCGTGGCGGACCCGCCCGGCCTCCCTGGTGGTGCGCCCCGACGGACTCGAGGTCGGGCGGGCGCGAGAACTGGTGGAGCGGTGGATGACTCGCAGTCCCGACGGCGACTGGCTCGGCGATCTGGAGGCCGCGGAACTGCTCGCCTGCTACGGCATTCGCGTGGTGGACTTCCGGGAAGCCCGTGATCCCGACGCCGCCGTCGCCGCGGCCGCCGAACTGGGATATCCCGTCGCCGCCAAGGCCACCGGCGAAATGTGGCGCAGCCGACCGGATTTCACCGGTGTCCGCCTCGACCTGTGGCGCGACACCGCGGTCCGGCGTGCCTACACCGATCTGGCGGAACTGACCGGCAACGCGGTCGTCCACATCCAGAAGATGGCGACCAAGGGGGTGGGGTGTGTGCTGCGGGTGCAGGACGACCCGTCGTTCGGATCCGTCATCGGATTCGGTCTCTCCGGAACCATCATCGACCTGCTCGGCGACCGTGCCTACCGGGCGTTGCCGCTGACCCAGGCCGAGGCCCTCGAACTGATCGACGCCCCGCGCGCCGCCCCGTTGCTCGACGGCCAGGCCGGACCGGGCCGCACCATCGGCGAACCGGTGGACAAGAAGGCGCTGGCCGTACTGGCACAACGTATTTCGGCGCTGTGCGACGATCTGCCGGAGGTGCGAGAACTGTCGGTGGAACCGGTGCTGGCCTCACCGGAGGGCGCCGCGATCCTGTACGTGCGCGTGCGGATCGGCCCGGAACCGAGCCGCTTCGACAACGGTCCGCGCCGCCTGGTGTGAGGCGTTCGGTGCCTGCCACGCCATACCGTGGTGACCAGCGCCACCGCGGCCGGTCCGCGGACATGGTCGATACTGGCGGTATGCGCGAAGATCAGATCGAGAGCGCTACGGCGCCCCTGCGGGACGATATCCGGTTTCTCGGCGCGATCCTGGGCGAGACGATCCGCGACCACGAGGGCCCCGAAGTGTTCGACCTCGTCGAACGGGTGCGAGTCGAGGCCTTCCGGGTGCGGCGTTCGGAGGTGGAGCGCAGCGCCGTCGCGGAGATGCTGCGCGATACCGAGTTGCCGGTGGCGATCCCGCTGATCCGGGCGTTCAGCCATTTCCTGCTGCTGGCCAACCTCGCCGAGGATCTGCAGCGAGACCGCCGTCGCGCGGTGCATGTCGCCGCCGGTGAGCCGCCGCAGGAATCCAGCCTCGCCGCGACGTACCGGGCGCTCGACCACGCTCGTGTCGACGGTGCGCTCGCCGCGGAGGTGCTCGAGGACGCGCTGGTGTCGCCGGTGATCACCGCTCATCCTACCGAGACGCGCCGCCGCACCGTCTTCGATGTTCAGGCCCGCATCACCGAACTGATGCGCCGGCGGGCCCGCTACCGCGAGGACGAACCCGAGTACGCCACGATCGACCACGACCTGCGCCGCCAGATCCTCACCCTGTGGCGCACCGCGCTGATCCGCCTCGCGCGGTTGCGGATCTCCGATGAGATCGAGGTCGGACTGCGCTACTACGACCTCACCCTGCTCGAGGTGATTCCGCGAATCAACGCCGAGGTACGTGAGGCGCTGCGGGCCCGGTGGCCCGGACACGATCTGCTCGCCCGCCCGATCCTGCGGCCCGGTTCATGGATCGGCGGCGACCGCGACGGCAACCCGAACGTGACGGGCGAGGTGGTCGAACGCGCCACCCGCCGGGCCGCCACCGTGATCTTCGGCCACTATCTGAAAGAGCTCGTCGCCCTGGAGAAATCGCTGTCACAGTCGATCCGGCTGGTCGCGATCACCCCGGAACTGTCGCGGCTGGCCGACGCCGCGGGTGACGATTCACCGCAGCGCGCCGACGAGCCGTATCGGCGCGCGATCCGCGGCATTCGCCTGCGCCTCGCCGCGACCGCGCAGCGCGCGCTCGGCTCGGCCGCCGAATTCCCGTCGGTGTACGAACTGTCCGGTGAGCAACTCGCCCGCGTCTCGCCGTACGAGGGTCCCGACCAGCTGCTGGACGATCTGAACACCGTCGATGCCTCCATGCGCGAATCGGGTGACGGCCTGCTGGCCGACGACCGCCTGGCCGCACTGCGCGGGGCGGTGGAGACCTTCGGATTCCACCTGCAGGGCTTGGACATGCGCCAGAACTCGGAGGTGCACGAACAGGTCGTGGCCGAACTGCTGGCCTGGTCGGGTGTGCACGCGGACTATCGCAGCCTGCCCGAACCGGAGCGTGTGGAACTGCTCGCGGACGAATTGAGCACGCGCCGGCCGCTGCTGGGCCCGCACGCCCGGCTGAGCGAACTCGCCACCAAGGAGTTGGGGGTGGTGCGCGCGGCCCGCGCCGCGATCGACGCCCTGGGGCCCGATACGGTGCCCAACTACATCATCAGCATGTGCACCTCGGTGAGCGACATGCTCGAGGCGGCGCTGCTACTGAAAGAGGCGGGAATTCTCGATCCCGGCGACGATCAGACCCCGCCCCACTCCCCGGTCGGGGTGGTCCCGCTGTTCGAGACGATCGACGATCTGCGCGGCGGCGCGGCGACATTGGCCGCGGCACTGGAGGTTCCGGCGTATCGCCGCCTGGTCGCCGCCCGCGCCATGGCGCAGGAGGTGATGCTCGGCTATTCCGACTCCAACAAGGACGGCGGATATCTGGCGGCGAACTGGGCGTTGTACCGCGCCGAACTCGACCTGGTGGAAACCGCCCGCAAAACCGGAATCCGGTTGCGGCTGTTCCACGGTCGGGGCGGCACCGTCGGCCGTGGCGGTGGCCGCAGTTACGACGCGATCCTCGCCCAGCCGGCGGGCGCGGTGCGCGGTTCGCTGCGACTGACCGAGCAGGGGGAGGTGATCTCCACCAAGTACGCCGAATCCGGTTCCGCCCACCGCAATCTGGAATCGCTGGTCGCCGGCACACTGGAATCGTCGTTGCTGGATGTGGAAGGTCTGGGGTCCGGCGCCGAGGCGGCCTATGAGGTGTTCGAGGAGCTCGCGGAGGCGGCGCGCGAAGCCTATGCGCGCCTGGTGCATCGGACGCCCGGCTTCGTCGACTACTTCCGGGCTTCCACGCCGATCGCGGAGGTCGCCGACCTCAATCTCGGCAGCCGGCCCGCCTCCCGCAAACCCACCAGTTCGGTCTCGGATCTGCGGGCGATTCCCTGGGTGATGGCGTGGAGCCAGTCGCGGGTGATGCTGCCGGGCTGGTACGGCACGGGCAGCGCCATCCAGGAGTGGGCCGGCACCGACTCCGAGCGCTGGCAGACACTGCGCGACCTGTATCGGCGGTGGCCGTTCTTCCGCACCGTGATGTCCAACCTGGCGCAGGTGATGGCCAAGGCGGATATGGATATCGCCGCCAGTTATGCCGAGCTGGTCGAGGATGCGACGTTGCGCACCACCATCTTCGGGATGATCCGCGACGAGTTCGACCGCACCGTGCAGGTACATGCGGCGATCACCGGCAGTGATCAGTTGCTGTCGGACAATCCGGCGCTGGCCGAGTCCATCCGCAACCGCTTCCCGTATCTGGAACCGTTGAACCAGATGCAGGTGGACCTGTTGCGGCGCAGGCGCGCCGGGGACGAATCGGAATTGGTCGAGCGCGGCATCCTGCTCACCATGAACGGCCTGGCGACGGCCCTGCGCAACTCGGGGTAGCCGCGCAATCCGGCGTCGCGGCAACGGGATTCGCGACGGGCGGATCGATACAGCACGCCGGCCGACGGATGTGCCCCGGAGGGGGGAAGGGCACACCGGCGTCGGCCGGCGCAGCGGAGGTGACCACCTATCCGGTCACCGAGATGGTGCTGGGCCGGATTCCGGGCGGCCCAGCGTCTGTGTGACCTAGCTGGCGTAGGCGCGCAGGCGGTCCGCCCGCTCACCCTTGCGGAGCTTGGCCATGACTTCGCGCTCGATCTGGCGCACGCGCTCACGCGAGAGACCGAACAGCTTGCCGATCTGGTCGAGGGTGCGCGGCTGGCCGTCGTCGAGGCCGAAGCGCAGCCGGATGACCTGCTGTTCGCGCTCGTCGAGCGTGGCCAGCACGCTGCGCACATCGCGGTGCATGAGCCCGGCGATGACGGCGCTCTCGGCGGAGGTCGCCTCCGAATCCTCGATGAAGTCGCCCAGCGGGGCTTCCTCGTCGTTGCCGACCGGCATGTCCAGGCTCACCGGGTCGCGGCTGTGGTCGAGCAGATCGGCGATCTTCTCCACCGGAATGCCCGATTCGGCCGACAGTTCCTCGTCACTGGCTTCGCGGCCGAGCTGCTGATGCAGTTCGCGCTTGATCCGGGCCAGCTTGTTGACCTGCTCCACCAGATGCACAGGGAGGCGGATGGTGCGGCTCTGATCGGCCATACCCCGGGTGATGGCCTGCCGGATCCACCAAGTGGCGTAGGTGGAGAACTTGAAACCCTTGGCGTAGTCGAACTTCTCCATCGCGCGGATCAGGCCCAGGTTGCCTTCCTGGATCAGATCCAGCAGGGGCATACCGCGGCCGGTGTAGCGCTTGGCCAGCGATACGACCAGGCGGAGGTTGGCCTCCAACAGATGCTGACGGGCGGCCTGACCGTCGCGGACCAGGATCGCCAGATCCCGCTTGCGGGTCGCCGAGAGCCGCTTACCGGTCTCCAACAGGTGTTGGGCATAGAGGCCCGCCTCGATGCGCTTGGCCAACTCGACCTCGTCGGCGGCCGTCAGCAGCGCGGTCTTACCGATCCCGTTCAGGTACACGCGTACCAGGTCGGCTGCCGGGCTCTGGGCGTCGAGGTCCGAATCGATGGCGCGCACTCCAGTGGTGGCGGGGCTTGTCATGACTTGCCTCCTGTCGGTGGTGTCTCACTCCGAACAACGGACCCGACACTGGGAAAGTTCCCCGCCTTGGCGCCGATAAACCGTGCTGAGCTGCGGCTTTCACATCCTCCGTCTGAGAAGTTCTTAAGAAGGGAACTCCGAGGACGTGGGGGTGCGCGCGGCGTCGGCCGGGGTCGCGTCGAGTTCGTCCGGTGTGATCAGTCCGTGCCGGACCAGTCCGGTGACCGCCGACAACGCCTCGGCTCGGAATTGCGGCGTGGCGGTGGTTCCGGTGTGGCCGATTGCGAGCAATTCGACCAGTTCTTCCAACGGCAGCCCGTCGGGTCGCATTCCCGCGAGCAACGCCGCCAGAGTGTCGTCGATCTCGTGCTGCCAGCGGGGGCCGTCACCGCGATGCAGCCGGACCACGCGCTCCTGCCAGCCCTCGGCGCCCGGCAGCAGGACGCGCTCGAGCGCGGTCGCGGCGTCGACGGTGAATCGCGCACGCCAGGCGACCTCGTTGTCCGCCAGGACCGTGCGCAGCCACGCCGAGCGGCGGAAGTAGGACGGCGCCTCCGCGCCGAGCGGGTCGTCGAAGCCGTGAGTGAGATCCTCGGCGAGCACCTCGGTGGGCCCGTCGATCGCGCGCAGATAGACGAAGCCGAAGCCGATGCCTTCGACCTGCGCCGTATCGAAGGCGGCCAGCCACTGTTCGGCCCGCCGCTGTGCCTCGGGATCGCGCGGATCCAGTCCGGCATCGCGCAGCCACGTGCCGACATACAGCGCCGGATCGGCCACGTCGCGCTGGACGATCCAGGCGTCGACCCCGCGATCGGGCAGCCAGCTCGCCACCCGGGTTCGCCAGTCGGCATCGCCGGTGTGCACCCAGGAGGCGAGCATCGCCGCGGTACCGCCCGGATTCAGCAGACCGGGCGCCTGCGAGACGACCAGTTCGCTGGCGCCGTCGAGCGCCAGGCCCGAATCGCGGTAGGTGTGCTCGATCCGGGCCGGGCCGACCACGAACGGAGGGTTGGCTACCACCTGATCGAAGCGGCGTCCGGCGACCGGCTCGAACCACGAGCCCTCGACGAACTCGATATCGAGGCCGTTGAGCGCGGCGGTCGCCTCGGCCAGCCACAGCGCGCGGCTGCTGACATCGGTGCCGGTCACCGTCTTCGCATAGCCCGCGGCATGCACCGCCTGCACACCGCAGCCGGTGCCGAGGTCCAGAACGGATCCGACGGGATCGGTCGGCGTCGCGCGCAGCAGTGACAGCGACGCCTGGCCCACGCCCAGGACGTGGTCGGCGCTGAGGGTGCGCCGCCGCATCGAGTCGTCGAGATCCGACAGCACCCAGCGGGTGCCCGAACCCAGATCCAGGGGCCGCAGGTCCAGCGCGGCGCGGATCGAATCGCCGTCGCGCTCGAGCAGACCCGCGGCGACGGCGCGGTCGATGTCGAGCGGGGCGAAGGCCGCGGCCACCTCCCGTTCGGGCAGGGCGTCGCCGAGCAGCAGCAGCCGGATCAGCGTGCCGAGCTCACCCGCCTCGCGCGCGGCCCGGCGCACCGGTACCGGTTCGGAACGTCCGAGCGCGGCGTGGGCGTCGGCGCCGAT
Organism: Nocardia cerradoensis NBRC 101014; assembly: GCF_000308535.1. Lineage (GTDB taxonomy): Bacteria > Actinomycetota > Actinomycetes > Mycobacteriales > Mycobacteriaceae > Nocardia > Nocardia cerradoensis. The sequence continues at coordinate 23,001 of NZ_BAFW01000164.1, read as the reverse complement.
GGCGTCGAGCACGGTGTCGGCGTCGTAACGCACCCGGGTCAGCGCGGCGCGCAGCGCGGGCGCGAGGGCGGTGAGCAGGGAGGCGGTGGTCCGGTCGGCAGGCACACGAGAACTCTGCCACCTGGTACGGAGTGCGGTGCTCACCGGGTCCGGGCAGGTCGCCCGTGTCGTTCAGCCGTCGATGGAACGATGCTGTCCCGATTCGAGCGCTTTCGCCGCGCGGCGCTCATCCCAGCGGCTGGGCTCGTCCTTGCTGCGCGGCGGCCGGTCGTTCGCGATGAGTACGGCGATCCAGGGCAGCGGGATGGAGACGCCGATGATGGCCAGCGAGATCAGCGCATTGCTCCACAGGCCGTACGCGGCCGCCGCCAGCACCAGGCAGGGAATGCGGAAACCCATCAGGATCATGTAGCGCTTCACGCGGGCGCGGTGCTGCTGGTCCAGGGAGGGCGCGGCCTCGGTGATCAATACCGGATGCTTGTCCTCACCGGGGAAATAGCCGGCCGAGGCGCGCGCGGGGCGGGGGATCGAACCGGGTGGCCGGCGTTCGAACGTCGCGCCCGAAGGCCGTGGATCCTCCGGCGCCGAGATGTCCGGAGCCTCGGCGGTATTCGCCGAGCCGCCGGGTTCGGCCGCGCGTGCGTCGCCGCGCTCCGAACCGACCCGCCCGGGGCCCGACGTCCGGGACTCGGGCGGTAGGTCGGAGGAGTCGCCGTCACGCTGCATACGTCGAGTCTTCCACTCCACATGATCGAATGCACACGCGCCCGCCACCCCGCAAGCACCGCCGAACCGCGGATGTCCGATGAGGTTGGCGACACCCGCTCACCAGCCTCGCGCGCCGATGGCAGAATCGATGGGGTGAGCACCGACACCCTGGTTCGTCCGGATACGACCACCGACGAGACGACCGACAGCGATACTCCCAAATTCTTCCACTACGTGAAGAAGGACAAGATCGCCGAAAGTGCCGTCATGGGCACCCATGTCGTGGCGCTGTGCGGCGAAGTGTTCCCGGTGACGCGCTCGGCCAAGCCCGGCTCGCCGGTCTGCCCGGACTGCAAACGCATCTACGAAATGATGAAGAAGGACTGAGCCCGGAGGACGGATCGAGCGGCCGTTCCGGGCCGTCTCGCCCGTCTGCGCCCGCGCCCGCCGCGCTTGTGTGATCATTGTTCTCTTTGCTGAGAACAATATTTCCCGCGAGGTGGGCAGTACATGTATATCGCGATGTCCCGGTGGTTTCGTACGGTCTCGTCCATCGCGGCGGCACTTCTGACAGCTGCCGCCCTCTCGACCGCTACCACTGCCCATGCCGGTGAGCCGGAGAACGTACCGGCACAGCCGTCGCCGGGATGTTCGGCGTCGCATCCGACCGGCACGTCGATCGAAAGCTTCGCGGCGGCCGGGAAATCCGGGACCTACCTGCTCGACGTTCCCGCAGCCACCGCACCGCTGCCGCTGGTCGTCGACCTGCACGGCTATCTGGAACCGGCCGCACTCGAGTACGCGGGCACCGGTCTGGGGCCCTTCGGCATGGCCAACGGATTCGCGACGGTCACGCCGCAGCTGGACGAACCCGGTGTGCCGCGGTGGGATTTCGGCGAGCACAGCGCCGACATCGCGTATCTGTCCGACCTGCTGACCCATGTCGAGGCGAACCGGTGCGTGGACGAACGCCGCGTCTATGTGACCGGGCTGTCGATGGGCGCCTTCACCACGTCGTCGCTGGCGTGTCAGCTCGCGGACCGGATCGCCGCGGTGGCGCCGGTGGCCGGACTGCAGGACTTCGCATGGTGTGATCCGGTGCGTGCCGTCCCGATGGTCGCCTTCCACGGCACCGAGGATCCGATCGTCGCCTATACCGGCGGTGTCGGGCCCAATGCGAAATACCTGCCCTCGGCCGACGGAACGGGGTCGGCCGCTCAGCGCGGCGATACGCGGCCCGGTGGGGTGGACGGTCCCGGACCGGTGACCATCCCCGATCAGGCGGCGGCGTGGGCGCGGCGCGAGGGGTGCGGGACGCAACCGCAACAGCAGCAGGTCGCCCCGGATGTCGTGCGCTACACCTATCCGTGCCCGGACCGGACGGCCGTGCAGTTGTACGCGGTAGTCGGCGGCGGTCACACCTGGCCGGGCACCGCGTCGGTGATCTCGCCGGAACCCCTGGTCGGCCGCACCACGACCGCGATCAGCGCGAACCGGATCATCTGGGACTTCTTCCGCGACCACCCGCTGCCCGCCGGGAGGTGAGGACGCGCCGACCCGGGCGGATCCCCTGACGATGGTTCGCGTGGCGGCGCAGGCACGAATCGTCGCCGGTTATCCGGCGGGGCGGATCCGTCCCGGGTCGAGCAGCGACGGTGGCCGGGTGTCGGCGCGGTAGGCGGAACCACCGGCGGGGTCGTCGGACTGGGCGGCCGGCGGCGGGCCGTCCGGGTGTGGCGGATCCGCCGCCCCCGAATCACCGGGCCGAGTGCGGGGCAGGCCCGAGTGTGGTTCGTCGTCGGTCCGCGCATTCTCGTCGTCGCGGCCGTCGTGGCGGTGTTTGCGCCGAGCCCACCACTGTTTGAACTGTTCGAACCGGGTCGCGCGAGCCGGCCAGAACTCCTGCACGGTGGCATTGAATTCCGCGCCCAGAATCACCGCGAACGCCAGGAAGAACGTGAAGAGCAGGAAGGCGATCGGTGTCGCCAGCGCCCCGTAGCTGACGCCGGCCCGCGCCGCGTACGTCAGATAGCGGCGCAGGATGTCGCTGGCCGCCATGAAGAAGATGCCGGCCACCAACGCCCCGCCGAAGAGCCGATGCCACGGCAGCGACCGGTGCAGCGCCAGTTTGTACAACGTGGTCAGGCCGACGATGAGCAGCAGCCCGGCCGCCGGATAGTAGAAGGTGTCGATCAGGCGCAGCCCGGGTTCGCGCCAGTCCGGTGGCAGCGTGCGACCGATCAGGGTCGGGCCCAAGGCCACCAGCGGTAGCACGAATACCGCCGCCACCAGGAACAGCAGATACAACCCGAGCGCGAAGATCCGCTGCCAGACCGGATGGCGGGCATCGGCCTGTCCGTGCGCGGCGACGATGGAGTCGACGAAGGTCGCCATGGCCGAGGATCCCGCCCACAGCGACAGCACGAAACCCACCGATACCACCGCGCCGCGTCCGCGCTGCAGCACGTCGCGCACGGTCGGCGCGATCATCTCGTCGACGACGTTGGCGCTGAACAGGTTGCGGCTGAAACTGACGATCTTGCCCTCGACGATATGGACGGTGTCGGGGCCGAACAGTCCGCCGACGTAACCGATGCTGCCCAGCAGTCCGAGCAGCAGTGGCGCCAGCGAGAGGGTCTGCCAGAACGCCGCGGCGGCCGATTTGGCGAAGATCGAATCTCCCCACGCCTTCTCCGCGACCCGCGCGATCACCTGCCAGATCCGTCGCAGCGCGGACACGATTCGCCCGCGCAGCCGCTGCCAGGAGCGCACTGCGCCGGACGTCGAGGCCGGTCGGTCGGAACACATCGTGAGTACAGCATTGCCCACCGAGGGCGCCACGGCAGCAACGGGCCGCGAACGTGTCGTCAGTGTTCTGCCGCACAGGCGCGTCGTGATCTGCGAGGTGAGCCGGGCCGTCGCCGGATTCGTGGCAGATCACGTGGTGTCGAATTGGCTAGGTGTCGGTGCCGGTCGCTACTGTCTGTCGAGTGACTTCGGGTGGTGGCGGTTCGTTACGAGCATGGCAGCGCAGAGCACTCACCAGATATCTGACGACCAAACCACGTGATTTCCTGGCTGTGGCGACGCCCGGCGCGGGTAAGACCACGTTCGCGTTGCGGCTGGCGACCGAGCTGCTCACCGACCGCACCGTCGACCAGGTCACCGTGGTCGCGCCCACCGAACACCTCAAGCATCAGTGGTCGGCTGCGGCGGCACGCCTGGGCATCCAGCTGGATTCGAACTTCTCCAACAGCACCGGCGGTACCTCGGGTGATTTCCACGGCGTCGTGGTCACCTACGCCCAGGTCGCCTCGCATCCGTTCAAGCACCGGGTGCGGACCGAGAATCGCCGGACCCTCGTGATTCTGGACGAGATCCACCACGCCGGTGACGCCAAGAGCTGGGGCGATGCGGTGGCCGAGGCGTTCGGTGACGCCACCCGCCGCCTGGCCCTGACCGGTACCCCCTTCCGCAGCGACGATTCGCAGATTCCGTTCGTCAACTACGAACCGGACGAATCCGGGTTCCCGCGGTCGAGTGCCGACTACACCTACGGCTATTCCGAGGCCCTCGCCGACGGCGTAGTCCGGCCGGTGGTCTTCCTCGCCTATTCCGGTGAGGCGCAGTGGCGTGACAGCGCGGGTGAGGAGTATTCCGCCCGGCTGGGTGAACCGCTGAGCGCCGAACAGACCGCGCGCGCGTGGCGTACCGCCCTCGATCCGGCCGGCGACTGGATGTCGAAGGTGCTGACCGCCGCCGACACCCGGTTGCGGCAGCTGCGCGCCACCGGCATGCCCGACGCGGGTGGCCTGGTGATCGCGACCGATCAGGAGAAGGCCCGCGACTACGCCGAACTGCTGGAACATATTTCGGGCAGTAAACCGGCGGTGGTCCTCTCCGACGACCCCACCTCCTCCCAGCGGATCGGGGAGTTCGCCGACAACACCGATCCGTGGATGGTCGCCGTGCGCATGGTGTCCGAAGGGGTGGACGTGCCGCGTCTGGCCGTCGGCGTCTATGCCACCAGCGCCTCGACCCCGCTGTATTTCGCGCAGGCCATCGGCCGTTTCGTACGTGCGCGCCGGACGGGGGAGACCGCGAGTGTCTTCCTGCCGTCGGTGCCGGTGTTGCTGGATCTGGCCGCTCAGCTCGAGGTGCAGCGCGACCATGTCATCGGCAAACCGCATCGGGAGAAGAACGCTCTCGACGACGAGCTGCTGATCGACGCCAACAAGCAGAAGGACGAGCCGGGCGAGGAGGAACGCGCCTTCGTCGCGCTGGCGGCCGACGCCGAACTGGATCAGGTGATCTACGACGGCGATTCGTTCGGTACCGCGACCTTCTCCGGCAGCGACGAGGAGGCCGACTACCTCGGCATTCCGGGCCTGTTGGACGCCGACCAGATGCGGGCCCTGCTGCGCGACCGCCAGACTCGCCAGATCCGCGAACGCAGTGCCGCGGTCTCGGTGGCCGAGGCGCCCGATTCCGGCCCCTCCGCGGCGGCCGCGGCCGAGCGCGTCGCGACCGCCGACCGGCTGGGGGAGTTGCGGCGCGAACTCAATTCGCTGGTCGCCATGCATCATCACCGCACCGGGAAGCCGCACGGAGTGATCCACGGCGAGCTCCGGCGCGAATGCGGCGGGCCGCCGACGGCACTGGCGACCGCCGATCAGTTGTCCCAGCGCATCGCGGCGTTGCGGCGCATGTAGCTACAGCCGCTGCGGTAGCCGGCGCGTCAGCTCTGTTCGGCGGGTACGGATTTCGGCCAGGCCTGCAGTGCCCGGTCGATCGTCCGGCCGAGTCGCTGCAGGTCCGTCCCGTCGCCGGCCTGCACCGACAGTCCGAACAGCACGGCGGTGTAGAAGTCGGCGAGACCCTCGATATCGGCATCGGCCGCTAGATCGCCGTCGTGGATGCCGCGCTCGAGTCGCTGCCGCACCGCTTCGGTGGTGTGGCGGCGGCGCTCGGCGAGCAGATCGCGGACGGCGCCGTGGCGGGGCCCCGCCGTATTGCCCGCGACCACCACCAGACATCCGCGCGGCGTGGCGGGGTCACAGTAGGCGGCGGCGTTGTCGCGCAGCATCGCCTCCACGGCCGCGCGCGCGGTGGGCGCGGTCTCGAGCGCGCGGGCGGTGTACCCGCCCTCGGTGCGCCCGTAGAGTTCGACGGCCTCCCGGAACAGCTGCTCCTTACATCCGAAGGCGGCGTACAGGCTGGGGGAGTTGATCCCCATCGCCGATGTCAGATCGCTCATCGCGGCGCCCTCGTAGCCGTGTTCCCAGAACACCTCCATCGCGCGCCGCAGCGCGACATCACGATCGAATCCGCGCGGTCGTCCGCGTTCGGCCATCGCATCCTCTTTCTGTGTCGATCACTAAATATATCTCTTGACGACCGTCGGCCGACCTGCTTGTCTATTTCTGTATTGATCGACACAGAAATTGATCGACGCAGAATTGGAGTGCAGATGAGCGAGTCGACCACCGTGGCTCTCGTGACCGGAGGCAGCCGGGGCATCGGTGCCGCGATCGCGCGGCGGCTGGCCGCCGACGGTGTGGACGTGGCGCTGACCTACCGTGGCGGCGCCGACGCGGCCGAGGCGGTGGCCGCCGATATCCGCGCTCTCGGGCGGCGCGCGATCGCGGTGCGCGCCGACAGCGCCGATGCCGGGCAGATCGCCGCGGCGGTCCATCGCACCGCCGCGGAACTGGGCGGGGTCGACATCCTGGTCAACAACGCGGGCATCTTCCCGGCCAAGCCGTTCACCGATTTCACCGTCGCCGAGATCGACGAGGCGCTGCACATCCACGCCCGGGCGGCTTTCGTCGCGGCGCAGGCCGCACTCGCGTACATGGGCCGCGGCGGGCGCATCATCAGCATCGGCTCGAATCTGTCCGAACGCGCGCTGTTCGAGGGGCTGACGCTCTACAACCTCAGCAAATCCGCACTCAACGGATTCACCCGTGCCCTGGCCCGGGAACTGGGCCCACGCGGAATCACGGTCAATCTCGTCCAGCCGGGCTCGACCGACACCGATATGAATCCGGCCGCGTCCTCGCACGCCGAGAACCAGGTGCGGCATTCGGCGCTCGGCCGCTTCGGCGAGGCCGACGACGTCGCGGGTGTCGTCGCCTTCCTCGCCGGCCCGTCCGGCGCCCGGCTGACCGGGGCGACACTCACCGTCGACGGCGGTACCAACGCCTGAAGTCCCCTCGTGCGGGCCCCGCGACGGCTGCCGCCCGAGCCGGGCGGCAGCCGCGCTGCCTACCCGGCCGAGTGTCGCCGCACCGGCTCATCCGGCGCCGTGCCGGTGAAAAACATTGCGGGGTCGAGGGAGTCGAGGGATGTCCACCGCGCGGGCGGGGTGTCCGCCGCTCCGCACTCCGGTGCGCCCCCGGACCGATAGCCCTGCAGATCCAAGGACAGCCACGGGTTGTCGTCCACCGCCCGGGCGAGGGCGTAGCAGGCCGCCAGCAGATGCAGGCAGCGTGGATTGCGGGCCGAACACGAGCAGTCGGTCGCGCCGAGCCGCGGTATCGGGGCCAGGCCGGCGGCGGTGAGGACGGCGTGCACCTCGTCGGTGAGTTGGACCAGGTGTGCGGGGATGTGCTCGGCCATGGCCTTCACCATCGGGGCCGGCAGCGGTGCGATTTCCAGCAGTGTCACCGATGCCTGTCCGCCGCGGTGGATATGCGCCGAGACCGTCGTGCCGTCGACATCCAGGCGGACGCCGCCGTTGCGGGCGATACTGCGGGCCCGGGGCAGCAGCGGCTCGGGACGTGTGGTCCGGATCGGCTCGGCCAGCCGCACCCAGCCCATACCCCACGGCGTATAGCCGAATTCATTGTCGGGCATGTCAATTGCCTCGCTTCCGGCGCAGCACCGCCAGCAGATGGTCGTCGTCCAATCGGGCCAGCCGCGCCACCGCCGAGCGTCCGTCGCCGGCGCCGAGCCCGGCCAGCGCGGATTTGCGATCGTGCATGCCGGCGATATGTTCCTCGACGGTGGTGGCGCTGGTCAGTGTGGTGATCGTGACCGGGCGGGTCTGCCCGATGCGGTGTGCGCGGTCGGACGCCTGCGCCTCGACCGCGGGATTCCACCAGCGGTCGTAGTGCACCACGTCCGCGGCGCGGGTCAGGGTCAGGCCGGTTCCGGCGGCGCGCAGGCTCAGGATCAGGATGGGCGGGCCTTCGGCGCTCTGGAAGGTCGTGACGATCGCGTCGCGCTCGGCCTGTGACAGGCCGCCGTGGAATACCGGCGCCGCCACAGCGAATCGCTCGGCGCAGTGTCGCGCCAGCAACTCGCCGGTGCGCCGATATTGGGTGAAAACCAATGTCGGGCAGTCCAGTTCGAGGTTGTTGGCGAGGATGTCGGAGCAGACATCGAACTTCCCGCTGCGCCCGGTGAGTTCGTCGAGATCGCCGGTGACCAGCCCGGGATGGTTGCAGACCTGCTTGAGGGCGGTCAGCGCGGCCAGTACGCGCGCATTGCGTTCGGCGCCCACCCCGAATCCGTCGGCCTCGGCGCGGTCGAGTAGTTCGTCGTAGAGGCGCTGCTGCTCCGTGGTCAGATCGCAGACCAGATCGGTGTGGATCTTCGGCGGCAGGGTCGCGGCGACCTGAAGTTTCCTGCGGGCCAGCACGATCGGCTCGATGGTGTCGTGCAGCCGCCGCACGGCGGCGGTGGAGCCCTCCTCGATGGGCCGCACGAAGCGTCGCCGGAACTGCGCCTTGTGGGTGAACGCGGCGGGCGTGACCAGATTGAGCAGCGCCCACAGTTCGTCGAGATGGTTCTCCACCGGGGTACCGGTCAACGCGACCCGCGCTCGCGCGGACACGCCCCGCGCCGCCCGCGAGACCTGCGTGCGGGGATTCTTCAGCACTTGCGCCTCGTCGAAAATCGCGGTGGCCCAGTCGATATCGGCCAATGCCGGCCCGTAGCCGCGCAGCGTCGGATATCCGGTGACGATCACCGCGCCGGATGCGAGATCGCCGAGCTCCCCACCCCGCCACGCGAGCGGGCGAAGTCCGGGCGCGAAGCGGCTGATCTCGTGCACCCAGTTGCCGACCAGTGAGGTCGGGCAGACCACCAGTTGCGGACCGCCGTCGGCGCGTCCGAGCAGAAAGCCGATGGCCTGCACGGTTTTTCCCAGTCCCATCTCGTCGGCGAGCACCGCGCCGCCGTATTCGGCGGTCGTCCGGTGCAGCCAGGAGATCCCGCGCGCCTGATAGGGCCGCAACCGCGCACGCAGCGGCGCGCGTAACGCCCGGACGACCTCCTCGGTCTCGCGGTAGGCCCGCACCGCGCGATCGGCGGAGACGATCGCGGTGGCGGCCGCATTGGGTACAGCGTGGCCGGCGGCAGGCAGCAGCTCCGGCCCGCCCGCCTCGCGTGCCATGCGCTGCCAGGCCGACAGTGACGAACCGGCGTGGCCCACCTCGACCGCATCGAGCCGATCGGCGTCGATCACGGTGCAGGCGACCTCGCTCACCTCGATCGTGGCGCCGCCGGGCCCCGGCACGGCGAGCCGGACGCTCTCGCGCGCGCCGTGCGGCGGGGGTTCGGTCACCCGGCCGGCCCAGTTCCACAGGGCGAACGCGTGGCGGTCGGGCAGATAGGTGGCATGTGTGGTGTGCAGAGGACCCTCGCTTATCTACGTATAGCGTACGGAGTATTATAACCCCGTACGGTGTAATGAGATTCCCCGAGGAGTGTCGTGGCACAGAAATCCGCGTCCGACCGGGCACGACAGGTGCTTGCTCTGCTGTGGCGACGCGAGCTGCCGGCCCGGCCGGTGCTCCGCGGGCCGAAGCAGACGGTCGAGGTCGACGAGGTGATTCGCACGGCGGTCCGGATCGCCGACCGCGACGGCTACGGCGCGGTATCCATCCGCGCGGTGGCCACGGCGCTCGGGCTCGGTCCGATGAGCCTCTACACCTACGTTCCGGACAAGCAGGCGCTGATCATCGCGATGGTCGACTGGGTGGCCGGCGAGGACGCGCCGATCGATCCGGCCGCGCCGCTGCGCGAGCGTCTGGCCGCGGTCGCTCGCGGCGTGCGTGCGGAACTGCTCGCGCATCCCTGGTTGCTGGAGGTTCCGCCGTGGCGGCTGGATCTGGGCCCGGGGCGGCTGCGGCGCTACGAACGGCAGTTGAGCGCATTGGAAGGGTCGGGATTCACCGATGTCGAGATGGACCGGACGATCGCCGTGCTGTCGGATTTCGCGACCGGCAATGCCCGCACGGCGGTCGCGGCCCGGCGTGAAGCCGATGAGATGAGCGATGCGCGGTGGTGGGAGGTGTACGGGCCACTGCTCACCGAGGCCATGGCGGGCCAGTCGTTTCCGCTGGCGGAGCGGGTGGGTACCGCGGTGGGGGAGCAGTATCAGGCGCCCGGAGATCCCGACGGCGCCTTCGAGTTCGGACTGTCTCGTCTGCTGGACGGGCTCGCGCCCGAGCCGGTGTGACCGAAGACACGAAAAGGGCGGCCCGAAGGCCGCCCTTGGCTGACAGGGGACGTGAGGAGCCGGCCTATAGTGCCGGTGCCGACTCGGTATCGATGACTGCCTCCAGCTCGCGCAGGCGCTCCATGTGCTCATTCGCGTGGTGTTGGCAGAAGAGCAACTCGCCACCGGCGGGAAGTGTCGCGCGCACGCGCGCGGCCGCCCCGCAGCGGTCGCAACGATCGACCGCAGTCAGTGGGGTGCTTGTCAGTGTTCCTGGCATGACTCCTCCGTCCTGGCTCCCGGCGCAGAAAGCCGTTCGCCTGGTGTGGGGCCCACGGTCCCTTCCGCGGGCTCGCTACCGCTACTTCCCAGCAGTGGCTGATGACTACTCTGTCAGACGTTCGGGACGGGGGCTTTGTTCCCGAAGATGTTTGTATGTGTTTTCCCTAACATGACCAGGTATTTCGCTGTGGGCGAACACCATGGCCATCCTTGGGAACCTCGGTTCACCACCTGTGGTTCAACACTTCGGAAAAAGGCCGATCCAGTTGTCTGCTCGCAGATTACCCGCGCCCACCGACAATCAACCGCTCAATCAAACGTCCGCTTCGTTCCTTTCGGCGGGTCGCACGCGCCACGCTGGGTATGGTGCTGCCGTGACTGCCGACAACGTTGCCCCCGCCGCCGAGACCGAGAACGTCAACGGGCGCATGCTGGTTCACCTTTGCACTCCCGCGGAGTGGGAGCAGGCGCGGCGGATCGGCGAACGTGTGGCACCCTCGCTGGAGAGCGAAGGGTTCCTTCATCTGTCCGCGCCGCACCAGGTGCACCTGCCGGCGAACCGGCTGTTCGCCGGTCGCGACGATATGCTGCTGCTCTGGATCGACGTCACCCGCCTGACCGCGCCGCTGCGCTGGGAGCCGGGTGTGCCCGACGATCCGGGTTCGATGCGCTTTCCGCACCTCTACGGTCCACTTCCCGTCACGGCGGTCGTGCGCACCAGTTACTATGCCCTGGATGAAAAAGGGACATTTCCGGCGCTCACCGCTGATCCGGATCAGTGGCCTGCCTCTCGAAGTGCTTGATCTAGGCTGGATTTCGTGAACGTCGATGTGACACAACTGCCCGGAATTGGCGTCCGTAAGGACTTCGAGGCGCGGTCCGGTCGCCGGATCGGGGTGGTCGCGCACCGCGACGGTGGCATCGATCTCATCGTCTCCAAACACGACGATCCCGACGACTGCGCTGCCCAGGTACCGCTCACCGTCGACGAGGCGGCCGTGCTCGCCAATCTGCTCGGCGCACCGCAGCTGGTGGAGAAGCTCAAGGACGATCATCGCGATCTGCCGGGCATCACCACCCGCCAGCTTCCGATCGGCGACGAATCGCCGTATTCGGGGCGGGCGCTCGGCGACACCCGCATGCGCACCCGCACCAAGGCATCCATCGTCGCCGTGATGCGGGCCGGGCAGATCTATCCCTCGCCCGGTCCGGACTTCGTGCTCGTCGCGGGCGATCTGCTGGTCGTGGTCGGAACCCCGCAGGGCCTCGACGAGGCGCTCGAGATTCTGACCGGCGGGTGAGCCGGTGGAGTCGACCGCACTAGCCCTGTTCGAGCTCGGAGCGGTCCTGTTCGCCCTCGGTGTCCTGGGGCGCGTCGCAGGGCGTTTCGGCATGTCCCCGATCCCCCTCTATCTCCTCGGCGGCCTGGCCTTCGGCGACGGCGGTGTGCTGACCGTCAAGGCCGCCTCCGAATTCGGCCATCTCGCAGGCGAAATCGGCGTCGTCCTGCTGCTGTTGCTGCTGGGCCTGGAATACACCGCACCGGAACTGGTGTCGGGCATGCGCAAGTCCTGGCTGGCGGGCCTGCTCGACATCGTGCTCAACGCCACGCCCGGCGCGGTGGTGGCGTTGTTGCTCGGCTGGGGGCCGACCGGCGCGATCACCCTGGCCGGCGTCACCTACATCTCCTCCTCCGGCATCGCGGCGAAGGTGCTCAACGACCTCGGCCGGCTCGGTAACCGGGAGACGCCGGTGGTCCTGTCGGTCCTGGTGTTCGAGGATCTGGCGATGGCGATCTACCTGCCGATCCTGACCACCATCCTGGCCGGTGTCGGCTGGATGGCGGGGCTGCGGTCGCTGGCGCTCGCCCTGCTCGTGATCGCGATCGTGCTGGTCATCGCGCTGCGCTACGGGCGTTTCGTCTCCGCGATCGTGGACAGCAAGGATCGCGAGGTGTTCCTGCTGCAGCTGCTGGGTGCGGCGCTACTCGTCGCGGGCATCGCCTCGGGGCTGAACGTGTCGGCCGCGGTCGGCGCGTTCCTGCTCGGCATCGCGATCTCCGGGTCGACCGCGCAGAGCGCCGCGAAACTGCTGGAACCGCTGCGGGATCTGTTCGCCGCCATCTTCTTCGTGGCCTTCGGCCTCAACACCGATCCGCAGAAGATCCCGCAGGTCCTCGGCTGGGCGGTGTTGCTGGCCGTGATCACCACGCTGACCAAGATCGGGACCGGCTGGTTCGCGGCCAAGCGGCAGGGCATCGGCCGCCTGGGTCGTGCGCGCGCCGGTGCCGCGCTGGTGGCCCGCGGTGAATTCTCGATCGTCATTGCGGGACTTGCCGTTTCGGTGGGTGCGGTGCCGGGCAAACTGGCGGCGCTGGCCTCGGCCTACGTCCTGCTGATGGCCATCCTCGGACCGGTCGCCGCGCGGGTGGTGGAACCGGTGGTGCGCTCAATGCAGCGTCGATTCGCTCCGGCCGTCGGCTGAGGGCCGGTTCTCCCGCACCAGGGCCTGCGCCGGCGCCGGAGGTTCGATCGGCCCCGGTGCGGTGTCGCCCGGCAGACGGCGGCGGGTGCCCGCGGGCCGCTGGTCGCGGATGCGCTCGAGCCGCCGCGACAACGCCACCGCGACCGCCCCGACCGCGAAGCCGATGCACAGCGCCGTCAGGTGGCCGTAGTCGGTGAACGTGCGCCCGTGCCAGGCGGCGAAGCCGAACCACACCAGCAACCCCGCCGCCCACACGGCTCGGGGCGTGCCGCGCAGATGAAAGCTCAGTGCGGCCAGCACCGCGGTGGAACCGTAGGAGGACCCCACATCCGAGGCGACCGCGATGCGCAGCGGGATCAGGTCGTGATGGACCGCGAAGGCGATGCCGGTGACCACGATCATCGACGCGCCGACGTGGCCGCAGGCGAACACCATGATCCAGCGCAGCGTGCCGAGCCAGCGTTCGGCGAAGGCCATCACGGTCAGGAAGCCGAGGATGATCACCCACGGAAATCCGCCGTCGGTCCAGAACGCCGAAGCGACCAGCACCTGCACCGGCTCACGGCGCATGTTGTGCAGATTCGTCGAGGCCGACAGGATCAGCCGATGCCCGGCGAAATCGCTGATCCCGCGCAGCGTCCACCAGGTGACGAACAGCGTGAACGCGTAGGCGCAGGAGGCGGGCGCACCGGCCAGATGATCGTGGACGGCCTTCCCGGCCCGGTAGACCCGGTCCGGGCCGTGCCACCAGTCCAGCAGGTGCCGCCGCCCGGCGTCGAGGTCGAGAGTCCGGGTCCACGGGGACCGGTAGTGATTCAATGCGGAGGACGCCACGTATGCCAGTGTCGCCCGCGCCGGGCCGCTGCGCCCACCGACCCGCGTAATCCGGTGCCGCGGGTTCGCCTAGCGGCGGATTCCTGCGAGCGAGCTGTGCGACCACCGGATTGCGCGGGTCCACGACCGCGGTCGTTATCGACGGTGCCGATGCGTCTCGTCGCCGGGGTACTCCTCGCGGGCCGAGGGCTCCGCCGCCGGGGGCAGGGACTCGGTGCTGCTGGGCCAGTAGCGGCTCGCGCGCTGCCCGCGGATACGCGACAGATCCGGTTCGTGGATATCGGTGATGCCGACCTGCAGGAACAGCAGCAGCGTCACCATGCTCACGCCGATGATCAGCGGGGTCAGCAGCTCGTTGGCCTGGGCGCCCGACGGTGCCTGCATATGGTCGGACATATGCGCCTGCATGGCGTACATGCCGGTGTAGTGCATACCGCAGACCGCGACGCCCATGATCATCGCCGAACCGATCGTGGCGGGCAGCCCCTCCACGTGCAACGCGAACCACAGCGCCGCGGTCGCCGCCACCACCGCGATCACGATGGAGACGATGACCGGCCAGGGGTCGTAGTGCATCGCGACATCGGTCTTCATCGCATACATGCCGGCGTAGTGCATCGCGGCCACACCCAGCCCCGTGACCGCCCCGCCGGTCAGCAGGGCGGAGGTGTCGCCCTGCCGGCGGATCACCAGCGACAGGCCGATCCACACCACGACCACCGCGATCGCGGCGCTGATCAACGTGATCGGGATGTTGTAGCGAATGGTCGCCCCGTGGACCGAGAAGCCCAGCATCGCGATGAAGTGCATCACCCAGACGCCCGTGCCACCCAGGGCGACCGCCGCGGTGACGATCCATCCGCGGTGCCCGGGGTTGGCTCGGGCGCGCACCATGCAGCGCAGCGCGAGCAACGAACCGATGACGGACATGAGGTAGGCCAGTGCGGGTGTCAACCACCCGTAGGTGAACTGGTCGATCTGAAGCATGCGGACTCCTTGCCAAAAGTGCGTCACCGCATCCCCATGCCGGTGACCGTCCGCACATTAGCGATATACTCGCAGGTAGTAAATTTCCCGAACGTTAGTCCTGGAAAATAGCTGATGTTTGCCGGAGCTCCACCCCAGTTCACATCGGCGGTTCGCCCGACCGGCCGCCGATCGCCGCCACGTGTTCAGGGGACTCGACCGCGCCCCGGGCCCCGCAATCTCACAGCAGCGGCGGCGGGCGCAGATCCAAACGGCGCATCACCCGGTCCACCAGATCCGGCGGCATTCCCGGTTCGCGCCGGGCCGCCAGCGCTTCACCGCGCCCGGCGTCGAGGACGTCATTGCTGATCGTGCGCAACTTGCCGGTCAGTCGCATGGCCTGCTCGACGGCCTTGCTGCCGTCGGCGGCCTCGGCCGCCTCCGGATCGGCGCGCATCAACCGGCGTTCCACGGTGTCGCGTAGCCGCTGATACACCTCATCGGGCAGATCCTCGTTGTCGGCGATCTCCTCCAGCCGGGCCAGTTCCGCGCGCAGGATCCGCGTCCACAACCGCC
The DNA here is from genome assembly GCF_000308535.1 of Nocardia cerradoensis NBRC 101014. Lineage (GTDB taxonomy): Bacteria > Actinomycetota > Actinomycetes > Mycobacteriales > Mycobacteriaceae > Nocardia > Nocardia cerradoensis. Next base: position 7,703 of record NZ_BAFW01000164.1, on the reverse strand, counting down.
GTTCCATGGCCCGTTCGACCTCGGTATCGGCCTTCACCCCGGTCCAGCGGGCCACCAGGGGCAGCGTGGGCCCCTGCAGCAGCAGCGTGAACAGCACGACGACGAACGCGATGAACAAGACCTCGGTGCGGCCGGGGAAGGCCGCCCCCGAATCGGTGGTCAGCGGCAACGCCAGCGCCAGCGCGACGGTCACCACCCCGCGCATGCCGGCCCACCACGTGACCACGGTTTCGCGCCAGGTGTAGGGCTCGTCCATGCGCCGGCGCCGCCACCATCCGCGAAATAGCCCGGTACTGGCCAGCAGCCACACCAGCCGCAGGGCGACCACCACGCCCACCACCGCAGCCGCCCCGCCGAGCAGACGCGGCCAGTTCGGGCCGGTGGTGGCGAGCACCGTGCTCAGCTCCAGGCCCACCAATCCGAACGCGAATCCGGTGACCAGCATGTCGATCACATCCCAGAACGAATCGCCGACGATCCGGTATCCGACATCGCTGAAATCCGTCGCGGCATCGGTGAGATACAGCGCGCACACCAATACCGCGAGCACCGCCGACCCGTGTGCGGCCTCGGCCAGCCCGTAGGCGGCGAACGGGAGCAGCAGGCCGAGAGCCACCTGCCACGGCGCTTCGGTCAGCCGCCGCATCATGGCACTGCCGGCCCAGCCGAGCGCGAGCCCGACCGCCACCGCCACCACCGCGGAGACCACGAAATCGATCGCCGTCCGCCAGGCCGAGAATTGCCCGGTCACCACCGCGTGCACCGCCACGTCGTAGATCACGACGGCCGTCACGTCATTGAACAGGCCCTCACCTTCGAGCACCGCCACCAGACGCCGCGGCAGGCCCAGCCGGTCCGCCATCGCGCTCACCGCCACCGGATCCGGCGGCGCCACGACAGCGCCCAGCGCGAAGGCCGTACCCACCGGCAGCGCCGGATACCAGAGGTGGAAGATCGCGGCGACCGCAGCCGCGGTCGCCACCACCAGGCCGACCGCGCGCAACAGGATCGCACCCGCGTTGGAGGCGAACTGCTGCCAGGAGGTGCGCCGGGCCGAGGCGTACAGCAGCGGCGGCAGGACCAGCGGGAGGATGAGGTCGGGCGCCAGCGCGATATTCGGCACGAACGGCAGGACGGCCATGACTAGCCCGAAGACCGTCATCAGCACCGCGGGTGCCAATCCGATGCGCCGGCCCAGCGGCTGCGCCAGGATCGTCGCGAACGCCAGCACGAAAACCAACACCAACTGATCCACGACAGCCCACCCTATGGGGCCGTCGCGGCAATACGCCGGACATAACGACGATGCCGCCGAGGCGGAACCTCGGCGGCATCGTCGGTGGCGTGACTATCAGTCCAGGTAGTCGCGCAGCACCTGGGAGCGGCTGGGGTGGCGCAGCTTGCTCATGGTCTTCGACTCGATCTGGCGGATGCGCTCACGGGTGACCCCGTAGACCTGGCCGATCTCGTCGAGGGTGCGCGGCTGGCCGTCGGTGAGGCCGAAGCGCAGCCGGACCACGCCCGCCTCGCGCTCGGACAGCGTCTCCAGCACCGACTGCAGCTGATCCTGCAGCAGCGTGAAACTCACCGCGTCGACCGCGACGACCGCCTCGGAGTCCTCGATGAAGTCGCCGAGCTGGGAATCACCCTCGTCGCCGATGGTCTGGTCCAGCGAGATGGGCTCACGCGCGTACTGCTGGATCTCGAGGACCTTCTCCGGCGTGATGTCCATTTCCTTGGCGAGCTCTTCGGGCGTGGGCTCGCGGCCCAGGTCCTGCAGCAGCTCGCGCTGGATGCGGCCCAGCTTGTTGATGACCTCGACCATGTGCACCGGAATACGGATGGTGCGAGCCTGGTCGGCCATCGCGCGGGTGATGGCCTGCCGGATCCACCAGGTGGCGTACGTGGAGAACTTGTAGCCCTTGGTGTAGTCGAACTTCTCCACCGCGCGGATCAGGCCCAGGTTGCCTTCCTGGATGAGGTCCAGGAAGGCCATACCGCGGCCGGTGTAGCGCTTGGCGAGCGAGACGACCAGACGCAGGTTGGCCTCGAGCAGGTGGTTCTTGGCCCGGTTGCCGTCCCGCATGATCCACTGCAGATCGCGGCGTGTCGCCACGGGCAGCTTCTCGCCCTTGTCGGCGAATTCGCGCAGCTTCTCGGTGGCGTAGAGACCGGCCTCGATCCGCTTGGCGAGTTCGACCTCCTCCTCCGCGTTCAGCAGCGCGACCTTGCCGATCTGCTTGAGATAGGCGCGCACCGAGTCCGCGGACGCGGTGAGCTCGGCGTCCTTGCGAGCCTGGCGCAGTGCCTCGGATTCCTCTTCGTCCCAGACGAAGTCGCCGGAGGCCTTGTCCTTCTCCGAGGGCTCGTCGGCTTCCTCGTCCTCGGCTTCGGCCTCTTCGTCGGCGGTCTCTTCGACCAGATCTTCGCCCTCGTCGCTCAGATCGTCCTCGGAGACCTCCAGATCACCGAGATCGTCGAGTTCCAGCGACTCGTCGTCGATGTGCTCGTCGGATTCGTTGTCCGCGCCGGGGGCCGCCTTCTTCGTGGTGGCCTTCTTGGCGGGCGCTTTCTTCGCCGCCTTGGCTCCCGCCTTCTTGGCAGGGGCCTTCTTCGCGGCGACCTTCTTGGCCGGGGCCTTCTTCGCGGCAGCCTTGCGGACCGGCCGTGCTGCGGTGCCTTCTGCGGAGTCGGCAGCTTCGGCCGATTCGGCGGTCTGTCGGGTATTCGTGGCTACCACGTACGCCCTTTCGTGACGGTCTCGTGCGGCGTCACGCCAGAGTAATCATCCGGCGGAGCGGTTCTGTCGGGGTTGAACCCGGCTCTACGTGCCGGGGTTGTTTTCCGGCTCACCGCCGGTCTCGTTCCATTGTAACTATCGGCAACGAGTGCTCACGGCGCGATCCCGCTATCCACGGCCATCGCGGCGCCTACGATACCCGCGGTATTGCGCAGATGGGCGGCCGCGACCGGAGTCCGATTGGCCAGCAACGGGATCCAGTGCTCGGCATCGCGGCTGATCCCGCCGCCGGCGACGAACACCGTCGGCCAGAACAGGTCCTCCAGGGTGACCAGTACCTTGGTCACCTCGGCGGCCCACTCCTTGTACGACAGATTCTTTCGTTCCTTCACCGACGACGCGGCCCGATGCTCGGCCTCCTTGCCGTGCACCTCGATGTGGCCGAGTTCGGTGTTGGGAACCAGGACGCCGTGGTTCAGCAACGCCGAGCCGATGCCGGTACCGAACGTCAGCAGCATCACCAGGCCGTCGATGTTGCGGGCCGCGCCGTAGCGGTCCTCGGCCAAGCCCGCCGCGTCGGCGTCGTTGAGCACCACGACCTCGCGTCCGCCCAGCGCCAGCGAGAACAGCTGACGCGCGTCGGTGTCGATCCAGCTCTTGTCGATGTTGGCGGCGGTGCGGGCGATGCCGTTGACCACGACGCTGGGCAGGGTGAGGCCGACCGGGCCGTCCCAGTCGGCCTGGGTGACGAGTTTGGCGACGGTTTCGGCGATGGCGTTGGGGGTGGCCGGGTGGGGCGTGGAGATCTTGATCCGTTCGTGGGCGAGGTCGCCGGTGGCGAGGTCGACGACCGCGCCCTTCACCCCGCTGCCCCCGATATCGATACCGAATGATTGCCCCCGAGCGGACATCGCGAACTCCTCGTTCCCTGTGGTCTAGGCCGATGAAGGTGCCAGCGGCACGTTACACCGCGCGACGCGCCCACGGCTGCGACCGCGCAGATGCGAGTCCGGGCGGATCTGTGGTCGGATGGAAACCGTGCCCGAGACGAATTCACCCGCCGATATCGCGGAAGCGCCCGTCCTCGATCCTGCCGAAATCGCCGAATTACGGCGTGTCTCAGTCTATCTGGCCGAGACCGCGGCCGCACACGTCCGCCGCCGCCGGCCCGAGGTCTTCGGCCCGGGCCGCGGCGAGGACGGCTCGGTCCGTACCAAATCGACGCCCACCGATCCCGTCACCGTGGTCGACACGGAAACCGAACGGCTGATCCGCTCGCTGCTGGCCGAGGCCCGACCGGGGGAGACGGTCCTCGGTGAAGAGGGCGGCGGCAGCCTCGGAGCCGCCGGTGAGATCGTGTGGGTGGTCGATCCGATCGACGGCACGGTCAACTTCGTGTACGGCATCCCGGCCTATGCGGTATCGGTGGCCGCGATGCGCGGTGGCCGATCTCTGGCCGGTGCGGTCGTCGACGTGGCCGGGGAGCTCACCTACAGCGCCGGCCTGGGCGCGGGCGCCACCGTGGCCGGCGGCGACGGCGAGCCGATCGCGTTGCGCTGCAACGATATCGACTCGGTCCGCTTGGCCCTGGTGGCCACCGGCTTCGGCTACGGCGCGGCGCGCCGGGAACGGCAGGGCGAACTGGTGGCGCGGTTGCTGCCGAGAGTCCGCGACATCCGCCGGATCGGCTCGGCCGCCCTCGACCTGTGCATGGTGGCGGCCGGCCGCGTGGACGCCCACTACGAGCACGGCCTCAATCCCTGGGACTGGGCCGCCGGAGCGCTGATCGCGGCCGAGGCGGGCGCGGTGCTGCGGCTGCCCGGCGCGGACTCCACCGGCGCGCAGGGGGCGCTGACCGTGGCCGCCGCCGCGGGCATCGCCGACGAACTCGCCGAACTCTTCGACCGGCTCGGCGTGACTGCCCCCATCCCGGAGGAATGAGCGCGGCTCAGCAGCGGGCGGTGCGGGCGGCCTGCAGCAGCGCCGAATCGACGTCCGGGCCGTTCGGAGCCGGGTTCTTCAGGGCGCGCAGCACTTCCTCGGCATCGGTGCTCGGCTGCAGATCGTTGCCGAACAGCGTGCCCAGGGCCAGGTCGACGGTGTCGTCGGTGCGCTGGTCCTCGATCAGCTCCGCGCACGGCGCGACGAGCTGGACCGCGGCCGCGGCGGGGCGCCCGCTCACGCCGTAGCGGATCTGGCCGGTGCACACCAGATCGCCGCTCAGATAGACCGGATCGTTGCCGAAAACCGGGGCCGGCGGGCTGGCGAAGCCGTAGTCACCGAGTTTCGAGGCGATGTGCTCGGCCAGGCCGCGCTGGCCGGAACCGTTGAGCACCCGCACCTTGGCCTGGGCCAGCGGCGCCGGCTCCACATCGTGCAGGCGCGACGGGGACACCACGTCGCCCAGCGGCGCGGGCTGCGGGGAGTTCGGATCCGGCGCCGCGGGGGCCGGCGAATTGCAGGCCATCGCGGTATGGGTGGTGTCGGCGGTGGTGAGCGCCTTGATCCACACGATTGCGCAGATGAGGGCGAGAACCGCGATGAGTGCGACCCACGGCTGGTAGCGGCGCCGCAGGAACGGACGGCCCTTGTCGTCGACCGCGCTGCCTTCGGTGATCAGTGAAACCACACGCACACCTTACGAGTTGGCGGGCCGCGGTCGCGCACGCGGACACCTGCGCGCCGATTCTCCGGGGAGACAACGCGGACCAGGCGGCCACCGGCGCAGCGGAAAAGCGGCTGACCGCTGGGGTGGAAATCGGCAGCTACGGCCGCCGTGAATATCGGGATCGTAACGATCGGCGAGGCCACGGGGATCGCGATCGGATCACGGGCCGGGGAACCGCCGGGCACGAAGCGGTGGCGTATCGCCACACCCGTGCGGTCGCAGTGACGATTAACCGTCGGTTTCGACTCGCTCGAGTTTTGATTGCGACTTTTGCCCCGGTGTCCGCTATTGTCTGGCGGCCCGATACGAATCGGCTGATGTGAATCAGGGAAGCGATTTCGGGAACAACCAGGGCATGTCCTGCGTTGACCGAGCGCGATCCGGTATGGGTCAGGGTGATCCGGCCGGGCGGCGAGCGGTGTACACGTGACGTACACCACGGCGGGGCGGCATCGCCGGGCGATTCCGACAGGGATCGACGTTCGGCGGAGCCGGTCCGGGATACACGGAGTAAGGACGAGGGGAAGACGACATGGCAACCGACTATGACGCACCTAGGCGCAGTGAATCCGACGAAGTGTCGGAGGACTCGCTCGAGGAGCTGAAGGCTCGTCGCAACGAGGCCGCGTCCGCCGTCGTGGATATCGACGAATCCGATACCGCGGAGTCGTTCGAGCTTCCCGGCGCGGATCTGTCCGAGGAGGTGCTCTCGGTCCGGGTGATCCCGAAACAGGCCGACGAGTTCACCTGCTCGAGCTGCTTCCTGGTTCATCACCGCAGCAGACTCGCCAGTGAAGCCGGCGGGCAGATGATCTGCATGGATTGCGCTGCCTGAGCGGATCCGTGCGGCCGCAGCGGACTCGTTCCGCGGGCAGCTGGAACAAACGACGACAAACAGCCCGGCAGGTCTCGTCAGCCCGCGCTCGGTACGCCGAGCGCGGCCAGTACCTGTTCGGGTTTACGCGTGCTGATCAGCCAGTACGGAGCGGGGTCGTCCGGATCGTCGAGGACGAGCAGGACCATGGGCCCGATCCACGGACGATGCTGGACGAATGCGGCCGGGTCGAGCTGACGACCCAGTGCCGCGCTCTTCGCGCTGGCCGGCACCGCCACGGCCCGGGATACATACGTTACCGGTAGATGGGCCCGGTCCGCGCGCAATTCGAGGATGCCGTCGGCGTCCGGCGCCACCTCCACCCGGTGGCGGCTCACCCATATCAGCGCCCAGACGGGCACCGGGAAAAGCAGCACGTACGGCAGCCACGCCCGGATCCCCGGCGCGCCCATGTGGATTTCGGCGGCCAGCAGACCGGTCACCGCCAGCGCCACCGGCCACCACCACAGCGGGACCCACAGACGTTCGGAATAGACCCGGGCGGGGGCGTCGGCGTGTGCGCGCGCCGGAGACTCGTGGGGAGGTACTGCGTGGGACTGGTCGGACACCACATCATGCTAGGTCAGGCCGACATATTCGCTGTCGGCGGGAGCCGCTGTGCGCCGTCCGCGACCGCCGTCGATCGTTGCCGCCACATCGGGGCCCGGCGCTCCCACGGCCCGGCCGCCGGACGCGTAGGCTCGCTGGACGTGACCGGAATTGCACCCATACCTCTGCTGCGGCTCGATCCCGGCGTCCCGGTGCCCACGCGTGCGCACCCGGGCGATGCCGGAGTGGATTTGTGCACCACCGAAGACGTCATCCTGGAGCCGGGCGAGCGGGTGCTCGTCGGTACCGGAATCGCCGTCGCGTTGCCGGTGGGCACCGTCGGCCTCATTCATCCCCGGTCGGGGCTGGCCGCCAAGACGGGTCTGTCCGTGGTCAACACGCCCGGCACGGTCGATGCCGGCTACCGGGGTGAGATCAAGGTCTGCCTGATCAATCACGACCCGCGTACGGCGATTCAGTTGCGTCGCGGCGATCGGATCGCACAATTGCTGGTGCAGCGTGTGGAACTGGTGGATTTCGTGGAGGTCGACCAGCTCGACGAAACATCGCGCGGCGCAGGCGGTTACGGGTCGAGCGGCGGACACCACAGTCTGTCGCCGCAATCCGGCGGGGCGGGCCGCGCCGGAGGGGAGGTATGAACATGTTCGGCCGTGGAGATCATCGATCCGATCATGACTCCGAGCGGGACGACACCGACTACGGCGATTCCTATTACGGCGAGGGATACGCCGAGGGTGGCTACCGGACCGGGACCCACCGGGCACCGGATCCGGGGGACGGGGGAGAGTACGGCGAATCCGCCTACACCACCGGCTATTCCGAGCCGGAGTACCCGGCCGGGCGCACCGGGG
>NZ_BAFW01000165.1 GCF_000308535.1 Nocardia cerradoensis NBRC 101014 | reverse complement strand
CGCCGGTCCGGTGCCTCCACGAACGGGAAGCTCTCGATGTCGCCGAGCCCCAGCGCGGTCATCTGCAGAATGACCGCGGCCAGGTTGGTGCGCAGGATCTCCGGTTCGGTGAAGGCCGGGCGGGCCTCGAAGTCCTCCTCGGAGTAGAGCCGGATGCAGATACCGTCGGCCACACGTCCGCAGCGCCCGGACCGTTGCCGCGCCGAGGCCTGCGAGATCGGCTCGATCGGCAGGCGCTGCACCTTGGTGCGCATCGAATAGCGGGAGATGCGCGCGGTGCCCGGGTCCACCACGTAGCGGATGCCCGGCACGGTGAGCGAGGTCTCGGCGACGTTGGTGGCCAGCACCACACGGCGGCCGGTGTGCGGCTGGAAGACCCGATGCTGTTCGGCCGCGGACAGGCGTGCGTACAGCGGAACGATCTCGGTCCGTGGCAGTTTCAGGTCGCGCAAGGTGTCGGCGGTGTCGCGGATCTCGCGTTCACCGGACAGGAAGACCAGCACGTCGCCGTCGCCCTCGGCGAGCAGTTCGCGCACCGCGTCGCCGATGGCATCGGTCTGGTCACGAGCGTCCTCGGCGGCGCGTCCGCTCGGCCGACCGCGACGCGGCGCCGGCTCCTCCCCGAACTCGTCCTCGTCGCCGGTGTCGGTCATCTCGGGAGCCAGCGGGCGATACCGGATTTCGACCGGATAGGACCGGCCCGACACCTCGACGATCGGCGCGGGCTCCCCGGAGACCGGATCGGCGAAATGGCGGGCGAACAGCTCCGGGTCGATGGTCGCCGAGGTGATGATCACCTTGAGGTCCGGACGCTTCGGCAGCAGCGACCTCAGGTAGCCGAGCAGGAAGTCGATGTTGAGGCTGCGCTCGTGCGCCTCGTCGATGATGATCGTGTCGTAGCGGCGCAGCAGCCGGTCGCGCTGGATTTCGGCGAGCAGGATGCCGTCGGTCATCAATTTGATCAGGGTGCGATCGGATGCCTGATCGGTGAAGCGCACGGTGTAGCCGACGACGTCGCCGAGTTCGGTATCGAGTTCGGCGGCAATGCGTTCGGCCACCGTCCTGGCCGCCAGCCGCCGAGGCTGGGTGTGGCCGATGGTGCCCCGGATCCCGCGCCCGAGTTCCAGGCAGATCTTCGGGATCTGCGTGGTCTTACCCGAGCCCGTCTCACCGGCGATCACCACGACCTGGTGGGCGGCGATCGCGGCGGCGATATCGTCGCGATGGGCGGAGACGGGCAGTTGTTCGGGATAGCGAATCGCCGGGACGGCGCCGCGGCGGGTCTCGATACGGGCCTGCGCGGCGGCTATCTCGCGCTCCAGCCGCTCGATCTCACCGTCGTTGCCGCGCGCCTTGTCCAGCTGCCGGCGCAGCCGGTGTTCGTCGCGGAGGGAGAGGTCGGCCAGGCGAGCGCGCAGCTCGCGGGTGGTGGCAGTCGAGGTCATTGCATCGACCAGCGTAGCGAAACCGGCCGTCCGGCCCGTTCCCGCGCTGGTCGGGACGCCGAATCGTGAAGATAACCGAATCGTTGCTATTGGTTGATCTTGGTTCCCGGCCGGGGCCGGATATGTCACCATCGGGCCATGACTGCTGGTTCCGGAACGCCGATGTGGGTCCGTGGACTGCGCGTGGTGTCGGTGCTGCTGGGCATTGCCGCACTGGTTCGCGAGGGCGTGCTCGCGGTCGCGACGACCGCGTCGAACACGCTGCGCCGGCCGGTGGCGATCGAGCCCGCGACGAGGCAGCACACCTCGCCGATCGGATCGGCCTAGGCTCGCAGAACGTCCCGCGCCACCGGATGACGCCGGTGGCACGGGTCGCCGTCTGCCCGCAGCCTGCTGCCGGTCATGAAATCGCCTCCCGGGCCGACCGGTATGCGAGGATCGAACGATGATGGCCCGTGCGGGGACGCCGATCTGGATCCGGATCCCGCGGATCGCCGTCGGTGTACTGGGAATTGTTGCGCTGCTCTGGATTCCGCTGCGCGCCCATGGATCGCCGGGCTTCTCCCTCGGTAACTACCTCGGCTACTTCACCATCCAATCGAATATCGCCGGCGTGCTGGTTCTGCTGGGCGGCGGCCTGCTGGATCCGGCCGCGCGACGCTGGCAGGTGGTGCGCGGCGCGGCCACGCTGTATCTGTTGATCACCGCGGTGATCTACGCGGTTCTGCTGGCGAACATCGATGTGATGCTCACCGACAAGTGGATCAACGACACACTGCATCGGGTGCTGCCGATCGTGATGGTCGCCGACTGGATTCTCGTGTCGGCGCGGCTGCGGGTCTCGGCCGCGCTGATCGGCGGGTGGCTGATCTATCCGCTCGTCTACTGCGGCTACAGCCTGATCCGCGGCGAGATCGTGGACTGGTATCCGTACCCGTTCCTGGATCCGCGAGTGCAGGGCTATCCGTCGCTGCTGATCGGGGTGGTGATGCTGGCCGCGGTGATCACGCTGCTGGCGATCGCGGTGGCGTGGCTCGGGTCGCTGCACCACCGTCGCGACGCTCCCGTCCCGGTCTGATCGCGCGGTTGCCGGTGGATTGCGCGAGCCGGACGACCGGGCCTGCCCGGATGCGGCGCGGGTAGTCTGGCGGCGCAGGCGATCGGGCAGGCCCGTCGCCACCGGACGACGGGAAGAGGAGCCGAGCATGGGTTCGCTGTGGCACGGATTCGCGGATATGGGCGCGGTGGAGCGCGACGGCGCCTTCGTGGTCGCCCGCGGTGAGGGCGCCTACATCTGGGACGAGGCCGGGCGGCGCTACCTCGATGCGACGGCGGGGCTGTGGTTCACCAACGTCGGTCACGGCCGCCGCGAGATCGCCGACGCGGTCGCGGCGCAATTGTCGACGCTGGCACACTATTCCAACTTCGGCGACCTGACCGCACCGGTGACCCAACGGCTGGCCGAGCGGTTGTCGGAGCTGGCGCCGGTGCCGGGCAGCAAGATCATGTTCACCTCCGGTGGGTCCGATTCGGTCGACACCGCCGCCAAACTCGCCCGCCGGTTCTGGCGTGAACAGGGCCGTCCGGACAAGACGCTGCTGGTCGGCCGCCGGCTGGCCTATCACGGAATGCACGTCGCCGGAACGGCGCTGGCCGGCATCGCGGTCAATCACGAGGGCTACGGCGAGCTGATGGCCGATACCCGTACGGTGGAATTCGACCAGGCGCAGGCGCTGCGGACGCTGATCGACGAGGTGGGCGCCGACCGCATCGCGGCGTTCTTCTGCGAGCCGATCATCGGGGCCGGCGGGGTGTATCTGCCGCCAGAGGGGTATCTCACCGAGGTCCGCCGCCTCTGCCGCGACAACGACATCCTGTTCGTCGCCGACGAGGTCGTCACCGGCTTCGGGCGGATCGGCGGATCCTGGTTCGCCTCCACCCGATTCGGGCTCGAACCGGATCTGATGACCACCGCGAAGGGCCTGACCTCCGGCTACCTCCCGATGGGCGCGGTCTTCGTGGCGCCGCGGGTGGCCGAGCCGTTCTTCGGTGGCGGGGTGTGGTTCCGGCACGGCTACACCTACGGCGGCCACGCCGGATCGGCCGCCGCCGCGATGGCCAACCTCGACATCATCGAACGCGAACATCTGCTCGACGCCAGCAAGAACATCGAATCGCTGCTGCACGAACACCTCGCGCCGCTGGCCGGACATCCCCGCGTGGCGCAGGTACGCAGTGGGCTGGGCGCGGTGGCCGGGGTCCAGCTCGCCGATCCGTCCGAGGGACCGGCCATGGTGAAAGCATTACGCGCCGAAGGGGTTTCCACCCGATCGGCCGGGCAGGGCGCGCTGCAGATCTCGCCGGCGTTCGTCATCACCGACGAGCAGATCGCCGAGCTCGCGGCGGCGATAGGCCGCGCACTGGGCTGAGTACGCGCCCTGCCCGTCAGCTGCCTCTTCGGTGCCCCCGGCCGCCGGAGGAGCGGTGCCCGCCGCCGCGCCGTGCGAGCATGGTGTGCGAAGGCGGACGCGCCGCGCGTCGGAAGGTGGTGGGGTGTGGGCTCTTTCGTGACCCAGCACGAGGTGTTGCGCTGGGGTGTGATCGTGGCGTTCGTCGCCGCGGCGGGCATCGTCCTCGTGCGGCACGTGGCGGTGCCGGTGGCGCCGGGAGGATCGGGTGGACCGCGGCCGGGGATGTGGCCGATCGGCGTCGACGAGCACGAATCCGATGCGGCTCATCTGCTGATGTGCCTGGTGATGCTCGCGATGTTGCTGTTCCCCGCGGCTGCCGCGCCCGATGCGATCCGCGGGGTGCTCATCGCCATGATCGTCGTGTACGCGGGGCTGTCGATCGTGCGCATCGCGCACTGGCGGACGATATCCGGGGACGGTGGCGCAGAATTCCGCCTTCCGGCGGTGGTCTATCACATGGTCGCGGCCGCGGCCATGCTGTGGGTGATGGCCGGGCATCACCACGGGATGGGGCATGCGGAGATGCGCGGCGCGGGTGGTCTCCCCGTCGTGCCCGTGGCGCTCGTGGCCGCGCTGTTCGCGCTCGACGGTCTGCTGCTGCTGTTCCCGCGGACGAGAACCGCACTGCGGCACAGTATTTCGCATCCGGCCGGCACGCCGGGCGCGATCGGCGTCGTTCCGCACGTGGTGATGGACCTCGGGACGGCGTATATGTTGATCGCCGCCGTCGCCTGAGCCCGTCTCCTCAGAGCAGCACGGGGTGGTCGGCCACGACGCGCCCGCCCAGGCGCACCCAGCCGTCGGAATCCCATTCGGTGAACAGTTGCGAGCCCGCGCCCTGGGTGATGATCAGGCTGCGGCGCAGCTTCGCGGTGAGTGCGATCGCGGCCGCGCCGGTCGCCTCGTCCTCGGCGATGCCCAAGGCGGGAGCGAACATTCGCGCGTGGACGGCCCCGCGCGCCTCGTTCGTCCAGGCCCATACGTAGTGCTGGCCGTCGGTGAAGTGACGCGGGTCGACCGTGTCGAGGAAGGCGGCATCGGAGAATTCGTCGAACGTGAATTCGGGCGCCCATTCGGCGCGGGCGCGAATCCAGACCAGTCCGTCGTCGAGCATCTGGATTTCGACAGGACCGGCGGGGACGTCGATGATCTTCACGGGATGCCCCTGATCGGCCAGCCACCACGCCGCACCGACCGTCGGATGTCCTGCGAACGGCAGCTCTCGCGCGGGGGTGTAGATGCGCATCCGGGTGCGACCGGATACCGGATCGTCGAGGACCACCGTTTCGCTGTGACCGATTCGGGCCGCCAGTAATTGGTGATCGACCTCGATCACCGCGTCCGCGCGCACGATGCCCAGTGGGTTACCGAGCCGGCCGGTGACGTCGGTGAAGACCCGAACCACCTCGACCTGCGTGCCGTCGCTTTCCCATTGGCTCATGCTGTCCCAGCGTACCCGTAGCAACACGCACGATGCCCCGGCCCGATGGACGGGCCGGGGCATCGTGAGAGACGCGTTCCGAGCGTCAGACCGCGGCGGCGGCCAGGGTCTCGCTGGCCTGCACGGCCTGGCCGACGCCGGCGACGATCGCGGCGACACGCAGCGCCTCGAAGATCACCTCGCGCGACACACCGGCCTCACGCAGGGTGTGCTCGTGGGCCTCCAGGCAGTGCTGGCAGCCGTTGATCGACGACACCGCGAACGACCACAGCTCGAAATCGGCCTTGTCGACGCCCGGATTGCCGATGATCTGCATGCGCAGTCCGGCGCGCAGGTCGTCGTAGCGACCCTCGAGGAACGCCCGGCCCCGGTAGAACACGTTGTTCATACCCATGATCGAGGCCGCGCCCAGTGCCGCGTTGTAGGCCTCCGCGGACAGGGTGTCGGCGGCCTCCTCGCCGATCTCGCGCAGGGTGGTGGCCGACCTGGTGGCGGCCGCCGCGGCGAGCAGGGTGCCCCACAGCTGCTGTTCGTTCAGCACGGTCGACCGCGCGATGGACGACAGGTTGAGCTTGAGGTCCTTGGCGTATTCGGGAAGCGAATTCTTCAGGTTTTCAACAGACACGGGCAGGCACTTCCTTTTCGGTGATCAGACGCTCGCGGACAGCAGTTCACCGGCGTCGATGGTCGGGTCGCCCTTCTTCCAGTTGCAGGCGCACAGCTCGTCGGACTGCAGTGCGTCGAGCACGCGCAGCACCTCGTCGACGTTGCGGCCGACCGAACCGGCGGTCACGGAGACGAACTGGACCTCGTTGTTCGGGTCGACGATGAAGGTCGCGCGGTCGGCGACACCGTCGGCGTTCAGCACGCCGGTCGCGGTGACGAGCTCACGCTTGAGGTCGCTCAGCATCGGGAAGGGGAGGGTCTTGAGATCCTCGTGCTGGGCGCGCCACTGGAAGTGCACGAACTCGTTGTCGACCGACACACCCAGGACCTGGGCGTCGCGGTCGGCGAACTCCTCGTTCAGCTTGCCGAAGGCGGCGATCTCGGTCGGGCACACGAAGGTGAAGTCCTTCGGCCAGAAGAAGACGATGCGCCACTTACCGGCGTAGTCGTCGCTCGAGACCTGGGTGAAGTAGTCGTCGGGCTGCTGCGCGTTCACCTTCGACAGGTCACCGCCGATGACCGCCGTCAGGTTGTAGGCGGGGAACTGGTCGCCGATGGTCAGCAGAGCCATGTTGTCTCCTTCGTCGTAATGGGACACGGATGACGGATCGCCCTTGTGCGGGACACCGTCGAAGCATTTCGCTGTCGATCATGCCCAAAACCCAGTAAAAGGTAAAGGTGATCAGTTGCACTATACTGATAGGCGTGACTGATCAGACTTATCAGCCCACCCTGTCACAGCTGCGTGCGTTCGTGGCGATTGCGGAATATCGCCACTTCGGGACGGCCGCGGCTCACCTGAATGTGAGCCAACCCACGTTATCGCAGGCGCTGGCATCACTGGAAAACGGACTGGGCCTGCAGCTGATCGAGCGCAGCACCCGCCGGGTGCTGGTGACCGCCGCGGGCAAACGCTTGCTGCCGCAGGCGATGGCGACGCTCGAGGCCGCTGACCGCTTCGTCGCCACCGCGGCCGGCGACGGGCTCGGCGGCACGCTGCGCATGGGCATCATTCCCACCGTAGCGCCCTACGTGCTGCCCACGTTGCTACCGGAACTGCGCCGGCGGCTGCCCGCTCTGGTGCCGCACGTCATCGAGGATCAGACCGCGCGGCTGCTCGACGGATTGCGCAGCGGCGTCCTCGACGTCGCGATGATGGCGCTGCCCTCCGAAGCCACCGGCATGGTCGAAATCCCGCTCTACACCGAGGAATTCGTCCTGGTCACACCCCTCGGGCACGAACTGGCCGGGCGGAGCGACATCGCGCCCGCGGCCCTGGACGAGCTGCCGCTGCTGTTGCTCGACGAGGGACACTGCCTGCGGGACCAGACGCTGGATCTGTGCCGGTCGCAGGACGTGCGTCCGGGGCCGGTCGGCGATACCCGCGCGGCCTCGCTGACGACGGTGGTGCAGTGTGTGGGCGGAGGACTCGGCGTGACGCTGATTCCCGAGATGGCCGTGGCGGCCGAAACCTCCCGTGGCACATTGGATATCGCCCGTTTCGCGGCGCCGGCGCCGGGGCGCACCCTCGGCCTGGTGTTCCGGGGTTCGACCGCGCGTGTGGAGGACTACGAACAGCTGGCGGAAATCATTCGGGCACAACGCCCGATATGAGAATTTCCATGGTCTCCCATCCCGATTGACCGGCCGGTGAGCGTCTGGAACGCTCGTCGCGTGCGGATTCATCACCTCAACTGCGGCACCATGGCCATGGGCATGGTGGACCACTGCCTGCTCATCGAGACCAGGACCGGGTTGGTGCTGGTGGATACCGGATTCGGGCTCGACTGCGTGCGCGATCCGGGCCGCTTCGTCGGCCCCGGCCGCTTTCTGCTGGGCATCCGGCCCGCCGAGCATCACACCGCGATCCGGCAGATCCAGGCGCTGGGCTACGACCCCGCCGATGTGCGCCACATCATCCTCACCCATCTCGATCTCGACCACGCCGCGGGACTGGCGGATTTCCCCGAGGCCACGATTCACGTGCACGGCCCCGAATTTCGCGCGGCGACCGCCGGCCGGACGCTGTCGGAGCGGCTGCGCTACCGCGCGGCCCAGTGGTCACACGGGCCGCGCTGGATGGTCAACGAACTCGACGGCACCGACGAGTGGTTCGGTTTCCGCGCGGTACGCGACCTGCCGGGACTGCCGCCGGAAATCCTGGTCGTCCCGTTGCCCGGTCATACGCGCGGTCACGTCGGGGTCGCCGTCGACACGGGGTCGGGCTGGCTGCTGCACGCCGGTGACGCGTTCTACGTCGCGAGCGAGATCGACCCGGTCGGGCCCAGGACACCGCTGTTCTGGTGGTCGTTCGAGCTGGGCTCGATCGTGCGCGGCGCGTATCTGGAGAACCGCCGGCGGCTGGTGGAACTGGGCCGCGCGCACGGCAATGCGATTACCATCGTCAACTCCCACGACGCGGACCTGTTCGCCCGGGTCACCGGGAATTCGGTACGGCCCGTCGGTTAGTCCGGCGAGAGCCATTGCGGGCATTCCGTGAAAGCCCGATTTACCCGGTGTGGCGATTTCTCGGCAACCTGCGACCAGCGACGACGTGAGCTGTGATGTAGGTCACGTTTACCCGGTGTGAAGCCCCGCCGGCCCATTCGGCACAGTGGAGGGATGCGAAACGGGTGTGCGAGCAGGAATGGATGGTTCGACGTAACGACGGATAGGCGCGCGGAGGGCGGCGCCGGAGATGCCGGGCGGGTGATCCGATGACCGCGGCGAAGAAGCCCGCGCCGCAACGACGCGCGCGCCCCGACGACCCCGGTCCGGACCTGTTCGCCTACGGCACCCTGCAATTCGGTCCCGTGCTCGAGGTGCTGCTGGGCCGCACGCCCGACATGGACGTCGCGGTCGCGCGGGGCTGGCGGGTCGCGGCCCTGCCGCAGCGGCTCTATCCGGGGCTGGTGGCCGAGCCCGGGAGGATGGCGGGCGGGCTGGTTCTGCGCGGGCTGACCGCGGCCGACTGGCGGATCATCGAAGCCTTCGAGGATCCGGAATACGATCTGCGCCCGATCGAGCTGATCGGATGCGACGAGCCCGTGCGGACCTTCGTCTGGTCCTCGGCGGTCACGGGCAACGACTGGCTGCCCGAAGTATTCGTCTCCCACCACCTCGACCGCTACGTCGAACGCGCCGCCCAGTGGCGGCAGGAGCGCGCCTGAGCGTCGGTGCTCGTCCACGGACCGCGAGACGCTGGAGCTGCGCGGCCGATTCGGTGGCACCGGTCACCCCTACGCGGACCGCCCGGGACGGTTGTCCCGGGCGGTCCTTCTCGTATTCGATTGCCGCGCAAGGCGATCCCACGCTACGGATGCCGTCTCAGGCGCGAGCGGCGATCTCCCGCAGTGCGTACGGTTCGACGGCGCCGCGCACCAACGCGCGTTCGTCGACCGTCTCCGCACGGTAGGGCAGCTTCGGCAGCTTCTCGCACATCGCCGCGACCGGGTCGTCGATGCGCTCGGCGACACCGAACAGGAACGTCCACTCGTGCTCGTCGCTGCCGTAGGGCACCACGGTGTCGAACAGGTCGGTGAACCGCTGCCACGAACGCTTCAGCGTCTCGTTGCGCCACATCGTCGGACAACCCGCCTGAGCGGCCAGTACGCCGCCTTCGGCCAGCAACGCCTTACATCGGGTGAGGAACTCCTCCTCGTAGAGGCGGTTGTGCTGGGCGTCCTCGACCCGCTCGTCGGGCAGATCGATGACGATCACGTCGTAGCGCACACCGGCGGATTCGGCCTCGGCCAGGAAATCCCAGCCGTCGGCGTAGTGCATCCGGATCGCGCCGTCACCGCCGACCGCGGCCTCCAGATCGGCCGGAGTATATCCGTAGGGCAGATGCCGGGCGCACAGCTCGACCTCCATCCGGTCGATGTCGACGTGGTCGACCCGGGTCGCGCCCGCGGCCACCGACATCTGGCTGGCCACACCCTCGCCGGAACCGATGATGAGGACGTTGTCGAGCTTGGCCGCCAGCGCGTAGGCCGGGACCAGCATCGCCTCGTGATAGGTCAGCTGGGAGAACTCGGTGGACTGCCGGTCGTCGTCGGAGAACAGCGACACACCCTGCGCGGTGCGCGCGATCACCATGTGCTGGAACGGAGTTCGCGCATCGACGATCACCTCCGACAGATCCCAGACGCGCGTCAGGCCCTCGCCGACCGGCTCGTGCACCCGGCGTGCGTGATGTCCGCGTTGCACGACCTCCATATGCACCGATTCCGGTCGCAGCGCATCCTGCAGCAACTCGACCGCCTTGGTGGCGCCGGCGCCGATGCTGCCGCAGGTGAACACGTCGACGAAGATGTCGCCGGATTCCGGATAGGTGTGGATCGACGCGTGCGATTCCGACAGCAGCGCCAGCACCGTCACGCCGTGGGGCTCGAACTTCTTGTGCACCACCTCGCAGATCGTCACTCCCGCGGCGAGCAACGATTGTCGAAGCGCTGTTTCGAGTCGTTCGAGATCGTCGCAGAGGGCTACGTCGACACCACCGAACTCGGCCAGCACGTGCCAGCCGGTGAATTCTGCCGTCATGGGCAAACTCACTCTCGCTCAGCGCCGATGACATGCACAGTCAAAGGCGGAAAACCGTTGAAGGACACCGACGAATAGCTCGCCGTATAGGCGCCGGTATCGAGGATCCGAACGGGATCACCGGCTCGCAGCGTGGTCGGCAGGAGGACTCGCGTGCGTTGATACAGTACATCGTCTCCGTCGCAGGTCGGGCCCGCGATCACCGCCTCGTCGGCGGGGTCACCGTCGCGGTCGGTGGCGATCCGGTAGGCGATGTACTCGTTCTCGGTCTCGGCCATACCGTTGTAGCGGCCGATGTCGAGATACACCCAGCGCCGCCCGTCCGGCGCGATGCGCACGTTCACGACCTCGGCGTGGATCACACCGGCATTGCCCACCAGGGCGCGGCCGGGTTCCACCACCAGGTCGGTGTGCTCGGGCAGGTGCCGCGCCGCCGCCGCGGCGATCACGACACCCAGATCGGACAGCTCCGGCGCCGGATCGGCGTACGAAATCGGCAGGCCCCCACCGATATTCACCGACGCCACCGGGATGTCCTTGACCGCCAGCGCTTCGGTGATGGCGGCGGCCTGCTCGATGCCGATCTGCCACGCCACCGGATCCAGCTGCTGGGAGCCCACGTGGAAGTAGGGGCCGCCCACCTGCAGGCCCAAGTCGCGGGCGCGCACCAGCAGTCGCACCGCCTCACCGGGCGCGCAGCCGAATTTGGTGCCGAACGGGGTCTGCGACTGCGGCGCCGAGGCCAGGAACCGGCACTCCACCTCCGAGCCCGGCGCGAGTTCGGCGATCCGTTCCAGGTCGTCCTCGGTGTCGAAGGCGAACCGGCGGACACCCGCGGCATACGCGGCGGCGATGTGGGCGGCCTTCTTGATCGGGTTGCCGTAGCACAGCGCTGCCGGATCGACGCCCAGCGCCACACACATTTCGATCTCGCCGATGCTGGCGACGTCGAATTCGGCGCCCTCGGAATCGAGCAGCCGGATGATCTCCGGCATCGGAGATGCTTTGACAGCGAAGCGAATTCGTGCCGACGGGAAGGCCGCACGGAAAGCGTGGAAGTTGCCGCGCACCCGATCGAGGTCGATGACGAGACAGGGCGACTCGGGCGCGTTTGTACCGGTCAATCTAAGGGAACTCTCTTTCTTCTGGGCAGCCTCCCGCTGCAGGCAGCGAGCGAGAGAGTATCAGCGCGAGGGCACGGGAAACGAACCGGAACGAGGGTCGGCTTGATCACGCTCGAGGGAGCGCGGCCCGCACCGGGGACGGTGGCCGGATCAGATCAGCGCGTCGGCACCGGGTTTTCGGCGGCGTACGAGTGTCGTGGCGGGATCGCGGCGGAGGTCGAGGACGATCGCGCTCATCCGGCACGCACCGTCATCTCGTCGAAGACCACCTCGCCGGCGGCATCGGATTCGGCCAGATCCACGACGGCCTCGAGCGCCCAGCCGTGATCACCGGCCGGATCGTCGAGGACCTGGCGCACCCGCCAGAAGCCCGGCCGGGTCTCGACGGCGAACAGCGCCGGGCCGCGCGCGTCCGGGCCGGTGCCGATCGCACCGTATTCGTCGAAGTAGGGGGCCAGATCGTCCGCCCAGTCCGGACCGTCGTCGAATTCGGCGAGGTCGTCCCAGCGTTGCCGGGCGGCCAGCTCGACCCGGCGAAACATACTGTTGCGCACCATGACCCGGAACGCGCGTTCGTTCGCGGTGATCGGCCGCACGGTGTCGGCGCCGAAGGCGAGTTGGTCGTCGTCGGTCTCGGCGCCCGGATTGGTGAGTTGTTCCCATTCGTCGAGCAGGCTCGAATCGACTTGGCGGACAAGCTCACCCAGCCATTCGGTGATGTCCTCGAGTTCCTCGGTGCGTGCCGACTCGGGGACGGTCCGGCGCAGTGCGCGATAGGCGTCGGCGAGATAGCGCAGCACCAGGCCCTCCGAGCGCGCCAGCTCGTACTGGGAGATCAGTTCGGCGAAAGTCAGTGAGCGCTCGATCATTTCGCGCACCACGGCCTTGGGGGAGGGGCTGAATTCCGAGACCCACGGATGGCCGGCGCGATAGGTTTCGAAGGCCGGTTCGATCAGCTCGGCCAGCGGCTTCGGCCAGGTGATGTCCTCGATCAGCTCCATGCGCTCGTCGTATTCGATGCCGTCGGCCTTCATCTCGGCGATCGCCGCACCCCGCGCCCGGTGCTGCTGGGCGAGCAGCAACTGGCGCGGATCCTCCAGTGTGGATTCGATGATCGACACCACATCCAGTGTGTAGCTGGGAGCCGACTTGTCAAGCAGCTCCAGCGCTGCCAGCGCGAACGGCGACAGCGGCTGGTCGAGCGCGAAGTCGCGTTGCAGGTCGACGGTGAGCCGCGCCCGGCGGCCGGTGGCATCCGGTTCGTCGAGTTGCTGGACCACTCCCGCGTCGCGCAGCGCACGGTAGAGCCGGATCGCCTTCAGGATGTGTTTGCGCTGCGCAGGCCGCGGTTCGTGATTGTCTTCGAGCAGATGACGCATCGCGTCGAAGCAGTTGCCGGGCCGGGCGATGACATTGAGCAACATCGAATTGGTGACCCGGAATCGCGACACCATCGGTTCGGGCTGCGCGGCGACGAGCCGGTCGAAGGTGTCCTCGGACCAGGACACGAAACCCTCCGGCGGTTTACGCCGCTGGATTTTGCGCAGCTTCTTCGGATCGTCGCCGGCCTTGGCGACCAGCCGGGCGTTCTCCACCTCGTGTTCGGGCGCCTGGACCACCACCGTGCCGACGGTGTCGTATCCGGCGCGCCCGGCCCGGCCGGCGATCTGATGGAACTCGCGCGCCTTCAACCGCCGCGTGCGCACCCCGTCGAATTTCGTCAATCCGGTGAGCAGCACCGTGCGGATCGGCACGTTGATGCCCACACCGAGGGTGTCGGTGCCGCAGACGACCTTCAGCAGCCCGTCCTGGGCCAGCCGCTCCACCAGACGCCGGTACTTCGGCAACATCCCGGCGTGATGGACGCCGATACCGTGGCGGATCAGCCGCGACAGCGTCTTGCCGAATCCGGTCGCGAACCGGAAACCGCCCAGCGCCTGGGCGATCGCGTCCTTCTCCGCCTTGGACGCGAAGTTCACACTCGTCAGCGCCTGGGCGCGCTCCAATGCGGCGGCCTGGGTGAAGTGCACGACGTAGACCGGGGCCTGGCTGGTGGTCACCAGGTCTTCCAGGGTTTCCGTGATAGGGGTGCGGACATACGAGAACAGCAGCGGCACCGGGCGCTCGGATCCGGTGACGATGGCGGTGGAGCGTCCGGTGCGCCGTTCCAAGTCCCGCGCGAAATGCTCCACCTCACCCAAAGTGGCCGACATCAGCAGGAATTGGGCGCGCGGAAGTTCCAGCAGCGGCACCTGCCAGGCCCAGCCGCGATCGGGATCGGCGTAGAAATGGAATTCGTCCATCACCACCTGGCCGATATCGGCGTCCGCGCCCTCCCGCAGCGCGAGATTGGCGAGGATCTCGGCGGTGGCGCAGATGATGGGGGCCGTCGGATTCACCGCGGCGTCGCCGGTGACCATGCCGACCTTGTCGGCGCCGAACACCTCGCACAACGCGAAGAACTTCTCGCTCACCAGTGCCTTGATCGGCGCGGTGTAGTAACTGCGCTCACCCCGGTTCAGCGCGGCGAAGTGCGCGCCGACCGCGACCATCGATTTTCCCGAGCCGGTGGGTGTGGCGAGGATGACGTTCGCGCCGGTCATCAGCTCGATCAGCGCCTCTTCCTGCGCCGGATAGAGCGTCAGCCCCTGGGCGGAGGTCCATTCGGCGAAGGTTTCGTACAGCCAGTCGGCATCCACGTCGGGCACGGCACGGTCGGGAACGAGTTCGGACAGCTGCACGTGCGTCCACGTTACCGACGAACCGTGGCGGGTACCGCATCGCCCGGCGGCACGGCGGTGAACCGTACGCGCCGGGCGATGGGGTGCGGGTCAGTCCTGAGGGTCTTCGCCGTCGCCGAATTCGGTCTGCTCGGCGAGGAAGCGCTCGAACTCCGCGCCCAGTTCCTCACCGGTCGGCAGGTCGGCCTCGCCGGCGAGGAGACTGGAGCGGCGCTCCTGCGCGGTGACGAAGCTGTCGTACTGACGCTCGAGCGCCTGGACGACCGTTTCCACCTCGGCATTGCCGGCGATATGCTCGTTGACCTGTTCGCGGACGCGGGCCGCGGCCTCGCCGAGCGCCGCCAGCGGAAGTTCCAGGCCCGCGTTGTCGGCGACGTTCTCCAGCAGCGTCTGCGCGGCCTCCGGATAGGCGGTCTGCGCCAGATAGTGCGGGACGTGCACCGAGAATCCGATGGATTCGTGGCCGTGCTGTCCCATGCGGTACTCCAGCAGCGACGACGCGCTGCCCGGAACCTGCAGCTCGCCGGGCCAGCGCTGATGTTCACCGATCAGATCGCGGTCGCTGGCGTGGGCGGTGATGCCCAGCGGCCGGGTATGCGGAATCGCCATCGGGATGGCGCTCAGGCCGATGCTGCGGCGCACGCCCAGCTGTTCGGCCAGCAGGCGCACGGCCGTCACGAACTTCTCCCAGCGCAGGTCCGGTTCGATGCCGGACAGCAGCAGGAACGGGGTGCCGGCGGTGTCGCGCAGCGCCCACAGGTTCAGTTCCGGATCGGCGTAGTCCGAGAAGTGGTCGGTCTTGAAGGTCATCAGCGGCCGCCGCGAGCGATAGTCGAGCAATTCGTCGACGTCGAACGAGGCGACGAGCTCGGATTCGAGGCTTTCGCGCAGATGGGTCGTCGCCAGCCGTACCGCGTGGCCCGCGTCGGTGAAACCCTCCAGGCCGTGCACCAGCACCGGACCCTCGCCGTCGGCCGAGGACAGCTGCGGAGCGGGGAACTCCAGCTCGTACATACTGCTCATTTGCCAAACTCCCTGGTCAAGCCCTGTCCGCCTCAGTCGTTTTCAGTAGTGGTCCGGTGCCGGATCTCGCCACCTCGCCACCGTCCAGGGTACGCGCGGAGGTGTCGCGTACCGGTCGGCGTGCGGGCGGTGACATCCGACGGAAACCGCCGGTCCACCGGGGGATGTCACCCCCGCAGAGTAGCGGTCGCGGAGCGTACCCGGCGGAGGTAGGCCACGCTCATGCCCTACCGGAGAACACAACTCCGGATCGGCGCCGGGTATTCCCGCCGGGTCGGCGTGGCAGATCCGCGGGGGCGGCGGCATCGGCCATAGTGGGGGAGTGAGCGTCCCGAATCCGCCGGCCTCGCGGAGGCGCCGCGGGTTCGGCCACACCGTCGGGTACGCGGCCTTGAGTTGTCTGCTCGCCGCGTGCGGTTCCACGGTGTCCGGGCATCCGACCGCGATGCGGCAGAGTGTGGTCACCCGGCATATCGACGGCGATCTGACGTCGATGCTGCCCGGCCAGGACCGATTCCCGGCGGGATATACGACCGTCGTCGCCTCCGGTGAGCGCGCCGCGGCGGCGGCCGCGGATCTCACCGCGATTCCGCCGGGGGCACAGATCGATCCGCCCGGCTGCGCACCCGCCCCGCCGGATCCGGCCGGAATCGCGGCGACGATCGGGACCGACGACCGGACCCGTGCCACGATCACCGTCGTGCTGAGCCGTATCGACGAGCCGTTGTCCGCTCTGGGAGACCAGCTTTCGCGCTGCCCCACGGTGCACGCGCGACACGGCGCGATCGATCGCACGATCACCACCCGGCTGCTGCCGCCCCCGCCGGTCGACGCCGACGACACCGTGGCCTTCGGTCGCACGGTGACCGGCTCGCCGCCCGGCAGTTCCGCCGATCCGGCGCTGCGGACTCTGCTCGGGCAGATCGGCGACATCCGAATCGAAACCACGGCAATGACTTTCGGCGCCGCCGCGCCGGATACGACCGGCCTGGACCAGGTCTTCACGGCGGCGGTCGCCAAGGTTCGTACCCGCTGAAGCCGGTGGCGATTGTGCTCTCCCCGGCGCAACCGTAACAGCAGGCCCCGACATCCCCGCCCGGTTGCACCGCGTGTCGGCACCGTGATCCCCAGTTCCGGCGGGCTCCCCAGGCGAAATAAAAGCCCAGCTCAGCCTCCCGGCTCGGCGGTGGCGTGCAGGCAGTGTGGACGCCATGACCACACATACCGACCCCAGCCGGCCCAGCATCGATCGCCCCGATGCGGTACAGGGACCACCGCCGTCGAGCGCGGTGCCGCAGACAACGAGCGCGGCCCCTGCGGAGACTGACATTCCCCGAACCATGCGAGACCCCGGCACCCGGCCCGAAACGACGGTGCGAGAGGGCAAGCCGGGCCGCGACAGCGGACCCGACACCGGGGTGCATTCGCGGAAGGCCGCGGAGGTCGATGTCGCTACCGATGACGAGGCCGCCGCCTCTTCGCCGCCTCCTTCGCGGCGCGTCGCCGGATGCGCGAACCGGATGTGCCGGTCACGCGGGGGAGTCGCTCGCGCGGCAGGCGGAACGGCAGGCGTGGGTCGAGTTCCCCTGCGATGCGGCGATATTCGGGGCCGCACACCACTGGAGGCGCTGCCGGGCCGGTGTGCCGGCGCCACATGCGTCGCCGTGCGCGCATGCGTCGGCGCCGAGTGCAGTGCCTGCCGTGGCGACTCGATCACGCCGGAGCGGTGCATGCGCAGTGAAGCCGGCCGGGTGGGGCGACCGGGTGCCGATGGCGGCGGAAACGACAGTGGTGACGAGGAATACGGTCTGCCGCCCAATGAGGACGACTTGGCGGCCGCCGGGAGTAGTACGGCGAAACCGGCAGCGCCACAGCGTGATACACCGCCGGAACTCGAGGCGAGCGAGGCCGGCGCGTCACTCGCCGGCCCGGCATCGGACCCGGCACCGCCCGGCGCGGGCGAGTCCGAATCGGATTCACCCGACACGGGCGACGATGACATGTCCGCCGAGCGAGGCGGCGGTGCGGAGGGGCGCCGCACCCGAGCGGGCGGCGCCGAACAGCTCTGGGCGGCGACCGCGTTGACGATGAGCGAACCGGCAGAGTTCATCGCGGCCGTGCCCGCACTGCTGGGATTTCGCCCGCAGCGTTCGCTGGTGGCGTGCCTGCTGCTGCGGTCGCAGAAGTATCCGGGCGCGGTCTATCTCGGTGCGGTGGCCCGGCACGATCTCGATGTGGCGGGCTGCGGGGCGTGGGTGCGGCTGGCCGCGCAACTGGCCGCCATCTGCGGGCAGGAGCAAGCCGTCGGCGTGGTGGCGCTGATCGTCGACGATCGTGCGACAGCGCCGCAGGCGGGGCGGGCCGGGCGGCGCGCGGCCCGGCATCGTGATCTGGTGCGGGTGCTCGACGGCGCGCTGCAGGGCCAGGACGTGCTTCTCGCGGAGGCGTGGGCCGTGGCCGAGATCACCCCGGGCGCCGACTGGTGGAGTGTGCTCGACACCGGCAGTACCGGTACGCAGGCGGATCCGGCAGCCTCACCGGTCGCGCTCGCGCAGGTGCTCGACGGCCGCCCCATCCGGGGCTCGCGCACCGAGCTCACCGCCGCGGTGGCAGAGAACACGCCGCTGCGGATCCAGGTCGACGCGGTGATCGGTAACGCCGCGGAGGCCGCCAGACAGCGGTTCCGGCGCGCACTGCGAGCCGGGGAGCCGCGCTCCTACAGCCGCGCGGCCCTGGACATGGTGTTGTGGCAGATCAGCACGGTCGAATCGGGCGATGAGCTCGATCCACGCGAACTCGCGGATCTGGCCGTCGCCGTGCGCGACACCGCGGTGCGCGATTCCCTGTTCGCGGTGGCACTGGGTGTTCACGCCGCGGCGGCCGAGGCGCTGTGGTCTCGTGCCTGCCGCGGCCTCACCGGCCCGGACCGGGCCGAGCTGGCCACTCTCTTCGGCTACAGCGCCTACACCCGCGGCGACGGGCCGCTGGCCGGCGTCGCGTTCGAGGCGGCGCTGCAGGCCGACCCGGCTCACCGCATCGCCCGACTGCTCGATGCGGCGCTACGTACCGGCATGCGCCCCGGCGATGTCCGCAAACTCGCCGTCAGCGGCCGCGATATCGCCGCGGGGCTGGGTGTCGACCTCGTCATCGCCGAACCCGGCGAACCGGAGACGCGATGACAATCACCCGATCACGGGCCCGGAGGCCGCGCGTATCAGCGAGCGCTGTGCGCGCGGTCGCCGAGCGAGGTGAGGAATTCCCAGGCGTCGGAGACGATTTCGTCGAGATCGTTGTGCTCGGGCTGCCAGCCGAGCTCGTCGATGGCCTTCGCGCTCGACGCGATCAGCACCGCCGGATCACCGGCGCGCCGCGGCGCGTCCACCGCCGGAATCGGCCGGCCCACGACGCGCTCACAGGCCGAGATCACCTCGCGCACCGAGAAACCCGTACCGCTACCGAGATTGAAGATGCGATGTTCGCCGGGCCGCGACTGCGCCAATGCCAGGACATGCGCGCGGGCGAGATCACGGATGTGGATGTAGTCACGCACCGCGGTGCCGTCCGGCGTCGGATAGTCGGTGCCGAATACGGAAATCGAATCCCGGTGGCCCAGAGCCGTTTGCAGGATCAGCGGGATGAGATGGGTTTCCACCACACGGTTCTCGCCGAGCCCTCCGTAGGCACCGGCGACGTTGAAATACCGCAGGCTCGTGGCGGCCAGACCGTGCGCGACGGCGTACGAGGTGATCGCGTGGTCGATCGCGAGCTTCGAGGCACCGTAGGGATTGGTCGGGCGGGGCGGCGCGGACTCGACAATCGGAACCTGTTCCGGCTCACCGTAGACCGCCGCGGTCGAGGAGAACACCAGCCGCGGGGTCTGCGTGCGGCGGATCGCCTCCAGCAGCGCCAGCGTCTTCACCACATTGCCGTACCAGTACTTCTCGGGCTGCTGCACGGATTCACCGACCAGCGACTGCGCCGCGAAATGCAGGACGCCGTCGAAGGATTCGGATTCGATCAGCTCGACGCCGGTGGTCGCGATATCCCCGTCGACGAATTTCGCCCCGGCCGGCACACCCTCGGCGTTGCCGGTGGACAGGTCGTCGACCACCACGACCTCGTGGCCGTCCTGAACCAGTACCTGCGCGCACACTCCGCCGACATATCCGGCACCGCCGGTCACCAGGAGTTTCATCCGTCAGGCCAGCCTGACCTGGACGGCGTGGGCCATTTCGTCGGACAGTTCGAAGCCGACGTGCCCGGGCACCGAGATGATCACCACACCGGGCTTGGTCTCGACGGTCACGCGGGCATCGGGAACCACCCCGGCCTCCCGCAGCTGCCCGATCACGTCCGGATCGGCCTGAATATGTTCCGACAACCGGCGCACGACGACCGCCGACACCTGGCCGGGCGGCAGATCGGAGAGCCGGACCAGGGTCTCCTCACCGGAATTGATGGAGTTGACGCCGAGTTCGTCCAAGCCGGGGATGGGGTTGCCGTAGGGCGAGGTGGTGGGGTGATTGAGCACCTCGAGCAGACGCAGTTCCACCTCCTCGCTCATCACGTGCTCCCAGCGGCAGGCTTCGGCGTGCACGTTCTGCCAGTCCAGCCCGATCACGTCGACCAGCAACCGTTCGGCCAGCCGGTGCTTGCGCATGACCGCCACGGCCATCGCGCGGCCCTTGTCGGTGAGTTCGAGGTGGCGGTCGCCGGCGACCATCAGCAGACCGTCGCGCTCCATCCGCGCGACCGTCTGACTCACCGTCGGGCCGCTCTGCTCGAGGCGCTCGGCGATACGCGCCCGCAACGGCACCACGCCCTCCTCCTCGAGGTCGTAGATGGTACGGAGATACATCTCCGTGGTGTCGACCAGATCCTTCACCTGTTACCCCTTCGTCGGCACGAATTCTACCCACGCCCGGCTGCACAATCGGCCTCAGCATATTTCGCACGTCCTGCACGAACCTCGCCGATACCTGCGCGCGACCGGATGCGCGCGGGCGACAGGCGCGCCCGGTGTCGTCTTGCATTTCTACTGCATGACAACGACAACGCGGGTGGTCTGCTTCCCGTGTCCCCGCCGGTGCGAGCAACGCCACGGCGACGGGCCGCGGTGGGCTAGCGTGACCGTTATGGCAGACGACGCCGCCGTGGTGTGGACCGACCGCTTCCTGGACTACACGTGGACCCCGGAACATCCGATGAAACCGGCCCGGCTCCGATTCACGATGGCGCTCGCGCGCAGTCTGGGTCTGCTCGACGGCATCGAAACCCTCGCACCCGCCCCGGCCGGTGACGGTGAGCTACTGCGCATCCACACCCCCGCCTACCTCGAGGCCGTGCGCCACGCCGTTCCCGCACCTCCGGGCACCACACCGCCGGCCGCACCCCCGCACGGGCTCGGTTCGATGGACAATCCCGTCTTCCCCCATATGCACGAGGCGGCCTCGGTGATCGTCGGCGGAACCCTCGCCGCCGCCGCGGAAATCGCGGCGGGCCGTGCCCGGCGCGCGGTCAGCATCGGGGGTGGTATGCATCACGCGATGCCCGACGCGGCATCCGGGTTCTGCGTCTACAACGATGTGGCGGTGGCCATTTCGTGGCTGCTGGGCAACGGCTTCGACCGCATCGCCTACGTCGACGTCGATGTGCACCACGGCGACGGCGTGCAGCGTGCCTTCTACGACGACCCGCGCGTGCTGACCATTTCGCTGCATCAGCATCCGGCGACGTTGTGGCCGAACACCGGCTGGCCCGAGGAGATCGGCGCCGGCCCCGCGGAGGGCACCGCGATCAACCTCCCCGTGCTGCCCGGCACGCGGGATGCGCAGTGGCTGCGCGGATTTCACGCCGTCGTGCCCGGGGCGCTGGCCGCGTTCCGGCCGCAACTGGTGGTGAGTCAATGCGGGGTCGACAGCCATCGCGAGGACCCCCTCGCCGACCTCGAACTCACCGTCGACGGCCAGCGCGCGGCGTTTCGTGCCATGCGGGAACTCGCGGACCGGTACGCCGAAGGGCGCTGGCTCGCGGTGGGCGGCGGCGGTTACGGACTGGTCCGGGTGGTGCCGCGAGCATGGACCCACCTGCTGGCGACGGCACTGGATCGCGAGATCGACCCGGGTACCGCCATTCCCGAGGACTGGCGTGACCTGGTGCGCGGCTACGCCCCGACCGTGCCCGCGCCGACCACGATGGGTGACGGCGGCGACACCGCCTTCCTGCCCTGGGAAGGGCCGGGCGGCGCGCTCGACACCGGCGACGCTCATCTCGACCGCGCACAGCGCGCGATCGATACCTCGGTGCTCGCCACCCGCCGCGCGACCTACGGATTGCTGGGCCTGGACCCGGAGGACCCCCGTGACTGAATCATCCGCCCCCGCACCGGACGCCGAGAACACTCCCGCCGATCCGCCGCCGCCCCCGCAGCATTGGTTCGCCGATGTGCTCGCCGCCGACGGCGGTGTGGTCCGGCTGCGGCCGATCACCCCCGACGACGCGGAGCCGATGCAGGCCTTCCACGCGGCGCTGTCCGATCGGACCCGTTATCTGCGATATTTCGGCCCGTACCCGCGGATGACACCGAAGGATCTGTACCGCACCACCCACGTGGACTACCACAACCGGGTGGGGCTGGTCGTCGAACTGGGGTCGGTGATCATCGCGGTCGGCCGCTACGAACTGCTCACCGATCGCGAAGGTCCCCGCGCGGCGGAAGTGGCGTTCGTCGTCGCCGACGAACATCAGGGCCGCGGCTTGGGGTCGATCCTGCTCGAGCATCTGGCCGGTGCGGCCGCCGAGAACGATATCGAGACCTTCGTCGCCGAGGTGCTCGCCGAGAACCACACCATGGTCACGGTCTTCCGGGAGGCCGGATACCAGGTGCAGCGCAGCCGCGACGGGTCCGTGCTGCACCTCGAATTCGCCATCGATCCCACCGAAGCGCTGCTGTCGGTGCGGGATTCGCGGGAGCGGGCCTCGGAGGCACGCAGTGTCGGCAATCTGCTGGCGCCGCGGTCGATCGCGGTCATCGGCGCCACCCCCGCGGCGAGCCGGGTCGGCGGGGCGGTGCTGGCGAATCTGCTGTCCGGCGTGTTCCAGGGCCCGGTGTATCCGGTGAATCCGAACCGGAGCTCGGTGCGCGGTGTGCGTGCCTATCCGACCGTGCACGACATCCCCGACGAACTCGATCTGGCGGTGGTCGCCGTACCGGCCGAGGAGATCAAATCCGTCCTCGACGACTGTATGGCCAAGGGGGTCAAAGGCCTGGTCGTGCTGACCGCGGGATTTTCCGAAACCGGGCCGGCGGGCTTCCACGCCGAGCGCGATCTGGTCGACGCCGCGCGCGGCCACGGCATGCGCGTGGTGGGACCGAGTGCGCTCGGTATCGCCAACAGCGATCCGGCGGTCTCGCTGAACGCGACGCTCGCGCCGGTGCTGCCGGGCCGCGGCCGAGTCGGATTCTTCTGCCAGTCCGGACCGCTGGGCGCGGCCATCCTGGCCGAGGCGGCGGCGCGCAAACTCGGGCTGTCGACCTTCGTCTCGGCCGGAAATCGCGCCGATGTGTCGGGTAACGACCTGCTGCAGTACTGGGATACCGATCCCGACACCGACGTCGTGCTGCTGTATCTGGAGACCTTCGGCAATCC
>NZ_BAFW01000166.1 GCF_000308535.1 Nocardia cerradoensis NBRC 101014 | reverse complement strand
GCAGTTGACCGGACATGGTCAGACCGGGGCGCGTCGAGGTGGTGGTGGCGTCGCCGGAACCGTCCGGCGCCGCGAGGGGCCCTCGGGACGCGGTAGATCCCGGCGAGGCGGCAGAACCCGGCGTGGCAACAGACATTGGCGAAAACTTCCTTCCCCCGCCCGTTTACTGCGCTGCCTTTATAACGTAACCGTAACGAGACCCCGATGAACGCCTTTCGCCCATCTCCGTGACAAATGAGGAGGCCACCCGGGCGTGGCCTGGTGAGCGGTCACAACTCGGCCGCCGGATGAAACGGGCCGGTCAGTTCGGTATTCCCGCCGATCAGCAGGCGTTTGAGCACCTTGCCGGTCTCGCCGCGCGGCAGTGCCGACAGAAAGGTGACATCGCGTGGGACCGAGAACCGGCTCAGCCGGTTGCGGACGTAGGTGCGGATCATGTCCGGGTCCAGGCCCGAACCCTCCCGCTTGACGATGAACGCGGCCAGCCGCTGCCCGAATTCGTGGTCGGGCACCCCGACCACGGCCACGTCGGCGATCTGCGGCAGATGTGACAGTGCCTCCTCCACCGGCCGCGGGAAGACGTTCTCGCCGCCCGAGATGATCATCTCGTCGTCGCGGCCGGCGATGAACAGCCGGCCGTCGGCGTCCAGATATCCCAGATCGCCGGTATCGAGCATGCCGTCGGTCTCGTCCGGCGGCGCCGAATTGACATATCCGTCGAACAGCATGTGGTTGCCCACGTAGATGCGCCCGGTCGCGCCGATCGGCACGGGCTTGCGATTCGGGCCCAGCACAGCGATTTTCGTGCCGAGCGGCGGCCGCCCGGCGGTGGTCGGCGCGGTCCGCAGATCCTCGGGGGTGGCGATGGTCGCCCACGACACCTCCGTGGAGCCGTAGATGTTGTAGAGCACGTCGCCGTAGTTGTCGGCGAACCGCAGCACCGTCGCACCGGCCAGTGGGGCGCCGCAACTGGCCGCGATCCGGAGGCTGGAGGTGTCGTAACGGGCCCGCACATGGGTCGGCAGGTCCAGGATCCGCTGCACCATGGTCGGCACCAGAATCACTGTGCCGACCCGGTTCTCGGCGATCCGGCGCAGGGTGTCGCGGGCATCGAACTGCTCCGGCAGGACGACGGTGGCGCGCAGTGCGGTGCTCAATTGCAGCGCGGCCAGACCCCAGGTGTGGAACAGCGGCGCCGGAATCAGCATGGTGTCGTTCATCCGCAACGGAATACGCGAGAGCAGCGCCGCCACGGTCGCGAACCCCTTGGCGTGCGGGCGGCGCGCGCCCTTGGGGGTGCCGCTGGTCCCGGAGGTCAGCACGATCAATCGGCCCGGCCGTGCCGGTTTGTCGAAACCGTTGTCGCCCTGGGTGATCAGATCCTCGATGGTGGTGCGGCCGGGGGCGCCGTCGTCGGTGGCGATGCGGACGATGTCGGAGTGCAGATACTGGATCAGTTCTTCCAGTTCGGCATCGACGAAGACGTGCGCCAGCCGGTGCCGCTGCACGATCTCCTCGATGCGCCGGGCCGACAGACCCGCGTTCAGCAGGATCGTGTCCACGCCGAGTTTGCCCGCCGCGACCATGGTTTCGACCATGCCGGCGTGATTGCGGGCGAGCAGGCCGATCGCATCGCCGGTGCGCAGACCCAGCCCGGCCATCCCACCGGCCAGTGCGGTACTGCGCCGGTCGATGTCGGCGAAGGTGCGGCTGCGCCGATCGTCGACGACGGCGATGCGGGTGGGGGAGTGCGCGGCCGCGGCCGCGTAGCCGCCGGCGAGATTGAAACCCCAGCGCGCGAGTCCGCGCAGCTGCCCGACACTGCGATCCGGGCGCGCGGTGCGCACCACGCCCGTGCCGAGGATGTGGCGCGCGACGTCGGCGTGCCGCCGCAGGGGCGTGTTCTCGCGGTTGACCACGACCGAAGTCGGTGCGGCCGTGACCAATTCGCGCAGCCGCCGCAGGCCGGCGTCCAGCCATGCCTGCGCGCCGGCGGTCGAGGTGCGCGCGGCGACCGGATGTATCCGGCCGGCGGCGAAACAGGTGATCACCGCCCGGGTGCCGTCCTCGATATCGCGCAGCCGCACCGAGGCGAAGCTCCCGGTCGCCGCGCAGTACAACTCGAAAGCCTCCCCGCGCGGGCCCACCCGAACCGTCAGCGACAGGGTCCGGATCTCGGTGTCGGCGGTTCCGATGCGCAGCTGCCACAGCGGCGCGCCGGCGACGGTCTCGAGCCGCTCACAGGCGCCGATCCCGGTGAAGATGCGCGGATACAGCTGCGGGTCGACGAGCAGCTCCCAGACGGCGCTGCGCTCGACCGGCAGCTCGACGGCGGTGTCGAAAACCTCGGTAGCCAACTTCTTACACTTCTCGCGGGCCGGTTCCTCGAGCGCACCGGCGGGAATTCCTTTGTAACCGGGATCGACTTCGCGCAGAAGATGCCTTGTGACAATTCCCGGCGCGCCCGCGGGCGCGGTTGTGAGTTCACCGCCGCGCGTCCGGGGCGTGATGTGCGTCGCATCCCGGAACGGAACGTCGCCCGCCGCCTCGATCGTTGAGCCAGCGGCTGTCTCGCGCCACAACGGTGCCGGGCCTCGCCGGATAAGGATGTGTGAGGCTCGATGAGCAGGCGATTCGGGGGCCGGTACCGGCGCCGGGCGGTGCTGTGCCTGGCGCCGGCGGTCGTGGCGGCGCTGTCGTCCGGCGTCGGCGCGGCGACGACCGAGGCATCGGCGTTCGCGGACGGATCCCGGATCGACCGGATCATCGAGACCGATGCCCGCCACGCCACGCTCGTCGTGTACTCGGCGGCCATGGACCGCACGGTGAGCATGCGAGTGCTGCGGCCCGCCGAGACCTCGTCGCCGGTGCTGTACCTGCTCGACGGCGCGGAGGACGGCATCGGGCCCGGTGGCACCGAAACCTCGTGGGAAACCCGCACCGACGTCGACGCTTTCACCGCGGACAAGGACGTCACCGTGGTCACCATCCTCGACGGCCGCTACAGCTACTACACCGATTGGCTCGCCGACGATCCCGTGCTGGGTCGCAACGAATGGACGACGTTCCTGACCCGTGAGCTGCCGCCGCTCGTCGATGCCGCGCTGCACACCTCGGGCCGCAACGCCATAGCGGGGGTGTCGATGTCGGCGACGTCGGTGCTCGCGCTGGCGCAGGCGGCGCCCGGCCTGTACGCCGCGGTGGGCTCGTTCAGCGGATGTGCCCAGACGGGTACCGACCCGGGCCGTCGCTTCGTGCAGGCGGTGGTGGCCTCCGGCGGCGGCAATCCGTGGAACATGTGGGGCCCGGACGGTTCGCCGGGCTGGGCCGACGCCGACCCCAGCACGCCCGCGAATGTGGAAAAACTGCGTGGGACAGAGCTTTTCGTGAGCGCGGGAGTGCCGCGGCCCGGCAGCGCGACCGACGGTCCGGCCGTCGCCGATCCCGCCGGGGGCGGGGCGCTGGAATCGGTCGTCGCGCAATGCACCCGGCGCCTGCAGGAGGTGACCGAGAGTAGGGGAATCCCCGCCACCTACCGCTACACGCCGGGCGGGTTGCACGACTGGCCGTATTGGGAGCGGTCCCTGCACGAGGCGTGGCCGGGTTTCGCGCGGGCCCTCGCCGGTTAGCGGCTCGGATCAGGGCTTGCGGGCCACACCCGCGTAGCCGTCGAGGGGCCGGACCTCCGGCAGCGGCTCGTCCGGATCCGGCCGCCACCGGGCCAGATATTCCAGGCCGGGTTCGACGAGGACCAGATCGCCGAGCAATTCCATGATCTCGGCGCGGGTGCGCAGCCGGTCGCCGCGGCCGGTGACGCGCTCGGTCACCGCGAGCATGCGGTCCATCTGCTCGGGCGGTCCCTCACTGGTCAGATGCGACAGCGCCAGATAACTGCCGGAGGCGATGGTGGCGCGCAGTCGCTCGAATACCGTCGCGGCCAGGTCGTCGTCGGCCACGAAATGCAACATCGATACCAGCAGGACGGCGACCGGCCGATCGAAATCCAGCAGCTCGCGGACCTGCGGATGCTCGAGCACCCCGTCGATATCGGTGAAATCCCCGTGCACCGCTGTGGCGTTCGGATTGTCCGCCAGTAGCTTGCGGCTCATGGTCACCGCGACCGGATCGATATCGACATAGACCACCCGCGCGCCCGGGACGACGCGCTGCGCGATCTCGTGCACGTTGCCCGCCGTCGGAATTCCGGAGCCCAGATCGAGGAATTGGTCGATACCCGCCTCGGCGAGAAAACCGACCGCACGCTGCAAAAATGCGCGGTTGGCGCGGGCCGTGCGCGGAACTTCGGGAATGACCTCGATCATTTGCGCCGCGACCGACCGATCCACCTCGAAATTGGCGAATCCTCCCAGCAGATAGTCGTACACTCGCGCCGGGCTGGGAATCCGGGGGTCGATGTCGTCGGCCGCCCAGTCGGGTAACAGAGGTTGCACGCCGCTCATCCTAGGCCGCGCACCCGGGCGGCGACATCAGCCGCATGCAGGACCCAGCGGTTGCGTCCGCTGGCCTTCGCGCGGTACAGCCCGGCGTCGGCGGCGTCGAGCAGTCGCTCGGCGTCGGTGCCGATGACAGGGGTGACGATCGCGCCGATGCACGCCGAGATCATCAGGTCGTGGTTGTCGACGGGGATGGGTTCGGCCAATGCGTCGAGCAGGCGCTGGGCCACCGCCGCGATGTGTTCGGTGTCGCAGGTCGGGCGCACCAGCCCGACGAATTCGTCGCCGCCCACCCGGGCCAGCATGAGCGCCGGAACCGCCGCCGAGAGCCGCTCCGCGACCGCGGCGAGCAGCCGGTCACCGACTCCGTGGCCGTAGGTGTCGTTGACCGATTTGAATCCGTCGAGGTCGATGAAACACAAGCCGATGCAGTCCTCGGCGCCGGCGTCGGCGATGATGGCCGAGAGCGCTTCGACCAGTTGCCGCCGATTGGGCAGGCCGGTCAGCGGGTCCAGCCGGGCCTGGCGATGCAATTCGGCCTGCAATTCCCGCCGCTGGGTGGTGTCCTCGCCGACCACCAGCAGATATGCCGCCCGTCCGCCGGTTGCCGGTACCAGGGTGATCGCCCACGCGGCCCAGCCGTCGACGCCCTCGGGACGCGGATAGCGCAATTCCATCCGGACGGTGCCCGAGCCGGCGTGCAAAAGCTCGCCCAGAACGCGGCGTCGCAATTCCACGCGGTCGTCCGGATGTATCAGATCGGTGACCCCGCGTTCGAGCAGATACTCGCGGCTGACGCCGAGCATCGTGGCCATCGCGGGATTCACGTCGACCACCCGGCCCTCGGCGTCACCGATGCCGATGGCGATGGCGGCATTGTCGAATACCACCCGGAATCGCGCCTCGGCGGCATTGCGGGCGTCGGCCATCGCCGAGTGCAGCATTTCCTGATGCCGTGCCCGGGTGGCGAGTAACTCCTCGGTATATCCGCGGGCCATCTCGCCCAGAACCGCGAGCACCCGATCGCCCGGCGGGAACACGCTAGTGGCCAGGGGTGTCAGCGCACGGGCGGAGCGGGGCATGACCTGCGGATCGGTGAGGTTGGCGCGTACCAGTGCGGCGCCGATCGTGGCGGCGGCCGCGGCGTCGAACGGTTCGGCCCCGACAATCGCGACGAGCTGCTCGAGCAGCCCCGCCAGCAGTTGTTCCAGTTCGCGCATCGACATGGGAACGAAACCGGTGTCGGCGATCGCGATCCGCCATCGTCGAGCCAGTTCACCGATCCCGGTATCCCCTGTCATGCACACCAACCCCGCCTCGGAACTACTCCCAGCGACTTGTGAGTACGGCGCGGCGCCGAACCAGAGAACCAGATTACCGCGCCGAGCGGGCCCGCAAGATCACGGCTGTGACGTGATGCTGCGGGCCCGCTGGGTGCGTAGCGTACGTGCGATCTCGGTCCAAAGATCGGATGCCGGCTACTTGCTCGCTTTGTGATAGGCGGCGACAACCTCGGAGGAAATGCGGCCGCGCGCGGAGACGTTATAGCCGTGTTTCTTGGCCCATTCCCGGATCGCCACCGTCTGCTCGCGGTCGGCCGCGGACTTGGTGCGGGTGCCGCCGCCGGACTTCAGACGGCCGACCTTGCGGGACTTTTCCGTCCAGGGTTCGAGTGCCCCGCGCAGCTTCCCGGCATTCAATGTCGACAGGTCGATTTCATACGCCACACCGTCGATCGAGAACTGCACGGTCTCATCCGCTTTGGACTTCCCGTCGTAATCATCGATGAGTGTGACGGTGACTTTCTTGGCCATGATCGAGCCCTTTCGCACTGACACGGAGCAACTGGGATTGTGTATACCGTACCGTATTGCGACCGGCCGTAGTGAATCCGGTGCTATTCGGGCGGTTTCGATCGTGAATGTTCCCGGAATGAGAAAAGAATCGGCGGGACGCATTTAGTGCGAGGCCCGCAAAAGTTATCGGAATGCTCGCGGTCTTCGGACACCGCCCGGGAGTTCGGATCGCCGGGTTCGGATAAAGGGATCGGCGCGCGGGTACCCGGCTGCCGACCCTCGCCGGTGGGTGCGAGCAGGGGATATTGCATACATAGCGATGTATGCATATGATGACGAGCGGTAGCGACGGAGAGGAGTACGGAGCATGGGTGCCGGACATACACACGGCTCGGGCCACGGTCACGCGCACAGTCATGCGCACGCCACTCCCGACAGCGATCGGCGCTGGCTGGCCGGGGCACTCGCGGTCATCGTGGTCTTCCTCCTCGGCGAGGTGGTCGTGGGTGTGGTGGCCGGCTCGCTGGCCCTGCTGTCCGATGCCGCGCACATGCTCACCGACGCCGCTTCGATCGCGTTGGCGCTGTGGGCGATTCGCCTCGCGGCGCGACCGCCGGCCGGGCGGATGACCTTCGGCTGGAAGCGGGTGGAAATCCTGTCCGCGCAAGCCAACGGCCTGACACTGCTGGTCCTGTCGGCCTGGCTGCTCTACGAGGCGATCCGCCGCCTGATCGAGCCCCCCGCGGTGACCGGTGGACTGGTCCTGGCGACCGCGCTGGTGGGTGTGGTGGTGAATCTCGCTGCCACCTGGATGATTTCACGCGCCAATCGCAGCAGCCTGAATGTCGAGGGCGCGTTCCAGCACATCCTCACCGATCTCTACGCCTTCCTGGCGACCGCGGTGGCCGGGGTGATCATCATGCTCACCGGCTTCGAACGCGCCGACGCGATCGCGACGCTGGTGGTGGTCGCGCTGATGGTGAAGGCGGGTGTCGGCCTGGTCCGGGCGTCGAGCCGGATCTTCCTGGAGGCCGCCCCGGCCGATATCGACCCGGCGGCGGTGGGTGTCGGCATGGCCGCCCGTGACGGCGTCGTCGAGGTGCACGATCTGCACATCTGGGAGATCACCTCGGGGTCCCCGGCTCTCTCGGCGCACGTGCTGGTCGAGCCCGGCCGCGACTGCCATGCGGTGCGTCAGGAGCTGGCGCGGTGGCTGGCCGCCGACCATCACATCGAACACGCCACGCTGCAGGTCGACCACGCACAGCCCGAACTGATCGAACTCGGCGCCCGGCCGAGCGGCCACTGCGCACAGTCGCACGGTCCCGCGCGCCGCTCCCGGGATGTCGCGCACACCCACGAATCCGGTAATCAGAACTAACCGGACACCCCGCCGGACCGGCGCAAACGCTGCCCGACGCCGGGTGGATACTGGCTGCCGTGGGATGGATCGACACGCCGCTGACCGTGCAGTCCGTCATCGAGGAATGGCGCTGGGACACCTCGACGATCGTGGTGACCGCCGCGCTGGGGCTCGGCTACGGCCTGGCTCGC
Organism: Nocardia cerradoensis NBRC 101014; assembly: GCF_000308535.1. Classification (GTDB taxonomy): domain Bacteria; phylum Actinomycetota; class Actinomycetes; order Mycobacteriales; family Mycobacteriaceae; genus Nocardia; species Nocardia cerradoensis. The sequence continues at coordinate 7,032 of NZ_BAFW01000166.1, read as the reverse complement.
CGGCGCGCCGATCGGCGCGCACGTGTGGAGTCGGCGGGACGCGGCTGGGCGTTCGGCGCGGTCGGCCTCGGAGTCTGGTTGCTGACCGGCATCAGTGTGATCGGCGTGTACTCCGGCACCCTGTTCTGGATGCGGGCGCTGCAGATACTGCTGCTGCTCTATGTGGTGCCGTTCGGCCTGGCGACCGGTCGGCCGCTGACGGTGCTGCGCGACGGGCTCGGCCCGGCGGGGCGCGAGCGACTGGACCGCGTACTCGCCTCGGCGCCCGCGCGGGTGGTGACCTATCCGCTGGTCCCGTCGATCGCCATCCTGGCAACACCCTGGCTGCTGATCCTGACCCCGTGGTTCGACGCGGTGCTGCGGCACGGGGTGGTCGACGCGCTCACCCGGCTGCTGCTGGTGGCCGTCGGATTCCTGTACTTCTATTCGCGGCTGCAGACCGATCCCGTTCCGCATCGCTATTCGCAGGCCGTCTCGTTGCTGATCACGGTGTTCGAATCACTGGCAGACGGAGTGCTGGGGCTGGTGCTGTGGTTCGGGCCGCTGGTGGCGGTGGACTACTACACCGAAGTGGGCCGGACGTGGGGCCCGGATCTGCGGATGGACCAGATCATCGGCGCGGGCATCATCTGGGTGCTCGGCGACGTGCTCGGCCTGCCCTATCTGCTGACCCTGATGCGGTCGTGGGCAGCCGACGAACGTCGCAATGCCGCGCGGATGGACGCCGAACTCGATGCGGCCGAGCAACTTTCGGCACCGCCGGCGAACGAGGCGGCGCGGACCTCGGCCGCACCCGCCGCCACGACGACGGCGCAGGCGGAGGCACCGGTCCAGAGCGGACTGTGGTGGGAGAACGATCCCGTCCTGCGCGACCGTTTCCGGCGCTGACGGATCCGCCCGTCCGGGCGGCAGCCGACGATGCCTCCCGGACGGGCCACCGCACTCAGATCTTGCGGATCACCGTGACGACCTTGCCCAGGATCTGGGCGTCGTTACCGTCGATCGGATCGAACAGCGGGTTGTGCGGCATCAGCCACACCTGATCGCCGGTGCGTTTGAACGTCTTGACCGTCGCCTCGCCCTCGATCATCGCGGCGACGATATCGCCGTTGTCGGCGACGTTCTGCTGGCGGACCACCACCCAGTCACCGTCGCAGATCGCCGCGTCGACCATCGACTCACCGACGACCTTCAGCAGGAACAGCGAGCCCTCGCCGACCAGTTCGCGCGGCAGCGGGAACACGTCCTCGACGGCCTGTTCGGCGAGGATCGGCCCACCAGCGGCGATGCGGCCGAGCACCGGCACGTAGGTGGGCGCCGGGGTCGCGTCGGAGGTTTCGGTCGCCACCGCGCGCAGCACCGGCGCGGCACCGGCCGCCCGCACGGCGGTCTCGTCCAGGCCGCGGACGTCGACCGCGCGCGGACGATTGGGATCGCGGCGCAGATAGCCCTTGCGCTCGAGCGCGCGGAGCTGATGCGCGACCGACGAGGTGGAGGTGAGTCCGACCGCGTCGCCGATCTCGCGGATGCTGGGGGGATAGCCGCGTTCGTTCACCGAGGTCCGGATGACCTCGAGTACCTTGCGCTGGCGGACGGTGAGATCCGCTCCGTTGCCGGGGGTTTCGGTGTCACCGCCCGGCGCCTGGGCACCGTCGGGGGAGGCCGTGCCGTTACCGGCCGCCTCCTCGTGTCCGACCACCGTACGTTCGCTCACGCTCGCCGTCCTCCGTTCGTCTGTCTGCCGGGGCGTGTCTGTCGGGTTGTGCCGACGTCGGTTCTGCAGGCGTTGGTTCTGCAGGCGCGGGTTCTGCAGGCGCCGCCGGATCGCGTGCTTCGAATGTAGTCCGACCGCGGCCAGGTTTCAAACATCTGTTCGACGCATGTCGGCGTGGCTGGTGACTTTGTCGGCCCCGCGTGGTAAGAATTCGAACATCAGTTCTTCGAACAGATGAGCGAATACGCCACAACTCTCATACCCCTGTGATCCATCCGCCCAGCATTCGTCACAGCATTCATGGAGGTCGTCAGATGCGTACCGCGGTCGATGAATTCAGCACGATCGGCATCCGGGCCGGTTCGTCCGGCGATGCGCCGGTCCACACCGTGCGCCCGGTCCGGCGCCACCGCCGGGCCGACCTCCGGCGTCCCCGCGGACTGCAACGCCCGCATGTCGTGGCGGGCTACGACCGGGTGCCGGTCGCCGCGCCGGCGCGCGGACCGCATCCGCTCCAGCGGGTGGAACAGGCCCGGATCGGGCTGGCCACCCTCGCTGCGACCGCCCTGCTCACCGCGGCGGCGGTCTGCGGGCTCGTGGGAGTGGCGCAGCTGCGTGACGCGGGCGGTCCGGCGTCCACGCAGACGGTCCAGGTGCAGCCCGGTGAGTCGCTGTCCGATCTCGCGCAGCGGGTGGCGCCGAAGGACGCGGTGCGCGACACGGTGGCCCGCATCGTCGAGTTGAACGGATTGCGTGGCACCGAAGTGGCCGCGGGGCGGACGCTCGTGGTTCCGGCATCGCGATAAGCCGTGGTCGAGGGCTCCCAGGGCGCGCACGCGCGTGGCCGAATTTATTGATCCACAACTGAAACATGTTGCTACTCTGCTCGGAATGTGATCGGGGCTACATTCTCCGCCAACGGATTTCGAGGACGAGGCATCATGGTGCACACCCTCCATCGCGCGCTGCCGCGACTGTTCGCACGCACGGCCGCACTGCTCATCTGTTTCGTGATCGCCTGTGCCGCGGCACCCGCGGTGCGCGCGGAGGCGGGATACACCGCATATCTGGACATTCCGGTGGTGAATGGGGCGGGGGAGAGCGCCGGGGGCCTGAATCCGGACCTGCCGCTGGATACGTCGACTCTGGCCGCGGCGCTGGATCAGGCTCGTGCCGACGGGATCGCGCCGCGGCGGTATGCGGCCCTGCTACACCAGTATTGGCTGACGGTGGCCACCGCCGATGCCGATATCGACCTCGCCGCGTGGGATCCGATCCGCGGGGTCGCCGCGAATTCGCGCACCTTCACCCAGGTCTACGTGAACTACCTCCGGCTGACGACCGCCCATCCGGAGTTCTCCTGGACCGGGCTGGCCGGACTGGCTGGCGGCTCGTTCGCCTCGGGATTCTTCGATATGAACGATGTCGCAAGCATTCTCAGCGTGCCGGGTATCCACCAGCTCGGCGACGCGGTCGCGGATCTGCTGCGGGCGACACCGCCGCAGCTCGTGGCGGCACTGCCCGCCGACATCCGGCTCCTGGCCACCGAGGGCCCGCGACTCACCGCCGAGGATCTGGTGTGGTTCCAGACCCGGCTGATGATCATGCAGAAGCACATCTTCCTCGACCAGGTGCCGATGCACGAGGCCTATATCGCCGGAGGATTGCCCGCGATCGAGGAGATGTACGCCGCAGGAGTGCTCGACGACAATGCGGTGCAGGCCTGGCGCTCACTCGCCACGGGCACGGTCGCCGGGTACGACGACGCGCTGATGCGGATGACCGATCGCGAACAGAACCAGATCATCGCCGATCAATGGGATGTCACCTCGCGGGGACAGGGCGCGATGGGCCGGGTGATGACCTACGTCAGCACCCTGGCGGCGAAACCCGCGGTACCCGGGGTTCGCGCACCCGGTGTGTTCGCACCGACCACCGTCTCGGCCGAGGTCGGCGGGCGCACCCTGACGCTGCGCACTCCGTTGCCCAATTTCAACTGGGCCGATCGCGACCCGCGCTGGACCTACATCACCGGCGATCTGGTGCCCTGTTACGAACGGATGCAGGCCGCTCCGGGGCTGGCCCGCCGGGTGCTGTCGGTGCCGTTCGACGGTGATCTCGCTGCCGGACGATTGCTGAATCGCCTGCCGGATCTGCTCACCGACCTGACGAGCCAGTGGCAACTGACGGCGTGAGCGGCTTCGCTCGCGGGTCCGCATGGGCCGGGGCGAACGCCGTACGGGTATCCTGAAAGACGCTCAGGACATACGTGGTGAGTGCGGCTGTATCGGCGGAACAGGTCGAGGGCAGGCAGCTCGTCGCGAACCGACGCAGGCATCGACGAAGGATCCCGGATGCATTGCCCGTACTGTCGGCACCCGGATTCGCGGGTGGTCGACTCGCGTGAGGCCGAGGAAGGCAGCGCAATCAGGCGCCGTCGCGCATGTCCGCAGTGCGGGCGCCGCTTCACCACGGTCGAGACCGCGATCCTCTCGGTGGTCAAGCGCAGCGGTGTCACCGAACCGTTCAGCCGCGAGAAGGTGATCCGCGGCGTCCGCCGGGCCTGCCAGGGGCGTGAGGTCGACGACGACGCCCTGAACCTGCTCGCCCAGCAGGTCGAGGACGCGGTGCGCGCGAAGGGTTCTCCGGAGGTGCCGAGCCACGAGGTCGGTCTGGCGATCCTGGGGCCGCTGCGCGATCTCGACGAAGTCGCCTATCTGCGCTTCGCATCGGTCTACCGGTCCTTCAGCTCCGCCGACGATTTCGAACGCGAGATCGACGATCTGCGCCGCCACCGCGCCGAACGTTCGGTGGCCGCCGGCGCCGACTGATCAGCGGGGCCGGGCCCCCGCCGGCGCCGCGCCGATCCCGTCGATGGCCTTGACGATGCGCTTGGCGGACACCGGATACGGCGTGCCCAGCTGCTGTGCGAACAGGCTCACCCGCAGTTCCTCGATCATCCACCAGATCTCGGTGACGTCGGCAGCCGTGCGACGCGCGCCGGGAAGACGGTCGAGCAGTCGCGCGTACGCGGCATGCACCCGATCCAGCTCGGCCGCGCCGTGACGGTCGCGATCGGCCGAGGCGGGCAGCGCGAGCAGCCGTGCCTCGGCGGCGTGCAGATACCGCGGAATCTCGCGGAGCCGGGTGGTGCCGAATTCCCTGACGAAACCGGCGAAGACCAGTTCGTCGAGTTGCCCGGCGACATCGTCGGCGATATCGCGATCGGTCGTGTCGGCCAGGGCGGTCCGCACCCGGTGTGCGGCGGCCAGCACCGGGACAACCAGTGCGAGAACGCGCGCGACCGCACCGGCGAACTGCGGTCGCACCTGATCGACCAGCCGGGTGAACTGCTCCGGACTGCGTACCGGACCACCGTGTGCGGCAATGAGTTCGTCGGCCGCGCAGGCGCGGCAGTCGTCGAGCAGCGCGTCCATCGATCCGTACGGGTTCTGGCTCAGCGCGAGGCGATCGGCGGCCGACAGTCCCGAGGTGACCGAGCGCTGCGCGGCCGGCATCTCGCGCAGCAGCAGCGCCCTGGTGCCGGTGCGCATCGCGGCCCGCTGCGCGGCCGGCGACGACAACACGCGCACGGCCACCCCGTCACCCTCGCTGACCAGGGCGGGATAGCCGGTGATGGTCTGGCCGCCGACCTCACGCCGAATGGTCTGCGGCACGGTACCCAGCGTCTGCGCCGTCCACACCGTCGCCGGCGCTCGTTCGGCCGCACTCGTCGCCTTCGCCACCGATTGCGAAACCTGCTGGGACAGCTGGGTTTTCAAGGCGGCCAGGCTCTTGCCGCGGGCGAGGTCGGTGCCGTCGGGACCGGTGACGGCGAACGTCATCCGCAGATGGTCGGGCAGGGCGCCGGGGTCGAGGTCGGCCGGCGCGATCGAGGTCGACGCCAGTGCCGACAGCTCACGGGCCAGTCCGGTGCGCAGCGGTTCGGCGCGCGGGGTCAGCCGCGCCAGCGCGGCCCTCGCGAAGTCCGGCGCGGGCACGACGCTGCGGCGCAGCTGTTTCGGCAGGGTCTTGATCAGCGCGGCGGCGAGTTCCTCACGCATGCCGGGGACCAGCCAGTCGAAGCCCACGGCCCGCACGTGGGCGAGCTGGGCGACCGGGATGTGCACGGTTACGCCGTCGTCGGCCTGTCCCGGCTCGAACTGGTAGGTGAGCGGGAAGCTCAGTTCGCCCTGCCGCCAGCTGTCCGGGTAGGCGGCCGGATCCAGCTGGGCCGCTTGCGCATTGACCACGGTGGCGGTCGAGAAGTCCAGCAGATGTGGGTCCTCGCGCTCGGTCTTGCGCCACCAGCTGTCGAAATGCCGCACCGACACCACGTCGGCGGGGATGCGCTGATCGTAGAAATCGAACAGCACCTGGTCGTCGACGAGAATGTCGCGCCGGCGCGCCCGATGCTCCAGATCAGCCACATCGTCGAGCAGTTCGCGGTTGCGGTGGAAGAACCCGTGCCGGGGCTGCCATTCGCCCTGGACCAGTGCGTGCCGGATGAACAGTTCCCGCGAGAGCTGCGCGTCGATACGGCCGAAGTCGACGCGGCGCTGGGTGACCAGCGGAATGCCGTAGAGGGTGACCCGCTCGTAGGCCATGGCCGCACCGCGCCGGGAGGACCAGTGCGGTTCCGAGTAGTTGCGTTTGACCAGGTCGCCGGCGAGCCGTTCGGCCCATTCGGGCTCGATCCGCGCGGCCATCCGGCCCCACAGCCGCGAGGTTTCCACCAGTTCGGCCGCCATCACCCAGCGCGGCGGCTTCTTCGCCAGGGCCGAACCGGGGAAGATCATGAACTTCGCACCGCGGGCGCCGAGGAACTCCCGCGATTCCGCCTCGCGCACACCGATATGCGACAGCATGCCCGCCAGCAGCGCGCGATGGATCCCCTCGCCGTCCCACGGCAGGGCTTCCGGATTCTGTTGCGGGGCGATCGATTCCGCGGCCGACCAGCCGAGGCTCTTGGTGATGGTGCGTAGCTGCCCTTGCAGATCCTGCCATTCCCGGATGCGCAGATAGTGCAGGAACTCGTCGCGGCACATGCGCCGGAACTGATTGGACGACAACGATTTCCGCTGTCCGCGCAGGTAATCCCACAGTCGCAGATAGGCGAGGAAGTCCGAGCCCTCGACGGTGAACCGGGCGTGTTTGGTGTCGGCGGCCTGCTGGAATTCCGCCGGCCGTTCCCGCACGTCCTGGATCGACAGCGCCGCGACGATGACCAGCACTTCGGACAGGCAGCCGTTGGCCTCCGCGGCGACGAGCATGCGCGCCATCCGCGGATCGACCGGGAGCTGGGCCATCTGCCGTCC
>NZ_BAFW01000167.1 GCF_000308535.1 Nocardia cerradoensis NBRC 101014 | reverse complement strand
ATCGCCGTCATCGGCCCGACCGCGACCGGAAAGTCCGATCTGGCACTGGAATTGGCGAGTCGCCTCGACGGTGAGATCGTCAACATCGACGCCATGCAGCTGTATCGCGGCATGGATATCGGCACCGCCAAACTGCCGCCGCGGCAGCGCCGCGGCATCCCGCACCACCAGCTCGACGTGCTGGAGGTGACCGAAACGGCCACCGTCGCCGCCTATCAGGCCGCGGCCTCCGCCGACGTCGAGGACATCCGCGCGCGCGGCCGGGTGCCGGTCATCGTGGGCGGTTCGATGATGTACGTCCAGGCACTGCTCGACGAATGGGAATTCCCGGCCACCGACATCCGCGTCCGCGAGAAGTGGGAGGGGGTTCTCGAACGCGAGGGTGTCGCGGCCGTCCACGCCGCCTTGCGGACGGCCGATCCCGTTGCGGCGCAGACCATTCTGCCCACCGACGGACGGCGGATCGTGCGCGCGCTCGAGGTGGTCGAACTCACCGGCCGCCCGTTCGCCGCCTCGCAGCCGCAACGCGGCACGCCCCGCTGGAATACCACGATCATCGGCGTCGACCGTGAGACCGCCGAACTCGACGCGCGCATCGAGACTCGCACCGAGACCATGTTCGCGCAGGGGCTCGTCGACGAGGTGCGGGAACTGATCGGCCGCGGCCTGCGCTCGGGGCTGACCGCACGCCGGGCGATCGGATACGCACAAGTCCTGGCTCATCTCGACAACGAATACGACCTGAGTCATGCGCGTGAGCGCACGCTGATCGGCACCCGCCGCTACGTGCGCCGGCAACGCTCGTGGTTCCGCCGTGACCCGCGCGTGCACTGGGTCGACGGCGCCGATCCGCGGCTGGCGGATTCGGTACTGGCCCATGTGCTCGACGAACAGGAATCGATTCGGCAGTGACCCGCCCATCGACCACCCGCAACGCCTCCGTGGGGGAGTGGCGCGCCTATCTCGGCAACCGCGCCCGGCGCCGCAGCGACGGCCGCTTTCTCGTGCACGGCCGGGAACCGATCACCGCGGCCGTGGCGAACGGGTGGCCGCTGGAAGCGGTGCTGTACCGCCTCGGCGCCCCGCTGCCGCCGTGGGCTCGCGAGGTGCTCGACGACGACGCGGTGCCGGCGATCGGACTGGTCGGCGACGCCCTCGACGAACTCGCCGAACCCGATAGTGGCACACCGGAACTGGTGGCCCTGGCGCACACCCGCAGCCGGGACGGGTCGGAGGTCCGGCTCGATCCGGCACATCCGGTGGTCGTGATCGATCGCCCGTCCTCCGCGCTACGGCTGGGCAGCGTGCTGCGCACCGCGCACGCCTTCGGCGCCGCAGCGGTCGTGATCAGCGGATCGGGCGCGGACGAATACGACCCGCGGTGTGTACGCGCCTCGGCCGGAGCGCTGTTCGCGGTGCCCGTGGTGCGGGTGTCCGGGCCGGCGGCCGTGGCCGAATTGCGGGCGGGTGCGAAAGTCCCGGCCCGGCTGGTCGGTGTCGGGGCCGGACCCGGTGACCGGCCGGTCGACGCACACACCTTCGCGGATGCGACGATCATGGTGTTCGCCGACGACGGCGAGCTGGACGCGCGGTGGCGCGACGCATGCGACGGGATGGTGCGGATTCCGGCGGGTGCGATGCCGGTCACCCCCTGCGCCGTGTCGGTCGTGCTGTACGAAATATCCCGGCAGCGCCGGGTGTCGGTATCGAGGGTGAACGCCGGCGCGGCCGGCGAATAGTGCGGGACAGGTGGAGGATCGACGTCGATGAGCGAGCAGCAGCGGGTGTCCGGCGCGGCCGATATCGAGTTCAGCAAGGGCCACGGGACCCAGAACGATTTCGTGGTGCTGCCGGACTCCGACGCGCGCCTGCGCCTGGCGCCCGAGACCGTCGCCGTGCTGTGTGACCGGCGCCAGGGCATCGGCGCCGACGGTGTGTTGCGCGTCGCCCGGGCGGGGGCACTGGTGGAGCGGGGCGAGCTGGCCGGACTGCCCGACGATGTGGCCGCGACGGACTGGTTCATGGACTACCGCAACGCCGACGGGTCGATCGCGGAGATGTGCGGCAACGGCGTCCGGGTCTTCGCCCACTACCTGCTCGCGACCGGGTTGCAGCGGGAGACCGAATTCGTGGTCGGCACCCGTGCGGGTGCGCGTTCGGTGGTCGTGCACTCTTTCGACGAGGTACTCGGCGAGGTGACCGTCGGTATGGGCCGGGTGCGGATGCTCGGCGAATCCACCGCCACGGTCGCCGGCAGCGCGCTGCCCGGGGTCGGGGTCGACGTCGGCAATCCGCATCTGGCCTGTGTCGATCCGGAGCTCACCGCCGACGGTCTGGCCGCACTCGACCTCACCGTGCCGCCCGGATTCGATCCGGAGCTGTTCCCGCAGGGCGTGAACGTGGAGATCCTGACCGCGCTCGCCGAGGACGGCGCGGTGCATATGCGGGTCTACGAACGGGGCGTCGGCGAAACCCGCTCCTGCGGCACCGGCACGGTCGCCGCGGCCGCCGCGGCGCTCACGCGTGCGGGGATCGATCCGGCGACGGAGTCCGCGCAGGTGCGGGTCCGGGTGCCCGGCGGCGCGGTCACCGTGGGCATCGATCACGGGCAGGCGTGGTTGCGTGGCCCCTCGGTGCTGGTCGGTTCCGGACACCTCGCCGGTGAGTGGTGGGCCGGCGCCTGAATCCGTGTGAGCTGCGCCGTACCGGGCCGTTCCCGGCCGGGGCCGGAAATATCCGAGTGCGCCGGGTGGTTGTGGCGTGGGACCATGGAGGTGTATGAGGAAATCACAAACGTACGAGTTCACCCCGATCGAGCAACTCGACTCGGACACGGACTACGCGGACCAGGACTACAGCATCGGCGATGACGACGCCGATACCGGCGTGACCGATTACGACGCCGACGAGACCGAAGGCGGCGGTTACTCCGGCAACGGCTGGGCCGCCGAGCCCACGGTCGGTGAGCTGCAACTCGACGAACGCAGCGCCTTGCGTCGTGTCGCCGGGCTCTCGACCGAACTCACCGACATCACCGAGGTCGAGTACCGGCAGCTGCGACTCGAGCGGGTCGTGCTGGTCGGTGTCTGGACCGAGGGCAGCGCCGCGCAGGCCGACGCCAGCATGGCCGAACTGGCCGCGCTCGCCGAAACCGCCGGCTCCCAGGTGCTCGACGCGCTGATCCAGCGCCGCGACAAGCCCGATCCCGCCACCTACATCGGCTCGGGTAAGGCCGACGAACTGCGCTCGGTGGTACTCGAAACCGGCGCCGACACGGTGATCTGCGACGGTGAGCTGACTCCCGCGCAGCTGAACGCGCTGGAGAAGGTCGTCAAGGTGAAGGTCATCGACCGCACCGCGCTGATTCTGGACATCTTCGCCCAGCACGCCACCTCCCGCGAGGGCAAGGCGCAGGTATCGCTGGCACAGATGGAGTACATGCTGCCGCGACTGCGCGGCTGGGGTGAATCGATGTCACGGCAGGCCGGTGGCCGCGCCGGTGGAGCGGGCGGCGGTGTGGGTACCCGCGGCCCCGGTGAGACCAAGATCGAAACCGATCGCCGTCGGATCCGCGAGCGTATGGCCAAACTGCGCCGCGAGATCAAGGAGATGAAGACCGCACGCGACACCAAACGGTCGCGGCGCACCTCCAGCGGCATTCCGGCGGTCGCGATCGTCGGCTACACCAACGCCGGAAAATCCAGCCTGATGAACGCCCTGACCGGTGCGGGCATCCTGGTGCAGGACGCCCTGTTCGCCACCTTGGATCCCACCACCCGGCGCGCGGCGCTCGACGACGGCCGCGAGGTCGTCTTCACCGACACCGTCGGATTCGTCCGGCATCTGCCGACGCAGCTGGTGGAGGCGTTCCGCTCCACTCTCGAGGAGGTCACCGGCGCCGATCTGCTGTTGCACGTGGTCGACGGTTCCGACGCGCTGCCCGATCAGCAGATCAAGGCCGTGCGTGAGGTGATCACCGATGTACTGCGTGAGCAGGGCGAGGGCTCCGGACCGCCGGAGTTGCTGGTGGTGAACAAGATCGACGCGCTGGACGCGACGCAGCTGGCGCATCTGCGTGCCCAGTTGCCCGGGGCGGTGTTCGTCTCGGCCCGCACCGGACGTGGAATCGACCAGTTGCGCGAACGGCTGGCCGAGATCCTCGGCGGGCTCGATGTCGAGGTGAGTGTGCTGCTCCCGTACACTCGTGGTGATCTGCTCGCGCGCATCCACTCCGACGGCCGCATCATCAGCTCCTCGCACGAGGAGGGTGGCACGCGGGTGCGGGCCCGGGTTCCCCGGGCGCTCGCGCCGACTCTGTCGCAGTATGCGCACGCGGGCACCATCGGCAGTGCGGAAGCAGCGGGGCCTTCGCACTGAAGCTTTCGTAGTCTGTGTGCCACAGTCGTTTTCGGTAGAATCGCGTCTTTCACCGAACGGCTGCAGGGAGGGTGCAAATGTCCGGGACCGAGTCCACGCCTGTCGATGTCATGCCCGACGACTCCACCGCCGAGCGCTCGCCGGTGGAGTCCGTACGGCAGCTCAGTGACGGCGCGCCGTTGCGAATGACGGTGCCCGCCATCGATCTTCGGATTTTCGACGCGCTGTCCACGCCGGTGCGGCTGTGGAACAGCCCGGTCTTCCACGGCCTGGACAACATTCCCGAGACGGGCCCGGTCATGCTCGTCGGCAACCACACGCTGCTCGGCGGCGTGGACGCGCCGCTGCTGGTGCACGAGATCTACCACCGCACCGGACGGGTGGTGCGTGGCCTCGCGGAGAACGTGCTGATGCGGGTCCCGCCGGTGCGCGAGCTCGTGCACCGGATCGGCAGCGTGCGCGGTTCGCGCGACAACTGCCGCACCCTGCTCGACAACGGTGAGGCGGTCATCGTCTTTCCGGGCGGCGGCCGCGAGGCGATGCGTCGCAAGGGTGAGAAGTACCACCTGAAGTGGGAGGGCCGCACCGGCTTCGCGCGGATGGCGATCGAGGCCGGCGCGCCGATCCTGCCGACCGCGATGATCGGCGCCGACGACGTGTTCGACGTGGTCTTCGACGGCGATCATCCGGTGATGAGCCCGCTGCGCTGGACCGTCGAGGCGCTCGGTATCCGCGGCAACCTCACCCCGCCGCTCATGCGCGGCATCGGCCCCACCGTGGTGCCGCGGCCCGAACGGTTCTACTACTCGATCGGTACGCCCATCGAGACCACGCCGTGGCAGGACGCCACCGATCTGGACGCCGCCGCCGCGGAATTGCAGCAGGTGGTGCACAAGGCGCTGGAGGAGGAGATCACCGCCCTGCTGGCCGAGCGCGATCGTGACCGCGGCCGCACGCTCTGGGGCCGGGTTCGCGGCGCCGTGGGGCTCTAGAGGTTTACCCGCGTTCAGGGTGCGCAGAGACCGCCCTCCGAAGCTTTTCGCACAGGTAAGCGACTTTTTTCGGATCTGAAGTGAACCGCGATTCCCCTTCCGGGTACCGTATGTGGCAGGCGAGTTGCCGATGTGGTCACTAGGAGGTTGGCGTGGAGCGCACCCTTTTCGAGCCCGAACACGATCTGTTCCGGGAGTCCTACCGTAAATTTCTGGATCAGCATGTCGCGCCGCACCATGCCGAGTGGGAGCAGTCCGGGGTCGTGGATCGGCAGCTCTGGCTCGAGGCCGGTAAGCAGGGGTTCCTCGGCATGGCGGTGCCCGAGGAGTTCGGCGGCGGCGGCGTGAAGGATTTCCGCTACAACGCCGTGATCACCGAGGAGACCACCAAGGGCCAGTACTCGGGGCTGGGCTTCTCGCTGCACAACGACGTGATCGCGCCGTACCTGCTGGAACTGGCCAACGACGAGCAGAAGCAGCGCTGGCTGCCCGGGTTCTGCTCCGGTGAGATCATCACCGCCATCGCCATGACCGAGCCGGGCACCGGTTCGGACCTGCAGGGCATCAAGACCCGCGCGGTCAAGGACGGCGACGACTGGGTCCTCAACGGCGCCAAGACCTTCATCACCAACGGCATCAACTCCGACATCGTGATCGTGGTCGCGCAGACCGATCCCGAGAAGGGGGCGATGGGCTTCTCGCTGCTCGTCGTCGAGCGCGGCATGCCCGGCTTCGAGCGCGGCCGCAACCTGGACAAGATCGGTCTCAAGGCGCAGGACACCGCCGAGCTCAGCTTCACCGACGTGCGGGTTCCCGGCAAGAACCTGCTCGGCACCGAGGGCATGGGCTTCATCCACCTGATGCAGAACCTGCCGCAGGAGCGGATGTCGATCGCTGTGATGGCCGCCGCCGCGATGGAAGGCTGCCTGGAGACCACCATCCAGTACGTGCGCGACCGCAAGGCCTTCGGCAAACCGATCGGCGCCCAGCAGAACACGCGCTTCGTGCTGGCCGAGCTGGCCACCAAGACCACCGCGGTGCGCGTGCTGGTCGACCGCTTCATCGAGGCCCTCAACGCCGGCACCCTCTCGGCCGAGGATGCCGCGATGGCCAAGTGGTGGAGCACCGAGGAACAGCTCGACCTGATCACCAAATGCCTGCAGCTGCACGGCGGTTACGGCTACATGCGCGAATACCCGATCGCCAAGGCGTACATGGACGCGCGCGTGCAGACCATCTACGGCGGCACCACGGAGATCATGAAGGAAATCATCGGCCGCTCCTTGAAGCTGAGCTGACGCACCTCGGCTGACCGTCTCCGGCGGCAACGGCCGCCGCCGGACATCCGGCGGCGGCCGTCTCGTGTCACAGTGCGGTGGCCGCCTCGGTGAGGTCGGCGACCAGACCGTCGTAGGCCTCGGCACGATCGGGAGCCCGCAGCGCGGCGGCCGGATGGATGGTGGCCAGCGCACGGAGATCGTCGTGCGCGATCAGCCGCCCGCGGTCGCGGGTGATCCGGAAGTCGGGGCCGAAGACCGCCTGCGCCGCCACCGCGCCCAGGCAGACCACCAGCTGTGGTCGGATCGCGTCGAGTTCGGCGGTCAGCCAGGGCGTACACGCGACGATCTCGGTGCGCCCGGGCTTCTGATGGATGCGGCGCTTACCGCGCTCGGTGAATTTGAAATGTTTCACCGCGTTCGTGAGATAGACGGTGTCGCGGTCGATTCCGGCATCGGCGAGGGCGCGGTTCAGCAGGGCTCCGGCGGGGCCGACGAAGGGATGTCCGGCCAGATCCTCACGGTCGCCGGGTTGCTCGCCGATCATCACCATCGGGGCGTGCGGCGGGCCCTCCCCGAAGACGGTCCGGTTCGCATGCTTGTACAGATCGCAGCCGTGACATCCGCAGGCGGCCTCGCGAAGTCGCGCGAGATCGGTGGTGTCCGGCACGAATTCCGCTGCGCCCGGGGCCTTTACCATGACCGCGCCGTCACCTTTCCTTCGTCACTTCGCGCCCACTTCGGTCTCGATCGCGGAACAGAACGCGTCCAGATCGCGCGGATTGCGGGAGGTGATCAGCGTCCAGCCGTCCTGCGTCCGGACCACCTGTTCGTCGACCCACTGAGCGCCCGCGTTGCGCACATCGGTCTGCAGCGACGGATACGAGGTCATGGTCTTGCCGCGGATCAGATCGGCCTCCACCAGCAGCCACGGGCCGTGACAGATCGCGGCGATCGTCTTTCCGGCGTCGGCGAAACCGCGCGCCAGGTCGACGGCCTCCTTCGTGGTGCGCAACTTGTCGGCGTTGACGGTGCCGCCGGGCACCACCAGCGCGTCGAAATCACTCACCGACACCGAGGCCAGATCGGTGTCGGGGTCGACGGTGGTGTCGGCCTCGGTGTCGTGGACGAAGGTCTGCACCGCGTCGGTGGACGGGGCGGCGTGGGTGACGCGAATACCGTTGTCGCGCAACTGCTTCAGCGGCTCCAGTAGCTCGTCGCGTTCCACACCGGTCTGCGAGGTCACCACCAGGACGGCGGGCTCTCGGTCGGGTCGGCTCATCTCGTCTCCTTCTCGGGCTCGCGGGCGCTCAGGCGCCCTGCAGGCGGATCAACGTGTTGAGTAGTTCGGCCTGTTCGGCCAGTTCGTGCTGGTCGGGGTGGTTGCCGATGCGGTCGGCCAGTTCGGGACGCCGGATCAACTCCAATCCGTCCTCGCCGCTGTCGGTGGCGAGCCGCACCCGGCCCTCCGACAACACCAGGCGGGTGCCGGGGCTGCCCGCGTCCAGCAGCATCCGCAGATCCTCGGCGGTGACCTGCGGATGCGTTCCAGGGGTCTGCTCATCGGATGTCATGTCCGGCGGGTGCCCGGCCGGCAGCGGGCGAAACACCGGCCGGCGGAACCGGGGGCCGGGGGTCGCGACCGGGTACATCCGGGCCGGGATCAGGTGCGGGTCCGGGGATGGGCCGACCGGGATCCGGAGGCGGCTCGGGGGTCGGTTCCGGCGGGACCGGCCGACCGGGATCGGGCGGCGGATGACCGGGAATCGGATCGGGGCTCGGGCCCGGAATCGGCCGGCCCGGTTCGGGCGGGCGGCCCGGAACGGGATCGGGTTCCGGAATCGGCGGGCGCGGATCCGGGTCCGGGATCGGATGTTCGGGCGTGGGATCCGGAATCGGCTGCGGCGGAACCGGTTCCGGAATCGGAGGTTCGCCGGCACGCAGTCGCGGTCCGGCGTTGTCGGTGTACATGTCGACTCCTCGAACGATGATGATCGGCCGCGCGGTGGCCGGCGCTAGGACGACGGATAGGCCGGGTAGGGCGCGGCCTTCAGGGTCCGCGCCAGATGCGCGGCATTGCGCGCCATACCCGCGGTGGTCGTCGCGACGGCCTCGGGAGTGTTGTCCAGGTCCAGATAGTCGACGCCGCTCATCGCCTCGCCGTTCCAGTAGGTGCAGCCCTGGGCCGGCACGGTGAAGCCGATGTCGTTGAGCGCCTGGAACGTATCGGCGCAGATCTTGTGCGCGCCGTCCTCGTTGCCGACGACGGCGGCGATGCCCACCTTGCCCACCATGGCGGGCCGGTTCTCGTCGTCGGTGACCGAGAGTTCGGCGTCGAGGCGTTCCAGTACGCGCTGAGCGACCGAGGACATGTGGCCCAGCCAGGTGGGTGTGGCGACCAGCACGATGTCGGCGGCGCTGATCTGCTCGCGCAGCTGCGGCCACTGATCGCCGTCGCCTTCGTCGGCGGTGATGCCGGGGCGGATATCGAGGTCGACGGCGCGCACGGTCTTGCCCGTGACGCCGTGGTTCGACAGTTCGCGCAGGACCTGCTCGGCGATCAGCTCGCTGCTCGATCGATCCGGCGACTTCTTCAAGGTGCAGCTGATCGCGATGGCGGTGAGGTCGTCCCCGGGAGCTCGGGAACCGGTCGGGTCGTTCACAATGTGCTCCTTTCGACGGGCGACAGGATGCTCTGTTTCGCGCATACCCGCCGATCCGCGGTCGAACCTGGCCCGCCGGCGCCGCCGATCGAACCGGCGCGGGCCGCCGATTGAGGCGCCGAGCACCGGGTATGCGGCGCCTATGGAGATTCCGCACCCCGACGTGCGCCGAACATCCGGCCACCGCCCCCTCTCGGCGTCCCGGCATCGGCCCACCCCGGCGCCGGTGACGGTGAATACCGGCGCGCCGCCGCTACCGCAGCCGCGCGGCGAACTCTCCGCAGGCATCTGCGCCCTGCTCGGCGGCACTGCCTGCCATGTCGATTTCGATACCGCGAACGCCGATCCGTACGGCGAGGATCTGCAGCTGGCACTGCACCTGTGCTACGAATTGCATTACCGCGGTTTCGATTCCGTCGATCCCCGGTGGGAATGGGATCCGAAGTTGCTGCGCATGCGCGCCCACCTCGAGGACCGCTTCCTGGCCGCGATGCGACGCGATGTGCCCGGCGGCGACGACCTCGACGGCGAACTCGACGATCTGCTCGTCGAGCCGGTCGAGGGCGCGGGCGTCGGGCATTTCCTGAACGAGCAGGGCCAGTGGTGGCAGGTGTGCGAATACTTCGCGCACCGCTCGATCTACCACCACAAGGAGGCCGACCCCTACGCGTGGGTGATTCCCCGGTTGCGCGGTCAGGCGAAGGCCGCGCTGGTCGCCGTCGAATACGACGAGTTCGGCGCCGGTCGCGGAGAGGACGTCCACGCTCAGCTGTTCGCCGACCTGCTGGCCGGCGCCGGCCTCGACAACACCTACCTGCACTATCTCGACGCGGTCCCCGCGCCGATGCTGGCGCTGGTGAACATGATGTCGCTGTTCGGCCTGCACCGGCAGTACCGCGGCGAGCTGGTCGGGCACTTCGCGAGCGTCGAGATCAGCTCGCCACCCGCGTCGCGCCGCATGGTCGACACGTTGCGGCGGTTGGACGCGCATCCGGCGTGCGTGCGCTTCTACGCCGAACATGTGGAGGCCGACGCGGTGCACGAGCAGGTGATGCGCCGCGACGTCATCGGGGACCTGTCGGCCCGCGAGCCCGAGCTGATCGCACCGATGGTCTTCGGCATCCAGGCGACGACATTGCTGGAGAACGCCATCGACCGGCACATGCTCGACAGCTGGTCGGCCGGGCACAGCTCGCTGCGCGACCCGGAGGCGATCCCGCGAGATCGCGCGGGTTGATCATCGGAAGGCGGGTATTCGGCAATCATGAGACTGTTCCGCGCACCGGGTGTCTACGCCCCGACAGCCGATACCGGACTGCTGATCAGAGCGCTGGGGGCCGCCGCCATCCCGGAGGGATCCAAGGTGGTGGACGTGTGTACCGGCACCGGTGCCGTGGCTATCGAAGCGGGACGCGCCGGTGCGTCCGCGGTCACCGCGGTGGACATCTCGCGCCGGGCGCTGGCCTCGGCGTGGCTCAACAGCAGGTTGCACGGGGTACCGCTGGAACTGTTGCACGGCGATTTCGGCCGGGTGCTGCGCCGGCGGACGTTCGACGCGGTGCTGGCCAATCCACCCTACGTGCCGGGGCCTTCCGAGGCCCCGGCACGCGGCCGGGCACGGGCCTGGGAGGGCGGACCGCACGGCCGGGCGCTGCTGGACCCGTTGTGCCGGCTGATGCCGGAGTTGTTGCGGACCAAGGGAATCGCGCTGATCGTGCATTCGTCGCTGTGCGATCCGGATCTGACCGTGCGCCAATTGCGCGACGGGGGGCTCAAGGCCGCGATCGTCGTCCGCGAAACGTGCGAATTCGGGCCCGTGCTGCGCCGGCGCGCGGACTGGCTGGAGCAACAGCGCCTCATCGAACCGGGGGCGCGGCAAGAGGAGCTGGTGGTGATTCGTGCCGATCGAGAATGACGACCCCGCACCCGGTCCGGGCCGCCGCACCCGGGTCACGCTGACCAAGGACGGTCCGGCGCTCGTCGAGGGCCCGGTGGAGTTGGTGACCGACGACGGCCGCGTGGTGCGCTGCGATCGGTTCGTGGTCGCGGTGTGCACCTGCCGCCGCTCCGGAATCTATCCGCTCTGCGACACCACCCATCGCCGTCATCGCCGCAAGCGCGGCTGACCGCGCACTCGGGTCAGTGCCGCGGTGTCACGCTGGTGTGCCGCGGGATCAGGATCGCGGTGAGAACCGCGACCGTCGCCACCACTCCGGCGGCCGCGTACGAGGTGATCGTGAGCGCGGAATCGAATGCAGCCGAGGCCATCTCGTGCACGCGTGCCCCGAGTTCGCCGCCGATATCGCCGGCCACCGCGATCGCGCCGCCGGCCGATTCACGAGCCGTCTCGCCTTGGGCCCCGGCCAGCGGAACGTCGCTCATGTAGTGAGTGAACAGCGCGCCGTGCACACTGCCGAGCAGCGCCACTCCCAGGCCGTTGCCCAATTCGTAGCTGGTCTCCTCGACCGCGCCGCCCTGTCCGGCGCGTTCGGCCGGCACCGAGGAAACCAGAACCGCCGCGGCGGCGGTGACCGCGATGCCGTCGCCGATGCCCAGGCAGACCAGTACCAGCGCCACCACGGCGTAGCTGGTGGGCTCCGGCGAGATCGCCAGCACCGCGAATCCGGCGGCGAGGATGAGCAGACTCGTGACCATCACCCCGCGCACCCCGGTCCGGCGCAGCAGTGCCGGTGTGGCCAGCGAGCCGATCAGGGTCGCGGCCGCGGCGGGCGCCGTCCGGATACCGGCCTCGGCGGGGGAGTAGCCGTGAATGTACTGCAGCCACAACGAGATCAGGAACAGGGCGGCGCCGATCGCGATCATCGCCATCAGTGTCGCCAGGGCCGCGGCCAGGAAGACCGGGCGCCGGAACAACCGGATGTCGAGCAGCGGATCGATCAGCCACAGTTGCCGTCGCGCGAACCAGAACAGCATCGCGAGCCCGGCCAGCAGGACGCACACGTTCACTACGATGTCCTCACCGCGCGCGAGATGTTTGACGCCCCAGACGAATCCGACGATGCCGAGCACCGACAGCGGGACACTCGGCCAGTCGAACGCGGTGGTAGAGGGCGCTCGGTATTCGGGCAGCAAACCGATGCCGGCCGCCAGCGTGAGCACCACCACCGGCACATTGATCCAGAACGCCGCCGCCCAGCCGAAATGTTCGACCAGAACGCCACCGACGATCGGACCGACCGCCGCGCCGACCCCGGCGATGGCCGCCCAGATCGCGATGGCCCGGGTGCGTTCGTGCGGATCGTCGAAGATGTTGCGGATCAGCGAGAGCGTCGAGGGCATCACCATCGCGCCACCCACCGCCAGAAGTACCCGCCCGCCGATGAGCTGACCGGTGACCTGAGCGGTGGCGGCGACCATCGAAGCGACGCCGAACAGCGCGAATCCCGTCAGGAACAGCCGCTTGCGGCCGATCCGGTCGCCGATCGCGCCGAAGGTGATGAGCAGGCCACCCAGGACCAGACCGTAGATGTCGACGATCCACAACTGGGCGACCGCTCCCGGCTGCAGATCCTCGATCAGCGAGGGCAGCGCGACGTTGAGCACGGTGGCGTCCATCGCGACGAGGAGCAGGCTCGCGCACAAAACCGCCAGCATTCCCCAGCGCCCGCGTACCGGTGTCGCCGTCCGGTTCCGGTCGATCATCGGGCCTCCCGATTGCCGAAGCAGCTCCTGCTATTTTCCGGCAATCCTACAAATCCGGAATCGATGACCAAGGTCCCGCGCGGTGGGGACCTTGGGCCCTGATTCGGCGATCGCGCGGCTGTTGAGCTGAGGGGCCGACAGAGACGGGTGAGGTGGCGCGACGGTCATGATGTTCGCCGACGTCCGCGACCCGGACGGTATCCGTGCGGTCTACGCCGAGCGCGGACTGCTGGTCACGATGATCGGCCCCCGCCCACATCTGGTCACCGGTGGCCGATTCGGCCTGGTAGCCATGCCGAATCGCTTGGGGCACAGGGTGATCGACGCCCTGCCGGTCTGTGGTCCCGTACTCGGGCAGCCACGGTCGCGGCGCCTGGCTTTCGTGGTGGCCTCGCCCGCCCCCGACCCGCCGCTGGCGCTGCTGCATCTGCTCGGGCTGCACGCTGTCGTGGTGGTCGCGCCGGGCCGGTGCGTGGCGCTGCCGTGCCACGACGGCGCCGGCCGGTCGGTGCTGTGGGTGAACGAACCGCGCCGGGATGCCGCGGCCCCGCGCGAAGCGGTGATCATCGACGTGGCCCTGCGCCTGGCACAGGGCTAGTGGGCCGCCGCGGCGGCCTTGCGCAACCCGTCGAGGATGAGGTCCAGGCCGTACAGATATTGCTCCTCGCCGCCGCCGTGGGTGATCACCAGCTCCGGCATCAGATCGGCGATCGTCGGATGGGCCACCGGATCCAGCATCTGCAGGCGGCTGGGGATGTTCTCGCCGCCCCGCCGCGCCGGAGCGAACACGTGGCGCAGCGCCGAGCCGAAGGTGTACTGCAGCAGCACCACGTATCCGCGCGCGGTCTCCTGCCGGCCGAGCCCGGCCGCCCGTAACTGGGAGAGCACCAATTCCAGTGCGGCCGTGGCGGTATCGGCGAAATCGCCGTCGCTGTCGGGTTTCACCGCGAGTACCCGCAGCACCGCCGGGCGTTCCACGAGCAACCGGTACAGCGCCTGGCAGCAGGCCCGCACGCGGTCGGCCCAGTCGCCGGAGACGGCCGGGGGATGGAAGCTGTCGAGCACTTGGTCGCGCGCGGCCTGTAGCAGTTCGTCCTTGCTGCGGAAATAGGTGTAGAGCGTCATCGTGCCGACGCCCAGTTCGGCGGCGAGGGCACGCATGGAGATGCCCTCGCAGTCGGTGTCGTCGAGCATGCGCAGCGCGGCGTCCACGATCGCCTCGGCGCTGAGCGTATGGCGCGGTACTCGGCGGCGGCCGCCCCCGGTGCGGGTTCGTCGGGCGGGCTCAGATGTCACGGCAACGTCTCCGGTCGGGATGAAATCCGGTCTCGACGCCATTGTAGTATGCACGTACGACGTACCGTACGTTGTACGTCAGCCCTCGTCGTGGAGGTCGGGTCGTGGCTGCAACAACCATCTCGGGTCCGCTCGCGCAGGTTCCGGCGCGAGCCGGGGGCTGGTTGCGGGAAGTGGTGCTGGTGGTCGTGGTGTATTTCGCCTACGACGGGGCCCGGCTGCTGGTCGGCAGCGGTCTCGACCACGCCCGCCGCGACGCGCACGCGCTGCTGCGCATCGAGGACCGGCTGCGGCTGGACCCGGAACTGTGGCTGAACCGGATCTTCGCCGGCCATTCCTGGATCGCGATACCGGCCGACTTCGCCTACGCCACGCTGCACTACGTCGTGACTCCCGCGATCCTGATCTGGATGTGGTGGGCGCATCGCGAGCAGTACCGGGCGGCTCGCACCCAACTGGGCATCGCGACGGCCGCGGGACTGATCGGTTTCGTCGCCTTGCCCACGGCGCCACCGCGCCTGCTGGAGGACTCCCGCGGCTTCGTCGATGTGATGGCCCTGCACGCCTCGGTGGGCTGGTGGCAGGGCGATGCCAGCACACCGCGCGGATTGGATTCGCTCACCAACGATTTCGCGGCGATGCCGAGTCTGCACGTCGGCTGGGCGCTGTGGTGCGGGCTGATGCTGTACCGCTTCGGCCGGACGCCGCTCACCCGGTGGGCCGGGGTCGGCTATCCGGTTCTGATCACGCTCGTGGTGATCGGGACCGCGAACCATTACCTGCTCGACTGTGCCGCCGGTGCGGCCCTGATCCTCGCCGCCGGCTACGCCGCCGCACCGTATCTGCGTCTCTGCGACGCGGCGGCCGACGGCATCCGCGTCTGGTGGGCGATGCTGCGAGCGAATTCCCCGGGGCCCGCGTGGCGCGGTGCCGTGGTCGCCGCGTTCGCGCCGGGCGCGGTCGCGGGGCCGGCGCTCGGAATCGGCGCCGGTCTGGCGGTGGCCGTGCCGGAGCCGGCCGAGGAGCCACCCGTGCGCGGACC
>NZ_BAFW01000168.1 GCF_000308535.1 Nocardia cerradoensis NBRC 101014 | reverse complement strand
CCCAGCGTCAGCACCAGGCCCTGTCGCAGCAGGCGGCGTCGGTGATCGGTAACCAGCGCCAGCTGGAGATGAAGCTCAACCGTCAGCTCGACGAGGTCGAGAAGCTCAACGCCAACGCCCGCCAAGCCGTGCAGCTGGCCGACCAGGCCAACGCCGCCGGCGACACCGACAAGGCGATCCAGTACACCAACGCCGCCGAGGCGTTCGCCGCCCAGCTGGTCACCGCCGAACAGTCCGTCGAGGACCTGAAGGTGCTGCACGACCAGTCGCTGCAGGCCGCCGCCCAAGCCAAGAAGGCGGTCGAGCAGAACGCCATGCTGCTGCAGCAGAAGGTCGCCGAGCGCACCAAGCTGCTCAGCCAGCTCGAGCAGGCGAAGATGCAGGAGCAGGTCTCCGCCTCGCTGCAGCAGATGGATTCGACGCTGTCCGCCCCCGGCAGCACCCCCAGCCTGGACGCGGTGCGCGAGAAGATCGAGCGTCGCTACGCCAACGCGCTGGGCGCCGCCGAGCTCGCGCAGAACACCGTGCAGGGCCGCATGATGGAGGTGCAGCAGGCCAGCGTGCAGATGGCCGGCCACAACCGCCTCGAGCAGATCCGCGCCTCCATGCGTGGTGACGCGCTGCCGTCGGGTGACTCCGCCGGCCAGTCCATCGCCAATCCGGCTCAGCCGCAGGTGAACAAGGGCCAGGCCGCGCAGCAGTAAGCGCGTCGCGGGTCGATCGGAAGGCTGGGCAGATGGGGCGAACGCGGGCAGGTAACGAGCCCGCACCGACCCGTGTGCGGCCCTGGTCTCGATCTGCCCGCAGCGCCGCGTCCGCGCCGCCCGCCTCCGCCGCGCCGTCGGCCGATGCGGCGCGGACGCTGTCGACCTCTCCGCCCGCCGCCGCGGCCGCGTGGCAATCGATCGCCGAATCCATTGAGCGGCACCGTATTTCCGATACGGTCCCGCCTTCGCCGGCTCCGGCGGAAAGCGCTGCGACCGGCGTCGAGGATCCTCCACCGCCGGGCACGACCGGATCCGCTGCGTCTGCGCGGCCAGTCAGCGAAGCCGCGCAACGTCGATCATCCGAGGTCTCATCCGGTGCGGCGGACGATGCGGGCGCGGACCGGCGCCCCCGGGCCGAGGGGCGCGGGATTCTGCGCGGTCGTCGGCCGGCGCCTTCCGGTCGCCGGTCTCGCCGGCGCGGTATGGCACGCGATAACGAAACCGACAGCGGCCGACCGACATTCGATCGCGGATCGGACACGGACAGTCCGAGCGTTCACGGCGTCATCCACGAAACCCATGAGCCGGACAGCGGGCCCTCCGCCCGGTCGCACACCGGATCACGCGAAGCCGGTGGAAACCCGCGCGAGCGTCATCGTCCGCCCGGCCCGAGCGCGTTGCGGAGTCCTTCGGCCCACAGCCCCGCCGAGGACGATCAGCTCGCCCGCGCCCGGCGGGTTCCGGGTGCGTTACGCGACGCCGGGGAATTCGCCTTACACGCGGTCCGGAAGTGGGCCGACCCGCGAGAGCGGGAACTTCGCCGCCGGCGGCGGGTGCGGCGGCGCAGCCTCCGCTGGAGCGCGGCCTCGGGCGTGACCGCACTGGGAACGGCCGGACTGGTGGCCGTCTCGGCACCCGTATGGGCGGTTGTCGTGGTCGGCGGCGGTGCGGCCGCGCTGGTGACCGGCGCGGCGGTGAGCACCCGCCGATATCTGGAGTTGCGTCGGAACCCCTTGCCGCCCGCGGCGTTCGTCCCGCGCCGGCTGCCCGCGGTGCAGTCCGCGGCGCGGGCGCCCATCGCCCGGCTGGTCCGGGCGGAACGGGCCTTCTACGCCCTCGGCCGTCAGATCGAGGCGAGCGGCCGAGTGCCGGCCGACGATTTCGCCGACACCGTGGCGACCGCGGAATCCGGGGCAGCCGCCCTGCACGCTCTCGCCGGGGACATCGCGGCGATGGAGAAGGCGCTCGAGGTGGTCGCGACCTCGCATGCCGGGGCGGGGTTGCGCCGGCAGTCAGGCGCGATGGTCGACCGGCTGGAAGCCGGAGTGACCGAATACGAGCAACTCGTCGCCGCCGCCGGTCAGATGCTGGCGGCCGGAGTGAGCACAGCGGCGACACCGGCGGACGACTTCGGCTGGGCCATGTTCACCGTGCGCGAGGCGGCCGACCGCCTGGACGGCTGGGCCCAGGCGCTCACCGATCTCGCCGACCGGCGCTGAGCGCGGGCGCCTCGGCGACATCCCGGTACCTCGCGGCCGATATCCGGTTCGCGGACCGATCCTCGCGGGTGATCCGGCTAGGGGTTCACCCTGAGATTTCCCGGATATCGGTCGTGACCTGGTGATTTTGCGGCGCCGAGTTGACAGTATGGAGGAGTCGGATCGCGCTGACGGCGGTTCGGAAACCTTCGGGAGGAATGGACATGTTCTGGAAGATTCTGGGCGTCGTCGCGCTCGTGTGGCTGGCGCTGATCGTGATCGGCGCGCTGGTCAAGGCGCTGTTCCCGATCCTGATGATCAGCGTCGTGGTCTTCGGCCTGTACCTGCTGTACAAGGCCGTCTCCGGCTCGAACAAGTCGACGGCCACCAAACTGTAGCGAGCCGCGACCCGGGCCGTTCGGTACGAAAACCGAACGGCCCGTTGCCATTTCACGATGGATGAGCCGAGAACCCCCTCGTGTTGGCGTTTCGAGGTGGTGCACCTTCATGGTTCTCGGCCGCCTCGATTTTGGACCGACGGAGCGAGGGAGCGCAGCGACTGAGCGGAGGAGGGAAAAATCGAGGCATCGGGGCCGAGGACCCCGCCGGAGCGAAGCGGAGGCAAATGCTACAGCTACCCGAGGATTGGCAGCGCGGTCTGGTGATCGTCGCTCATCCCGACGATATCGAATACGGTGCCGCGGCCGCGGTGGCTCGCTGGACGAAGCAGGGTAAGGACATCCGTTATCTGCTGGCCACCAGCGGTGAGGCCGGGATAGCGGGCCTGCCGCCGGCCGAGTGCGGCCCGTTGCGGCAGCAGGAGGAGATCGCTTCGGCGCGCGCGGTCGGTGTCGAGGAGGTGGAGTTCCTCGGCTATCCGGACGGGCGGATCGAGGGTGGGCTCGGTTTGCGCCGCGATCTGGCCGCGGCGATCCGGCGGCATCGTCCGGAGATGGTGGTGTTGTTCAACTTCGGCGACACGTGGGCGCCCGGATATGCGAACAGCGCCGATCATCGCGCGGTGGGGCGCAGTGCGCTGGACGCGATCTCGGATGCCGGCAACGAGTGGATCTTTCCGGAGCTGGCCGAATTGCCGATCTGGACGCCCCGCTGGGCCGCGGTGGTGGGTCCGGTGGTGACGCATGCGGTGGATGTCACCGATACCGTGTCGGCGGCGGTGGATTCGCTGATGCAGCACAGCCGCTACCTGAGCGCGCTCAGTGACGAGCCGGTGGCGGATCAGGCCCGCGCCATCGTGGATCGGGCCACGGGACCGCATGCCGGTTTCGCTGCCGAGCGGGCGGTCGGGTTCGAGCTGTACCACTTCGCCGACTGAGCGCCGGTACTGTGAGCGGCCACGATCGGCTCGGGCGGCGTTCATGACCGTCGGGTAGCTGTGCCCGCCCGGCATCGGGTGGTGCCGGGGTATGGCATGGTGGGGCGCATGCGAGTGGCTGTCGTCGCGGGTCCGGATCCGGGGCATGCGTTTCCGGCGATCGCGCTGTGCCTGCGGTTTCTCCAGGCCGGCGATGATCCGGTGTTGTTCACCAGTCCGCGCTGGTTCGATGCGGCGCGCGAGGCGGGGATCGCGGTGCGGCGGTTGAAGGGTTTGGCGCCGCGCCCGCAGGACGACGACGCCGACGCGGGTGCGCGTATCCACGACCGAGCGGCCCACATCTCCTCGGAGATCCTGCCCGATCTCAGTGCGATGTTGCCCGAGCTGGTGGTCTCGGATGTGCTCACCGCCGGTGGCGGGATGGCCGCCGAGCGGCTGGGCGTGCCGTGGGTCGAGCTGTCGCCGCATCCGCTGTATCTGCCGTCGAAAGCGTTGCCGCCCATCGGTAGTGGCCTCGCGCCGGGTGAGGGTCTGCGTGGGCGGATGCGCGATACGGTGCTGCGCGGGCTGACCGCGCGCGCGATCACCCGCGGCGACCGGCAGCGGGGGGCGGCGCGAGCGAGCGTGGGGCTGCCGGAACTGGATCCCGGCCCGGATGCCCGGTTGATCGCCACATTGCCCGCTCTGGAGGTCGATCGGCCGGATTGGCCGGAGGACGCGCATGTGGTGGGGCCGCTGCTGTGGGAGCCGACGTCGGAGGTGCTGGTGCCGCCTCCCGGCGACCGTCCGCTGGTCGTGGTCGCGCCGTCCACGGCCCGGACCGGATTCGGTGATCTGGCGACCGGTGCCTTGGAGGCGCTCGCGGACAGCGATGTGCGCGTGGCGATCTCGATGCTCGATACGCCGCCGCAGGACCTTCCGCCGTGGGCGACGGCCGGGCTGGGGCGGCAGGACGAGCTGTTGCGCCGTGCCGCCGTGGTGGTCGGTGGTGGTGGGCACGGGTTGCTGGCCAAAACTCTGCTCGCCGGCGTGCCGATCGTGACCGTGCCCGGTGGTGGCGATCAATGGGAACTCGCCAATCGTGCGGTCCGCCAAGGCAGTTCGCAGCTGGTGCGGCCGTTCACCCCCGAATCGCTGCGCGCGGCGGTGCACACCGTCCTGGACGACGAGTCCTATCGCAAGGCCGCCGCGGCGGCCGCGGCCACCGCCTCCGATGTCGCCGATCCGGTCGACATCTGTCACCGCACACTGGACCGGGCGCGCGCGAGCTGACCGCGCCACCGTCGGCGGTGCGTAGGTTGGGCGACCGGTACCCTCGGCACGGTGCGGTTGACTGAATTTCAGGAACTCTTGCATACCGAATTCGGCGTCGCCCGCGGCGACCTGCTGCTGGCCGATCATGTCCTCCCCTCGATGAACGGCCGTACCGGCGCCCAGGCGATCGAGGACGGTGTCGACCCCCGCGAGGTCTGGCGTGCCTTGTGCGCCGAATTCGACGTACCGAAGAACCGCTGGTGACCGGTCGCGGTCGGCTGCGTCACAGCGATCTTGACCTCAACCTTACTTGAGGTTGCAGGGTGGGCGCATGGATACCGAGATCACCGAGAACCGGATTCAGGAACTACTGGACCGGTCCGGGATAACCGACCTGCTGGACCGCTATCTGCGTTCGCTCGACGACGGCGTATTCGACGATCGGTGGGCGCGGACGTACTTCACCGAGGACGCGACCGCGGAGATGCCGATCGGCACCGTCCACGGCCGCGACGCCGTTCTCGCGCACATCCGGCGCGGGATGGCGCTGTTCGACCGGACCGTTCATCTGGGAACCAACGCGGTGATCGAACTCGACGGCGACCGCGCCACCGTGCGCGGCGCTCAGTTGAGCACTCATGTCCTCGCCGACGGTTCCGAGGCGGTCTTCATCTCCGCCGGGCATGCCGACACCGAATTGGTCCGGACGGCCGACGGCTGGCGGATCCGGGCGTCGTCGCTGCGCATCACCTGGACTCAGGGAACCCCGCCGCGGTTGCCGGCGGGGCTCGGGTCCGAAGGGTGAGCGCACCTTCCCCGGGAAATGGACACTGCGCCGCGGCGTGAAATCGGCACCGCGCGCGGCGTGAAATCGGCACTGCGCCGCGGCGCGGATCGGTACAGCGCCGCGGCGGCGCCGGTTCAGCCGACCGGGATCTCGGCGGCTGCCGGTTCCGTCGTCTCGGCGGTCCGGGGCCGAGGACGGAACAGGGCGAAGGCGATGAGGCCGAGAACGATGCCCACCCCTGCTGCCACGGCGACGGCGGCGTCCAGTCCGGACACGAACTGCGACACCGTGATCCGGCCCTCGCCGGCCGCGCTGCGGAATACCGTGCCGAGTACCGCGACCCCGAGAGCGAGGCCCAGTTGGCGTGCGGTGTTGACCGCTCCGGCGGCGGTGCCGCTCTGCTGCGGTGGCACCGCGGCCATCGCGACCGCCACCAGCGGCGGCGCGAGCACGCCGATGCCGATGCCGATCACCACATAGCCGAAAAGTAGTGCGCTCCAGGATGATCCGGCATCGATAACGCCCAGCAGACCCGCCCCGATGCCGGTGATCACCAATCCGCCGCCGATGGTCCAGCGGGGCGCCACGTCGTGCAGCCACCGCCCGAACGCGCCCGAGACCAGGAACGCCGTCGCCGCCATCGGCAGCATGGACAGTCCGGCGCGCAGCGGGCTGAGTTGCAACGGCTGCTGCAGCCACAGGGAGATGAGGGGGCTGCTCGCGAAGGCGGCGAAATTGAAGCCCGCCGCCGCGACCAGGGTGGCCGCGAACTCCCGGTTGCGCAGCAGTGCGAGCGGGAACATCGGTGTGGCGCTGCGTGATTCGACGAGGACGAAACCGCCGATCGCGATCGCGCCGAGGATCAGCGTGGCGACTGCCGCGCCGTCGCCCCACCCGTCCTCCCCGCCCCGGATGATGCCGTAGGTCAGCGCGGTGGCCGCGACGGCGAAGGCGGTCATCCCGGTGACGTCCACGCCGCGGCCGGGGCGGCGTGGCGAGGGACCGAAGGCGTACAGCGACAGCGCGACGGTGACGGCCGCGATCGGCAGGTTCACCAGGAAGATCCACCGCCACGACAGCAGGTCGGTCAGCACCCCGCCGAGCACCACACCGATGCCGGCGGCCGCACCGGCGACCGCACCCCAGGCGCCGAACGCGGTGCCGCGATCACGGCCGGTGTAGGTGGCGTGCAGCAGCGACAGCGTGGTCGCGAACATGGCCGCACCGCCGATGCCCTGCACGGCCCGCGCGGCCACCAGCAGGGTCGAGGACTGGGCCAGCCCGCAGGCCAGTGAGGCGGCGGCGAAAACCACGAGGCCGGCGAGATAGGTGGGTTTGGCGCCGAACCGGTCGGCGAACGAACCCAGGACCAGCAGCAGTGCGGCCAGGCCCAGCGCATAGCCGTCGACGACCCATTGCAGGCCCGACAGTCCGGTGCCGAGATCGGCGGCGATGTCGGGGAGTGCGACGTTGACGATGGTGACGTCGATGAGCAGCATCAGCGTGCCGAGGCACGCCGCGAACAAGGGGAGCCATTTCCGCATGGCGACCTCCGGGTAGGGCGAACGATATCGACGCCAAGCGTGCGAGATGTTTGAATATCCATCCAGCTACCCGGCCGTCGATGTGAGATTCCGCCTGTGAAACCCGAAGACGAACTCGAATCCTCCGTTCTCGATCCGCTCGACAAGCAGATCGTGCACGGCTTGGTCACCGATGCCCGCATCCCGTTCGCCACCCTGGGCACGATCCTCGGTGTCTCCGAACAGACCGTGGCCCGCCGCTATCGGTCGATGCGCCAACGCGGCATCCTGCACGTCTCCGGCCAGGTCAACGCCATGCCGCTGGGGAATACGCGCTGGATGCTGCGGGTGCGGTCCACCCCGGACAAGGCGCTGCGGCTCGCCGAATCGCTGGCGCGGCTGCCGGACGTGAGCTGGGTCGCGTTGCTGTCGACCGGTTCCGAGGTCACCTGCGTGAGCCGCCCGCGCTCGATCGAACAGCGAGACGCGTTGCTGCTCAACGTCCTTCCGCGAGCCAGCCAGGTCACCGGGTTGATGGCCTACGAGATCATCCACCGGTTTCCGCTGGCGGAGGAGTGGCCGCGGTACAGCCGGTTGCTGACCGCGGAACAGTTGCGGCAGCTGGGGTCGCGGCCGGCGATGAACGATCAGCGCGGGCCCGACGCACCGACCGACCTGTCGGCGGCCGACGAGGCGATGCTCGGGGTGCTGGCCCGTGACGGGCGCGCGTCCTATGCCCGGCTGGCGGCCGAAACCGGCTGGAGCCCCACCCGGGTCGCGCGGCGGATGTCCGAGCTGGTGACGGCGGGCGTGCTGTATTTCGATCTCGATTTCGCCGTCGAGCGCATGGGATACGCGGTACGGGCTTCGCTGTGGGTGCGGACGCGCCCGGCCGAACTGGATGCCGTCGGCCGGGCGATCGCCACCCATCCGGAAACGGCGTTCGTGGCGGCCACAACCGGGCCCACCAATCTGGTCGTCTCCGTCGTCTGCCGCGACAGTTCGCACCTGTACCGGTACCTCACCGGGCGGCTGGGAGCTCTGGACGGGATCGTCGACGTCGAGGTCACCCCGACACTGCGGATGCTGAAACAGGCGCAGGCGCTGATGCAGACCGACCGGATCGCGGTGGTGCCGACGGCGACTCGATGACCGGGCACAGCCGGATCGGGGCCGCGTGACCGCCCGGATAGCGCGGCGATTGCCGGGGACGGGGTGCGGCTGTACGGCCGCCGTGCGTGTCGGCGGGCGCGTCGCTTGCCTCGAACACGTGTTCGTCTAAGCTTGCCATCAGAACTTGTCGGTGCCGCCCTCTACCGTGGGCGCCAACCACACAACGAGACTTACCCGTCAGAAGGGGAACAGACGATGGCACCACAGGCCTACGACCGTGACAAGGCGCTCGAGCTCGCTCTGGCGCAGGTCGAGAAGAGCTTCGGCAAGGGCGCGATCATGCGCTTGGGCGAGGAGGCGCATCAGCCCATCTCGGTCATTCCGACGGGTTCGATCGCACTGGATGTGGCGCTGGGCATCGGCGGTCTGCCGCGTGGCCGCGTCGTGGAGATCTACGGTCCGGAATCCTCCGGTAAGACCACGGTCGCCCTGCACGCCATCGCCAACGCGCAGGCCAACGGCGGACTCGCGGCCTTCATCGACGCCGAGCACGCGCTGGACCCGGAATACGCCCGCAAACTCGGCGTCGATACCGACGCCCTGCTGGTGTCGCAGCCCGACACCGGTGAGCAGGCGCTGGAGATCGCCGACATGCTGGTGCGCTCCGGCGCGCTGGACATCATCGTCATCGACTCCGTCGCGGCGCTGGTACCGCGCGCGGAAATCGAGGGCGAGATGGGCGACAGCCACGTCGGTCTGCAGGCCCGCCTGATGAGTCAGGCGCTGCGCAAGATGACCAGTGCGCTCAACAACTCCGGCACCACCGCCATCTTCATCAACCAGCTGCGCGAGAAGATCGGCGTGATGTTCGGCTCGCCCGAAACCACCACGGGTGGTAAGGCATTGAAGTTCTACGCCTCGGTGCGCCTGGACGTGCGCCGCATCGAGACGCTGAAGGACGGCAGCGACGCGGTGGGTAACCGCACCCGCGTCAAGGTCGTCAAGAACAAGGTGTCGCCGCCGTTCAAGCAGGCCGAATTCGACATCCTCTACGGTGCCGGCATCTCCAAGGAGGGCTCGATCATCGATATGGGTGTCGATCAGGGCTTCATCCGTAAGTCCGGTTCCTGGTACACCTACGAGGGCGATCAGCTCGGCCAGGGCAAGGAGAACGCCCGCAAGTTCTTGCTGGAGAACACCGACGTGCGCGACGAGATCGAGAAGAAGATCAAGGAGAAGCTCGGCATCGGTGCCGACGTCACCGCAGACGCGGGTGCCGAGGCGCCCGTCGACTTCTAACCGATGCCGCACCGGGAAGCGCCGGGGTCCACACCCCTCCCGGACCCTGGCGCCTCTCGGCTCGACGCCGTCGAACGCCTGCGGCGGCAACTGGAAGAAATCGAATCCCGCTCCCGACGCAACGGCGACCCCGACGACGAGTCGTGGTCGAAACCCGTTCGCCGACAGGGCAGTTCGCCCCGTCGCCGACGATCGAAGCCTGGCGCGGGGGATCCACCCACCGGTGTATGGCGTTCCGATGACGGACCGGTACCCCAGCATGATTCGGTCGATGACACGGGCACATCCGCACCCGCGGACCGGCCGGAATTCGAGCCCGAGCTTCCGCCCCGCATCGAGCCGGAGATTCGGTCCGGTTCCATCTCCGGTCGTCCGGAAGATGGCTCTGCGGCGCGGGACTCCCAGGCGCACAATCGAATTCGTGCACTGCAGGCCGAGGTCGACGCGTTACAGCGAGGGTGGGGCGAGCGTGCCGACGGGGATCGTCGGCCCGGCCGCACCGACCGGGCGGAGGGGCAGCCGAAGGGTGGCGACCACGGCTCGTTCGGTCCGGACGACAGCGCCGGGGCGTATCCGCGATCGGATGTGGCGGCAGACGACGGCGGCTCGAGAAGGCGGTCACGCGGAGACAGCGGCGCCAGGGGAGAGCGCCGGGGGTCGCGGCGATCAGACGCCGACGGCGGGAAGCGTTCCGACGCCGCGCAATCCGCAGCGCCGAAGGCGGGGACCGAGGCACAGGCCAAGGACATCTGCCTGCGCCTGCTCACCGATCGGGCGCGCAGCCGCGCCGAACTGGCGGACAAACTGGCAGCCAAAGGGTTCGCACCCGAGGTCGCCGAACGGGCGCTGAACCGCCTCGCCGAGGTCGGATTGATCGACGACGCCGCCTTCGCCGAACAGTGGGTGCATTCCCGCCACACCTTCTCCGGCAAAGGGAAAAAGGTTCTCGCGCAAGAACTTCGACGGAAAGGCGTGTCCGACGCCGATGCCGGGCCCGCACTGGCCGCCATCACTTCCGCCGACGAAACCGCCCGCGCCGCCGAACTGGTCCGCCGCAAACTCGCCGCCCTGCCGCCCGATCTGCCCGCCGACAAGACGACCAACCGGCTGGTCAGCATGCTCGCCCGCCGCGGCTACAACCAGTCCATGGCCTACGCCGTGGTCAAGGACGAACTCGCCGCAGTTGCCACCGAGAGCCGGGGTCCCGACGGCTCCCAGCACACAGATCACGTCGCCGTCGACGAATCGGCCGACGGCTCCCAACCTCTTGTAGTGGAACACCATTCGCCGAAGGGCCGGAGCGGGGAAAGCTCCGGCTCCACCGCGACCGGCTCGGCGTCGCGGCAATCCGCACCCGCCAGCGCCGAGCACGCCGCACAGCTGGTACGGAAAAGGCTCGCATCGCTGTCCCGTGACATCACGCAGGACAAGGCCATGGCGCGACTGGTCGGCATGCTCGCCCGCCGCGGTTACCCGCAGTCCATGGCGTATGCCGTGGTGAAGGAAGAAATTGCCGCCGCCGCGCAACCCTTTGCGGCACAGCCGAACCGGACCGAGAAGGCCGTCGTCGCCGAGGACAGCACCGCCGCGGATACGGCAGCGGCGGATTCCGATAACGACGAGGCGGAGCGAGCCGCGGAGCTGGTACGCCGCAAACTGCGCACGATGCCGCGAAACCTGTCCGAGGACAAGGTGGTCAACCGCCTCGTCGGCATGCTGGCCCGCCAGGGATTTCGCCAGTCGACCGCCTACGCCGCCGTACGCGCCGAACTCGCGCACGGCTACCCGCCCGCCTGAACCCGCAGCCTGAACCCGCAGTCCCTGCCGCGCCGATACCCGTCGATCCGAAAGACGACGGCGAGGGTCGCCGGCTTGCTCGGCAGTCGGCTCTGAAAACCTTGTCGCCGTAGCCAACTGGCATCCGCCCGCGACTGTTCCGGCCCGGAGTCGCCAGGATCATGGACGGCGTCATATCGGCACCCCGGCGGGCTCCCTCACCGCGCCGGCCGTGAAGCGGCCGCGCGCCGACGATACCGGGATGCCGGTTCGCGTGCCGGGCGCGTTTCGATCGCCGCGCAGGTCAACCACCGTATGCCTCGATCCGGTCCCGAATTCGATTCGGCGGCACACCGCGCTCCTGCCGAAGACGCCGAGGACATTCGGCGCGGGATCGCGGTCGTTCCGGCGGCCGGGCGGGCTGCATCCGGGATCCATGCACGGGGCAGCGACGACTGCCGCGGCGAGGTCGGCATCGTGCACGGCGTCGGCGATTCGGCCCGCCGGCTGCGGCCCGCGTTACTCGACGGGTCTCCAGCACAGGTCCTATGCTGCGCTGATGACCACCGACGTGCGTGGCAACGGATGGCGACGCGTCGGTCCGGCGGCCGTCTGGATCGGGGTGGCGGTGGCGGGGTCGTTCACCCGCCCGTTCAGCATTGCCGCGACGGTGCTGGTCGCCGGTGTCGCTGTCGTGGTCGCCGTCCGCGCTGTTCGTCTCGGGACACGGCGAATGTCGTTCACGCCGCCGGTTCGGCGCGCGGTTGTGGTGTGGTCGCCCCTGCTGGCAGCCGTCCTGGCGTGGGAGCTGTACGCCTGGCTGTCCCAGCCCGCACCGCTCGTGCCGGACCCTGCCCATCCGAGCCTGTCGACACTGCTCAGCCCCGCGCTGGAGGGCGGCCCGGGACGCTTCATCGGCTGGCTGGTCTGGTTGGGCGCCGGATGGTGGCTGGTGCGGAAATGACCGATCGCGCACTGGTGATCACAGGGTTCGCGGTTCTGGCCGTCATCGTGATCAGCACGGCGATAGCGGCCCGTGTGCGCCGCCTGTCGTTCGCCGGCCTCGGCGACACCGTGCGCTTTCTGACCCGCACCCGAACCGCTCGCATCGTCGCGGTGATCCTGTGGGCATGGCTCGGCTGGCATTTCCTGGCCAGGTAGCCCGCGGGAAGGCCGCCGCCGATTGGACACCCATCCCCGGTCGCCGTGAGTGGCGTGGCCCGGCGACCGGGGTGGTGCGCGTCCCAGGATCGAACATCCAGCTCTCGGGTGCGAGGGTTGCGCTCGGTGCGAGCGCAATCCCTCCCCGCGGAGGCGACGACGACACCGCCGCTGCGCCCGGCCTGCGCCCCTCATCCGCCGCTCGTGCCGGACCGCCAGTTACGAGGACGCGGTCCGGTTCAGCGACAGATCCACGCCCGGCGCGGCATCGGTGAGAACCGAATTCACACCCAGCACCGTCCGCCCCCGGCGGCGCGACCGCAGCCGTTGTTCGATCCTGGTGGCGAGGAAGGTCAGTGCCCAGTTCAGGGCGATCATGATGACGGCGACCACGATCAGCGCCGGCACGGTGTTCTGTTCGGCCGCGCCCAGCTGCTGACCCTGGCGCACGATCTCCTGATAGGTGATCTGATAGCCGAGCGCGGTGTCCTTGAGCGCCACGACCATCTGCGAGATCAGCGCCGGCAGCATCGCCGTCACCGCCTGCGGCAGCAGGATCATCCGCATCATCTGACCCTTGCGCAATCCCAGGGCCTGCGCCGCCTCGGTCTGCCCGCGCGGCAGCGACCGGATGCCCGAGCGCACGATCTCGGCGATCACCGACCCGTTGTACACGGTCAGCGCGATCACCACGGCCGCCAGCGCCAGCTGGTCGGAAGCGAACAGGTTGTCCTTGGCGAACCAGTTGTAGAGGAAGATCATCAGAATCAGCACCGGAATGGCCCGGGCCACCTCGACGATCACTCCCGCCACCCATCGCACGACGCGATGGTCGGACAGGCGCAGCAAGCCGAAGATCACGCCGATCACCATCGCGAACACGATCGCCAGCGCGGCGGCGACCACGGTGCCGCGTAAGCCGGGCAGGATATAGGTCTGCCAGACCTCCGACTGCACGAACGGCTTCCACTTCTCGGCGGTGAGCTGCCCCTTCTCGTCGAACGCCCGCCACACCAGCCAGCCGAGCAGCACCAGGGCCGCCAGCACCAGCACCGAATACATCGCATGCCGCCGGCGCGCCTTCGGGCCGGGGACGTCGTAGAGGACCGAGGCGTTCGCGCTCATCGCTTCACCTCGAATCGCTTGGCCAGCCAACCGAACAGCAATCCGGTGGGCAGGGTGAGAATCACGAAACCGAGGGCGAAGATCGCGCCGATGGCGAGAATATCGGCCTCGGTCTCGTTCATGGACGCCATCAGCGCCGCCGCCTCGGCCACGCCGATCGCCGACGCGATGGTGGAATTCTTCGTCAACGCGATCAGGACGCTGCCCAGCGGCGCGATCACCGACCGAAAGGCCTGCGACAACACCACATGTCGCAGATTCTGGCCGAAGGTCAGGCCCAGCGACCGTCCCGCCTCGGATTGCCCCAGCGGCACGGTGTTGATTCCCGCGCGCAGCGATTCACAGACGAACGAGGCCGTATACACACTCAAGCCGAGGACGGCGAAGCGAAAGTTGTTGGTGGGCAGGAAATCCAGTCCCGAACTCTCACTCGCGAGTTTGATCCCGAGGGTGGTGTAGAGGCCGAGTGAACAGAACACCAGAATGAGGGTGAGCGGTGTGTTGCGGAAAATGGTCACATACGCCGTCCCGATCCACCGCGCCACCGGAATCGGCGACACCCGCATTGCCGCCACCAGGGTGCCGATGATCAGCGCCCCGATCGCGGAGAACACGGTCAGTTTGATGGTCACCCAGAAGGCGTCCCACAGCTGATTGTCGTATCGGGAGATCAAGTCGAACACGGTGGACGCGCCCTCCTACTTCTCTGTGCCGGACGGGGTTCCGGGGCTGCCGGAACCCGCGCCGAATCAGTAGCGGTCGACCTGCGGCGGCGACGGGATCGGGAAGGCGTTGCCGAAGTTCTTCTCCAGCGACGCCTTCCAGGACCCGTCGTTGATCATCGACTCGATCGCATCGTTGATCTTGTCGCGAGAGTCCTTGTCGCCCTTCTTCAGGCCGATGCCGTAGTTCTCGGTCGTGAACGGCTGTCCGACCACCTTCAACTGGCCCGGCGACTGCGCGGCGTAACCGGCCAGAATGATGTTGTCGGTGGTCACCGCGTCCACCGCCCCGGATTTCAGCGCCTCCACACACAGCGAATAGGTGTCGTACTCCTGCAGCTGCACATCGTTGGCGAAGTTCTTCTGAATGTTCTGCGCCGGTGTGGATCCCTTCACCGAGCAGAGTTTCTTACCGCCCTTCAGCGATTCCGGCCCCGTGATATCGGTGTTGTCGGCGCGCACGAGCAACGATTGGCCCGCAACATAATACGGCCCGGCGAAGTCGACCTTCTGCTTGCGCTGGTCGGTGATCGAATAGGTGGCGACCACATAATCCACCTGCCCGTTCTGGATCAGCGTCTCACGTTGCGCGGACGGCGCCTCCTTGAAGGTGATCTTGTCCGGGCTCACGCCGAGTTTCCCGGCGACGTAGGTCGCCACGTCCACGTCGAATCCGGAGAACGATCCGTCTCGATTGCGCAGGCCAAGACCCGGCTGATCGAATTTGATGCCGATGGTGAGTTTGCCTTCCGACGCGTGTTCGGTGGCGGTCTTGTTGCTGCCGCCGCCGCATCCGCTCGCGACGACCGCGATGGCCAGCGCGCCGATGCCGAACCGCAGCGCTCGGGTGATCCTCATCGAATGCCTTCTCTCTCGTGAAGTGTGAAGGGTCCTCCGCGGTGCCGGGAGCGGTCATCGCTCCCGCCGCGGTCGTGAAATGCGATCAATGGCTCAGAATTTTGCCCAAGAAATCCTTGGCTCGCTCGGAAGCGGGTGCGGTGAAGAAGGTTTCGGGCGCCGCGTCCTCGACGATCCGGCCGTCGGCCATGAACAGCACGCGATCTCCGGCGCGGCGGGCGAATCCCATCTCGTGCGTGACCACCAGCATCGTCATGCCCTCCTTGGCCAGGGCGACCATCACCTCCAGCACCTCGTTGACCATTTCCGGATCCAGGGCGGAGGTGGGTTCGTCGAACAGCATCACCTTCGGATTCATCGCCAATGCCCGGGCGATGGCCACGCGCTGCTGCTGACCGCCCGACAGCTGCGCCGGATACTTGTCGGCCTGATCGGCGATGCCGACCCGATCGAGCAGTTCCAGCGCCCGCGCGCGGGCCTGCTTCTTGTCGATGCGGCGGACCTTGACCGGGCCGAGCATCACGTTGTCCAGAATCGTCTTGTGCGCGAACAGATTGAACGACTGGAACACCATGCCCACGTCGGCGCGCAACTTCGCCAGGGCGCGTCCCTCGGCGGGTAATTCGACGCCGTCGACGGCGATGGTGCCGGAATCGATCGGCTCGAGCCGATTGACGGTGCGGCACAACGTGGATTTACCGGACCCGGACGGGCCGAGCACGATCACCACCTGTCCGCGCGGCACTTCCAGATTCACGTCACGCAGCACATGCAGATCACCGAAGTGCTTGTCCACGTTGCGCATCGAGATCATCGGTGGAACGGTCGCGGACGCCGCAGCCGCGGTGGCAGCGCCCGGGTCGGAGGTGTTCCCAGCGCTGGCGGTGCCGGGTGTTGCGTCGGCAGCATCGGTCATGACAGTCGACCCTAGAGCGGTCCTGCGCGAAATGCGCACTTTTGGCGCGTGCGTCGCGCCGTCGCCGCCTGCGCTTAACCCGGTGGTGACCTGGGCGGGCGGCCACGTGACCGGCGTCACCAGCCCCCGATGGTGGCGACCGGGGTGGGCGTCCGATTTCGGACAGCGTCTACCCTGGACCCGTGAATTCGTCCATGCAGGTTGCAGCGCATTCGGCTGCGGGACGCGCCCCCGGTTCGGCCACCGATCCGCAGTCGCCGCGGACCTACGAGGTGCGCACCTACGGCTGCCAGATGAACGTGCACGACTCCGAACGGCTGTCGGGCCTGCTCGAGGACGCCGGATATACCAAGGCCACGGGCGGGCAGACCGCTGATCTGGTGGTGTTCAATACCTGCGCGGTGCGCGAGAACGCCGACAACAAACTGTACGGAACGCTCGGACATCTGGCGCCGATCAAGGCCGAGCGGCCCGGTATGCAGATCGCGGTCGGCGGCTGCCTGGCGCAGAAGGACCGCGACACCGTCGTGCGCAAGGCGCCGTGGGTCGACGTCGTCTTCGGCACCCACAACATCGGGTCGCTGCCGGTGCTGCTCGAACGCGCCCGCCACAACGAGCAGGCGCAGGTCGAAATCCTGGAATCGCTGGAGGCCTTCCCCTCCACGCTGCCGGCCCGCCGCGAATCCGCCTACGCCGGCTGGGTGTCGATCTCGGTGGGCTGCAACAACACCTGCACGTTCTGCATCGTGCCCTCATTGCGCGGCAAGGAGGTCGACCGGCGGCCCGGCGATGTGCTGGCCGAGGTGCAGGCGCTGGTGGATCAGGGAGTGCTCGAGGTGACGCTGCTCGGGCAGAACGTCAACTCCTACGGCGTGAACTTCGCCGAACCCGCACTGCCGCACGGACATCCGGCCGATTTCGCGCCGGAACACCGCGATCGCGGCGCGTTCGCGAAACTGCTGCGCGCCTGCGGCAGCATCGACGGGCTCGAGCGGGTGCGGTTCACCTCGCCGCATCCGGCGGAATTCACCGACGACGTCATCGAGGCGATGGCACAGACCCCGAATGTGTGCCCGCAGCTGCACATGCCGCTGCAGTCGGGTTCGGACCGGGTGCTCAAGGCGATGCGCCGGTCCTATCGCAAGGACCGCTACCTCGGCATCATCGAGAAGGTGCGCGCCGCGATGCCGCATGCCGCGATCACCACCGACATCATCGTCGGCTTCCCCGGGGAAACCGAGGAGGATTTCCAGGAGACGCTGGACGTGGTCCGGCAGGCCCGGTTCACCAGCGCCTTCACCTTCCAGTATTCGATCCGTCCCGGCACGCCCGCGGCCACCATGGCCGATCAGGTGCCCAAGGCGGTGGTCCAGGAGCGCTACGACCGGCTGATCGAACTGCAGGAACAGATCTCGCTGGAGGCCAATCGCGCGCTGATCGGCACCGAGGTCGAACTGCTGGTCGCCGAGGGCGCCGGTAAGAAGAACGCGGCCACCGCGCGGATGAGCGGGCGCGCGCGCGACGGCCGCCTGGTGCATTTCCGGCCCGGCGCGGCGGCGATCCGGCCCGGCGATATTGTCACCGTCGACATCACCGAGGCGGCGCCGCACCACCTCATCGCCGACGGCCCGATCCACAGCCACCGCCGCACCCGCGCCGGTGACGCGCACGAACGCGGTGTGCTGCCCAAGACCGCACCGATCGGGGTGGGGCTCGGATTGCCGCGGATCGGCGCGCCGGAACCGCTGCCGGCCGCGGCCGGTTGTGACACCGGATGCGGGGTCTGACATGGCCGAACGCGGGAACGAGGATGCCGATCGCGACGTCACGCCGGAGCGCTCCGGCGACGCCTCGCCCGCGCCGCGGCACCCGCACCAGCCGCCGGAGCCCAACGATGCGACCGAGCCGAACGAGGAGAGCATGAACCCCGCAGAGTCGAAGGTCTTCGAGCAGTTCCGCGGCGACCTCGAGGCCGTCGAGCGCAAGATCGCGGGCGAGATCGACCCCGGGACGCGGGCGATGGTGGTCGCGATCGCGGTCTTCGTGCTGCTGCTGTCGCTGATCCTGCCGCACGCCGGCGCCGCCCGCGGCCTCGACGTGCTGGCCTTCGACACCCACGCGCAGGAC
The DNA here is from genome assembly GCF_000308535.1 of Nocardia cerradoensis NBRC 101014. Classification (GTDB taxonomy): domain Bacteria; phylum Actinomycetota; class Actinomycetes; order Mycobacteriales; family Mycobacteriaceae; genus Nocardia; species Nocardia cerradoensis. The sequence continues at coordinate 2,961 of NZ_BAFW01000168.1, read as the reverse complement.
GAGCACATCGGGCTGCCGTCGCGGGTCTTCGAATGGTTCGTGGTGATCTTCGGGCTCGGATTCTCATCGCTCGCGCTGGCGACCCGCCGCTGGGCACTGGCGTGGGTGGCGGTCGCCGGATCCGCTGTGGGCAGTGTGTTCGGAGTTCTCTCGATCTGGCACCGCCAGACCCCCGGCCTCGGCAACTACCACGGCGCCGGACCCGGCATCGGACTCATCCTGGCCACGATCGCGATCGTCGTGCTGACCTTCCACTGGATCCGCGTGGTGTGGAGCCGCACCGCGCTCCAGCTCGAGGCCGAGGAGCGCCGCCGCATCGCGGCCGCCGAACAGGAAGAGCAGGACCGGCGCCGGCTGTTCGGCGACGACAAGTAGCCGCTCCGGCAGCCGGCGGCTCCTTTTCAGCGCCGCAGCGCCACCACGGGGATGGTGCGCTCGGTCTTCGTCGCGTGCTCGGCGAAGAACGGATACAACGTGGTGAGCTCCGCCCATGCCCGGTCGTAGTCGGCGCCCTGCAACGGTTCGGCGGTGGCCTGATAGGTCTCCCGATCGACCTCGACCGTCACCGCCGGATCGGCGACGAGATTCAGATACCAGTCCGGATGCTGCGGGGCGCCCACGTTCGAGGCGACCACGAGCAGCCGGTCACCGTCGGGATGGAACATCATCGGCGTGGTGTGCGGCGTGCCGGTTCGGCGGCCGGTGGTGGTGAGCAACACCAGACGCTCCCGGTGCATCCCCTCGATCGGGCCGCCGGCCCGGAACTGCTCGATGACGCCTCGATTGATCTCGCGGACATCCATACTGGGCTCCTCGTCCGGATCGCTGCGGGCAGGGGCGGCTCACACAGCCGGTCGGCGGCGAACTCGGCACCACCGACCGGCGACGAACGTCTCAGCGCCGGCTGACCGCGCCCTCGGCGGCATCGGCCCATTCACGCCACTGCTTGGCCTGTTCGAGCGCCTTCTCGGCATCGCGCGGGCGGCCCGCGGCCTCGGCCTTGGCTGCCTGCTCCTCGAACTGGGCGACCCGCTCACGGAACTGCGCCGCGCGCGCCATCGCCTCGGGATCGGTGCGCCGCCACTGAGCGTCCACCGCCTCGCGCACCCGCTTCTCCAGCGCCCGCAGTCTGCCCTCGAGTTCGTGCATGCGCTCGCGCGGCACCTTGCCGATCGCGTCCCACCGCTCCTGCAGTTCGCGCAGCGCCGCGCGGGCGGAATCCAGTGTCGCGGAGTCGGGTTCGATGTGCTCGGGGATGCGGTCCTCGTAGTGGTGCAGCAGCTCCTCCTTGGCCGCCGCGTTCTGCCCGAATTCGGCATCGCGTTCGGACGCGGCGGCATTGCGCGCGGCGAAGAACACGTCCTGCGCGCTCTTGAACCGCCGCCACAACTGCTCGTCTGCCTCGCGGGGCGCGCGCCCGGCCGCCTTCCATTCGGTCAGCAGATCGCGGAAGACCGCGGCGGTACCCACCCAGTCGGTGGAATCGGACAGCTCCTCGGCGCGCGTGCACAGCTCCTCTTTGCGAGCCTTCGCGGCAGCGCGTTCGCGATCGAGTTCGGCGAAGTGCGCGCCGCGGCGGCGGTTGAACGCCTCGCGCGCCTTGGAGAAGCGCCTCCACAGCGCATCGTCGACCTTGCGGTCCACGCCGCGGATGGACTTCCACTCCTCGAGGATTTCGCGCAGCCGGTCACCGGCCGCCTTCCACTGGGTGGATTCGGCGGCGATCTGTTCGGCCTCCGCGCACAGTGCCTCCTTGCGCTCGGTGTGCTCGTGCCGGGTGCGTTCCTTCTCCTCCTTGGCGTGGGCGGCCGCCTCGTCGGAATGTTCGATGATCGCCTGCAGGCGCTGGGCCAGACCGTCCACATCGCCGATCACCGCCGCGGTGGGCAGGGAGTCGGCGAGCGCGACGGCCGCGGCCTTGGTCTTGCGGGCATCCGTGCCGGCCGCGAGGCGAGCCTCGAGCAGCGCGACCTCGGTGGCCAGATCGTCGAAGCGACGCCCGAAATGCGCCAGCCCCTCGGCGGCGTCACCGGCCTGCCACGAGCCGACGACACGTTCGCCGCCGGCGGTCTTGACCCAGGCGGTGCCGTCGTCGTCGACACGGCCCCACTCGCTGGGATCGCTGACGGTCGGCACGACCACCGGATGCGGATGCTCATGGGCGGGACCGGGGACGGGAGCCGGTTTGACGTGGTGCGTCGCCGCGGGTTTCGCCGCCGGTTCGGTTCGCGGCGCCGCGGCGGGTTTGGGCGCCCCCGGCTTGGGTACTCCGGGTCGTGGTGCCGCGCCGGGTTTCGGGGCGGCATCGGCCGGAGTCGGACGCTTCGCGGCGGGATTGCTGGACTGCTGCGCCGCGCCGGTTTCCGGATGCACTGCCTTCTCGGTTCCGCTGTTGTCGGTCATCGCTCCTCATCCCTGCCGCGCGTCACGGCTGCCTGGTTACGCCCTAGCAGATCCCATTCAACCAGCCAATAGACAGAATTGCCCTCTCTTGCGAACGGTGGCGTGCACCGAGTGACGGTTGAGAGTGGTGGGAACACGCTCACCCGCGGTGAGCGACGGCCTCGGCCGCCGTTTCCCGGCGGCCGCTACCGTTGACGGGTGTTTCGTGTCGCCGCGTTGATTCCCTCGCCGCTCGTGCTGATTCCCGAACTGGGCGGTGCGGCGCCGCTGACCGACTCCACCCATCCGGCCGCCCAGGTGCCGCAGCTGCGCGAGGCCGTGCTGACGGCCGGGCGGATGCTGGCCCGGCAGGCCCGGCATTGGACCATCGTCGGCGCGGGGACCGAGCCGCCGACCGGTGTGGGTAGTGTGCGCGGCTTCGGCGCGGACGTCCGGGTCACCTTGTCGGCGACCGAACCCGGCGGTGAGCCGCGACTCGACTGGCCGACCGCACTGCTGGTGGGCGCCTGGCTGCGCGGCCGGATCGCGGCCGAGGACGGCGACGACATCGAGGCGCGG
>NZ_BAFW01000169.1 GCF_000308535.1 Nocardia cerradoensis NBRC 101014 | reverse complement strand
CCGGCCGCTGACGGCGTTGTGAGGTCGGCAATGATGTGGTTGGGATGGGTGTTGCGGATGGTCCCGATGGGGCGATTGCGGCTAGCCTGAGGTCATGGCAGGTAAGTCCCGCGGCACCACGACGTCGAGTTCGCGGGCGGGATCCACCCGGGGGCGGGCTCCGGCGCGGACTCGCTCGGGAGGCTCGCGCGCCCGTTCGGCGCCGCGCGGCCGCACCACCGCGACCCGCCGGCCGGTGCGCCGGTCACCGCAGACCGCGCCGCTGGCGGTGATCGGCCGCGGTATCGGCAACGGCTGGTCGGTGCTGGCACGCGGATTCGGCGCCACCACCCGCACCATCAGCCGCGCGGGGGAGATCGAACACGGTCACCGCCGCGACGGAATCGCGTTGGCGCTGGTCGCTTTCAGCGTCGTCATCGCGGCAGCGGTCTGGTTGTCGGCGGGTGGCCCGGTGGGGCACTGGGTCGACACCGCGGTGCGCGCGATCGCCGGATCCGCCGCGGCCGTCCTGCCTTTCGTGGCCTCCGGTATCGCGGTGGTGCTGATGCGCACCGAACCGCGGCCCGAGATCCGGCCCCGCCTGGTCCTGGGCGGGTTGCTGGTGGGGCTGCCGGCGCTGGGAATCTGGCATATCTTCGCGGGCGCGCCGGCCGACGCGCACGGGCGCGCCCATGCGGCGGGTTTCGTCGGCTACGTGCTGGGCGGGCCGCTGCGCAACGGGCTCACCGCGTGGCTGGCGGTGCCGCTGTTGTTGCTGGCCATGCTCTTCGGATTGCTGCTGGTGACCGGTACGACGGTGCGTGAGGTTCCGCATCGGCTGCGGGAGCTGTTCGGCCTGCCCGATGCCGAATTCGCCGACGACGACGGGCAATACGGGCTCTACGACCCGGAAAACTATGACGCCGACGGCTTTCCGGTGCACAAGAGCCGTTCGTCGCGGCGCGGGCGCACCCCGGCGGAGAACTACCCGGCCGACGAATTCGGCGGCGCCGACGCGGTCACCGAGGTCCTCGGCGAACCGCCGTTGCGCGACGCGAAGGATATCGCCGAGGCGGACGAAACGCCTCCTCCCGCAACCAAACCCAAGACGCGCAAGGCACCCAAGGTCGTCGACCAGACACCCGAGCCGCCGCCCGCGCAGCAACTGGAATTCGTCACCGACCGCGAGGTCGACGGCGACTATCAACTGCCGCCGCTGACACTGCTGACCGACGGCGATCCGCCGAAGAAGCGCAGCGCCGCCAACGAATCGATGATCGAGGCGATCACCGAGGTGCTGGTGCAGTTCAAGATCGACGCGGCGGTCACCGGTTTCGTGCGCGGTCCCACCGTCACCCGCTACGAGGTCGAACTCGGGCCCGGCGTGAAGGTCGAGAAGATCACCGCCCTGGCCCGCAATATCGCCTATGCGGTCGCCACCGAGAATGTGCGTTTGCTCGCACCGATCCCGGGCAAGTCGGCGGTCGGTATCGAGGTGCCCAACGCCGACCGCGAACTGGTCCGGCTGGCGGATGTGCTCAAGGCGCCCTCCACGCGAAACGACCATCACCCGTTGGTGATCGGACTCGGAAAGAACATCGAGGGCGAATTCGTCTCGGCGAATCTGGCGAAGATGCCGCATCTGCTGGTCGCCGGTTCCACAGGTTCGGGTAAGTCGAGTTTCGTCAACTCGATGCTGGTCTCGCTGCTGGGCCGCGCCACGCCGGACGAGGTGCGGATGATCCTCATCGACCCGAAGATGGTGGAACTCACGCCGTACGAGGGCATTCCGCATCTCATCACGCCCATCATCACCCAGCCGAAGAAGGCCGCCGCCGCGCTGGCCTGGCTGGTGGAGGAGATGGAACAGCGATATCAGGACATGCAGGCCAGCAAGGTCCGCCATATTGACGATTTCAACAAGAAGGTGAAATCGGGCCAGATCACCACACCGCTGGGCAGCGAGCGCGTGTACCGGCCCTATCCCTACATCCTGGCGATCGTCGACGAGCTGGCCGATCTGATGATGACCGCGCCGCGCGACGTCGAGGACGCCATCGTGCGCATCACCCAGAAGGCGCGAGCGGCCGGTATCCATCTGGTGCTGGCGACCCAGCGGCCCTCGGTGGACGTGGTGACCGGCCTGATCAAGACCAACGTTCCCTCCCGGCTGGCCTTCGCGACCTCGTCGCTCACCGACTCTCGGGTCATCCTGGATCAGCCGGGTGCGGAGAAGTTGATCGGTATGGGCGACGGCCTGTTCCTGCCGATGGGCGCGTCCAAGCCGACCCGGTTGCAGGGTGCGTTCATCTCCGACGAGGAGATCCAGGCCGTCGTCGACTTCGCCAAGAATCAGGCCGAACCCGAGTACCAGGAGGGCGTCACCACGGCGAAGGCCGGGGAGAAGAAGGACGTCGACCCGGATATCGGCGACGATCTCGATGTCTTCCTGCAGGCCGTCGAACTGGTCGTCACCTCGCAGTTCGGCTCCACCTCGATGCTGCAGCGCAAACTGCGCGTCGGATTCGCCAAGGCGGGCCGCCTGATGGATCTGATGGAGACACGTGGTGTGGTCGGCCCGAGCGAGGGCTCCAAGGCGCGCGACGTGCTCGTCAAACCCGATGAGCTGGACGGACTGCTGTATTCGATCCGCGGCGGGGGAGAGGCGGAGGAAGCGGCCGAACCCGATGCGATCGACGCCTAGGCTTCCGGCGTAGGTCCTCAGCCGGTGTAGGCCCAGCCGGTGACGGTCCGGATCTCGACCCGGATGACCGGTCCGCGCGGGACGTTGTCGCGGTACTGCGGATATTTGGCGGTGAGCCAGGCGATCGCTTCGGCGCGCTCGGTGTCGGTGGTGGCAACGGCGGCGGTGCCGTCGAGCCGGACCCACCACAACCGGGTCCAGTCCTCGTCGTAGTCGTCGGCCAGCACCGAGACCCGGTTGTCGGCCGCGATATTGCGCAACCGCCGCAGGTCGGTCGTCGATTTCGGTTTCTGATCGACCGCGGTCACCAGGATCCGGCCCGAGGGCGAGAGCGCGAAGGTCACGGGCACCAGGTGGGGACCGCCCGTCGGGTCGGTCGTCCCCAGCCGGGCCACGCGGGCCGCGCGTGCTCGCGCCAGCGCGGTGTTCGGATCCAAGCGCATCGGTTCACGATAGATCGCCGGACGTGACGGCACCGGCCTACAGCGGCGCGCTCTCCCGCTCGATCTGCTCGGCCGCCTCGGCCTGGATGCGCTCGAACTGCGCACCCATCGCCGCGGCCAGGGCATTGGCCGCCGAGAGCGGGCGCACCATCACCATCAGATCGTCGATCCGGCCGGCCTCGTCGGTGTGGATGAAGTCGGCGCCGGTCACCCGCTTTCCGTCGACCGTCGCCTCGAAGATCAGCGTCGAGTCGTGCCCGCCGGCGTCGGTGATCTCGCGGACGTAGCGGAAGTCCTCGAACACCCGCAGGACGCCGCGCAGAATCGCCGCGGTGATGGCCCGGCCGGGATAGGGCTTGAACGCCACCGGACTGGTGAACACGACGTTCTCGGCGAGCAACGCCTCGATCGCCGCGCTGTCACGTGCCTCCACGGCCTGTCGGAATGCCTGCATCGCCACCTCGCATATGCAACTGGTTGACTATGCCGAGCATCGTAGCGGGCGCTCGCCGCCCCTGCCTAGGGGTTCGGCGCCGCCTGCGCCGAGAAGGCGCCCATCACCGGGGTCCACTCCAGGAATCGCTTCGCATCGATCAGTCCCTCGTGCGCGAACGGATCGGAGGCGAGCAGTTCGTCCAATGCCGCGGCATCCTCGGCGCGGAACAGCAGCAGCGCGCCGGATCCGTCGGCATACGGCCCGGTCGACAGGACCACACCCTGCTCGACCAGATTCGACAGCCATTCCCGATGCCGGGGCCGATGCTCGTCGCGCCCGGCGACGGTGGCGTCGGAATAGGTGTAGTGGACGGCGAAGATCGGCACGGGTGCTCCCGAAAGGTTCAGAGGGTCAACAGCATTCGAGTATTGCCGAGGGTGTTCGGCTTGACGTAGCTGAGGTCGAGGAATTCGGCCACACCGGTGTCATAGGAGCGGCACATCTCGGCGAAGACCTCGGCGGTGACGGGCGTGCCGTCGATCTCGGCGAATCCGTGCCGGGAGAAGAACTCCACCTCGAAGGTCAGCACGAACAGCCGCTGTAGCTGGAGTTCGCGGGCGGTCGCGATCAGCTGGTCCACGATCAGGCGTCCGACGCCGCGGCCCTTGGCGTCGGGGTGGACCGCGACGGTGCGTATTTCGCCCAGATCGGCCCACAGCACGTGTAATGCGCCACATCCGACGAGGCTCTCGTCGACCTCGGCCACCCAGAATTCCTGCACCGACTCGTAGAGCGTGACGAGATTCTTCTCCAGCAGGATGCGGCCGGCGTAGACGTCGACGAGGCTTTTGATGGCGGGCACATCCGAGGTGCGGGCGCGTCGGACTCGCACGGTGCCGGGGTCGGTGGCGCCGATCGAATCACTGTGATGTGCCCGCGTGGTCATGGGGTGCACAGTAGTCGGGTCGTTAACCGATAGTCTGGTGGAGTGCCGCACATCTCGTCCGCCCGCCTGCCTCGATCCGCCGGGGGCCGCGGCTGCGTGCGTTCCGGCCGGGGGTGCCGGTGAGCGTGCAGAGCGACGATATGGACCGGACCTGGGCCGAGGCCGGCAGAGCGCGGGCGAATCTCGTTCCGCCGCAACCGAACCGGACGGTCGAACCCTCCGCGGTGCCGCTGATGAACATCGCCAACGTCCTCACCGTCCTGCGCATCCTGATCGTGCCGATCTTCCTGCTGGCATTGTTCGCCGGGGGCGGGCACGACACCGGATGGCGGATCGCCGCGGCCGCGCTGTTCGGCATCGCGGCGGTCACCGACCGCATCGACGGCCAGCTCGCGCGCAAGTACGGACTGGTCACCGACTTCGGCAAATTGGCGGATCCGATCGCCGACAAGGCGTTGATCGGCGCGGCCCTGATCGGATTGTCGGCGCTGGGCGATCTGCCGTGGTGGATCACCGTCGTGATCTGTGCCCGCGAGATCGGCGTGACGTTGCTGCGGCTGGCCGTGGTGCGCCGCGGCGTGATCCCCGCCGGCCGCGGCGGTAAGGCGAAGACCCTGGTGCAGTCGGTGGCGATCGGGGTCCTGCTGCTGCCGCTCGCCGACGCGTGGGCGAGCGCGGGCATGGCGCTGATGTACGTCGCGGTGGTGCTGACCGTGGTGACCGGATTGGACTACGTGGTGCAGGCGGCCCGGTTGTGGGCGCGGCCGGTCGAGCGGCGGTGACCGCGCTGGGCACCGACGTGGCGGCCGCCGATCCGCTGAGCGCTGCGCCCGAGGCCGTCGAACTGGTGACGACGCTGACCCGCATCGGACAGACCGTGGCCACCGCCGAATCCCTGACCGCCGGTTTGCTCGCGGCCACGATCGCGGGGGTGCCGGGAGCCAGCGTGGTGTTGCGCGGCGGACTGATCGTCTACGCCACCGACCTCAAACACCACCTGGCCGGCGTGAGCGAACACACGCTGGCCGCCGACGGGCCGGTCGCGGCGGGAACCGCCGAACAGCTCGCCGTCGGCGCGCGCACGGAGTGCCGGGCCGACTGGGGGATCGGGCTCACCGGTGTCGCCGGGCCGGACGCGCAGAACGGCTGCCCGGTCGGGACCGTCTTCCTGGGTCTGAGCGGCCCCGGAGGGACCGAGGTGATGCGGTTGCAGCTCGCCGGGGATCGGTGGACGATCAGGATGAACGCGGTGCGCACGGCCGTCGCGGAGCTGCTGCGCCGCGTCGGTGGCGGCGACCCGAACGGCACCGGCTGACGACGGCTGCCCGATGGATGCCGATCGGTTCCCGCGGGCGGGAACCAACGGGGTGGCATGCGACGTTGGCACTGTAGACGGAGGGGTGCGTCACGCTCGACGGCGGTCGCGCTCGGCCCGGTGAGGCGAGAACGTGAGGAGAACGAGATGACGCTGCTTCGAGAGGCCATCGGCGAGAGTCTGCGGCGCGCTCGGATCGCCCAGAGCCGGACCCTGCGCGAGGTGTCGACGTCGGCACGCGTGAGCCTGGGCTATCTGTCCGAGGTCGAACGCGGCCGGAAAGAGGCCTCGAG
>NZ_BAFW01000170.1 GCF_000308535.1 Nocardia cerradoensis NBRC 101014 | reverse complement strand
GAACGCGGTCCGAGATCCTGATGCGCGCCCACCGGGCGCTGCTCGACGACACCGAGCGGCTCGCCCGCATCGCCACCGCCGAGATGGGCAAGCCGCTGGCCGAGGCCCGCGGCGAGGTCGCGTACGCGGCGGAGTTCTTCCGCTGGTTCGCCGAGGAGGCGGTGCGGCTGGACGGCGGATACATGCCGGCGCCCACCGGCGGGTCCCGCTTCGTCGTGGCGCGCCGGCCCGTCGGTCCGAGCATCCTGATCACCCCGTGGAACTTCCCGATGGCGATGGCGACCCGCAAGATCGGCCCGGCGCTGGCCGCGGGCTGCACCTGTGTCGTCAAACCCGCCGAGCAGACGCCGCTGTGCACTCTGGCGATCGCCGAGATACTGTCCGTCGCAGGTGTTCCCGACGGGGTGGTCAATGTCGTGACCACCTCCGATCCGGCGGCGGTGACCGGCGCGATGATCGCCGACCCACGCTCCCGGAAGCTGTCGTTCACCGGATCCACCGCAGTCGGCAAGATCCTGCTGGAACAGTGCGCGAAATCGGTCATGCGCACCTCGATGGAACTCGGTGGCAACGCGCCCCTGATCGTGTTCGACGACGCCGATCTCGATACTGCGGTCGAGGGTGCGCTCGCGGCGAAGATGCGCAATATCGGTCAGGCCTGCACCGCGGCGAACCGGATCTATCTGCAGCGCGGCATCGCCGAGGAGTTCACCCGCCGCTTCACCGAGCGGATGGCGGCGCTGCCCATGGGACCCGGCGCCGATCCGGGCGTGGTGGTCGGACCGCTGATCGACGCCGCCGCCGTGGCGAAGGTGTCGGAACTGGTCGCCGACGCGCGCCGGCGCGGCGCCACCGTCCTGCTCGGCGGCACCGCTGCCGAGGGCTCCGGATATTTCTATCCGCCCACGGTGCTGACCGGCGTCCCGGACGACGCCGCGATGTTCGGCACCGAAATCTTCGGTCCCGTGGCGGGTTTGGCGGTCTTCGACACCGAGGACGAGGTGATCGAACGCGCCGACGACACCCCGTACGGACTGGTGGCGTATGTGTTCACGGAGAATCTGCGGCGCGGATTGCGGGTGAGCGAGGCGCTCGACACCGGAATGGTCGGACTCAATCAGGGCGTGGTGTCGAATCCCGCGGCACCGTTCGGCGGGGTGAAGGAATCGGGTCTCGGACGCGAGGGCGGCTTCGGCGGCATCGACGAATTCCTGGAGACCAAATACATCGGTGTGGCACTGTGATGCCGATGTATCGCATTGCCACCATTCCCGGCGACGGTATCGGCGTGGACGTCACGGCCGAGGCGGTCAAGGTTCTCGACGCGGTGCTGCCCGGCATCGCCTGGACCGAATTCGATTGGTCCTGTGAGCAATATCTGCGCACCGGCGCCATGATGCCCGACGACGGACCGCAGCAACTGGCCGATTTCGACGCGATTCTGCTCGGCGCGGTGGGATTTCCCGGTGTCGCCGACCATATTTCGCTGTGGGGTCTGCTGATCCCGCTGCGCCGCGCCTTCGGGCAGTACGTGAATCTGCGCCCGGTCCGGCTGCTGCCCGGCACCGAATCCGCGTTGCGCGGGCGCGGCCCGGACGATCTCGACATTCTCATCGTGCGGGAGAATTCCGAGGGCGAGTATTCCGCGATCGGGGGAATGCACAACCCCGGGCGGCCCGACGAATTCGTGGTACAGGAATCGATATTCACCCGTACCGGATGTGAACGGATCATCCGGTACGCCTTCGAACAGGCGCGCCGCCGCGACCGCAGACTGTGTTCGGCCACCAAATCCAACGGCCTCATACATTCGATGCCGTACTGGGACAGCGTATTCGAGCGGATCGCCGCCGAGTATCCGGACGTCGAGACGCGGCAGATGCATGTGGACGCGCTGGCCGCCGAGATCGTGTTGCATCCGGATCGGCTCGACGTGATCGTCGGTTCGAATCTGTTCGGCGACATCCTCTCCGACCTCGCCGCCGCCGTGACCGGAGGGCTCGGGCTCGCCCCGTCGGGCAATATCAATCCCGAGCGCGACGCGCCCTCGATGTTCGAGGCGGTGCACGGCAGCGCACCCGATATCGCGGGGATGGGTATCGCCGATCCGGTGGCGCAGATCCTCGCCGGCGCGATGATGCTCGACCACCTGGGTGAATCCGCGGCGGCCGCCGCCGTCGACCGCGCGGTCTGCGATGTGCTGGCCGCGGGGGAGGTCCTCACACCGGATCTGGGGGGTACGGCGACGACGGCCGATCTCGGCACCGCGATCGCCGAGCGGGCCGCTGCCCTCGTCACGCAGTAGGGGGCGATACGCCGCGGCGTCAGGCGCTGTTGCGCTGCCGTGGCCCGGAGGTGCCGGGGCGCGGTCAGGAGGTCAGCCAGATCGCTTCTGCCGCAGGGCTTCCCAGATCGATGGTCTGCTCGCCGATCCGCACGGCGATGGTACCGGCGAAATCGCGCCGCTCCACCACGGTGATCACGGTGTCCAGCGCGATGCCGACCGAATCGAAATACCGCAGCATGGCGGGATCGAAGTCGGAGATGCGCGCCACCCGGCCGGACTGGCCGGCCTGGAAGTCGCTGAGCTGATGGGCGGGCGGGGTGGGGACCGCGCCGTCGACGGAGGGAATCGGGTCGCCGTGCGGATCGCGGTCGGGATGGCCGAGTTTGGCGTCGATGCGTTCGACCAGGGTTTCCGACACCGCGTGCTCGAGCACCTCGGCCTCGTCGTGCACCTCGTCCCAGCCGTAGCCGAGCTCGCTGACCAGGAAGGTTTCGATCAGCCGGTGGCGGCGCACCATGGCGACGGCGGCCCGGCGGCCGTTGTCGGTGAGTGTGATGGCGCCGTAGCGGGCGTGTTCGACCAGGCCCTGATCGGCGAGTTTGCGCACCGCCTCCGACACCGTCGACGCCGACACCCCGATCCGCTCGGCCAGCAGTTTGGTCGACACCTTCTCCTGCGACCACTCCTGCGCACTCCAGATCACCTTCAGATAATCCTGAGCGACCGAGGACAGTGAGGGAGCCACATTCGCCGCGCGCCCGGCCGCGCCCCCATCGGGTTGTGACGCAGCGGAATCTGCCAGCTCACGCCGGGTGGCGACATCACGTTTTCCGGGCACGTATCGAGCTTAGCGGGGGGAGCGACGCGGCCGGAGGAGGCAGCCTGCGTAACCACGGAGGCCGCCGCGGACCCCGCCATCGAACACAGCGGGGGGAGCGACGCGGCCGGAGGAGGCAGCCTGCGTAACCACGGAGGCCGCCGCGGACCCCGCCATCGAACACAGCGGGGGGAGCGACGCGGCCGGAGGAGGCAGCCCGCGTAACCACGCGGGCCGCCGCGGGTGGGTGACGGTCGGGTGAACAACCGCCCCGCCGAATCCCGGTTCGTGACCGTGCTTGCGTAGGCTTCGGTGTGTGCAGAGATGGCGAAGTCTCGAGGAAATGCCACCGGACTGGGGCCGGTGTGTGCTCACCATCGGCGTGTTCGACGGTGTGCACCGCGGTCACGCCCAATTGATCAGCCGTGCGGTGAAATCCGCTGCGGTGCGCGGTGTTCCCTCGGTTCTCATGACCTTCGACCCGCATCCGATGGAAGTGGTGCGTCCCGGATCGCATCCGGCGCAGCTCACCACGCTGACCCGGCGCGCGGAGCTGGTCGAGGAACTCGGTATCGATGTGTTCCTGGTGATGCCGTTCACCCAGGACTTCATGAAACTCACCCCGGGCCGCTACGTGCACGACCTGCTGGTCGAGAAGCTGCATGTCGCCGAGGTCGTGGTGGGCGACAACTTCACCTTCGGCAAGAAGGCGGCCGGGACCGTGGAGACCATGCGCGAGCTGGGCGGCCGGTTCGGTTTCGAGGTCGACGGTGTGAAGCTGGTCGGCGAACACGCGGTCACCTTCTCCTCCACCTACATCCGCGCCTGTGTCGACGCCGGTGACATGGCCGCGGCGGCCGACGCGCTCGGGCGTCCGCATCGGGTCGAGGGTGTCGTGGTCCACGGCGACGGTCGCGGTCGCGAACTCGGTTTCCCGACCGCCAACGTGGCTCCGCCGATGCATGCGGCGATCCCGGCCGACGGCGTGTACGCGGGGTGGTTCACCGTGCTGGCCGCCGGTGAGACGGTCGGCGTCACGCGTCCGGGCAAGCGGGCCATGGCCGCGATCTCGGTGGGTACCAATCCGACCTTCTCCGGCCGCACCCGCACCGTCGAGGCCTTCGTCCTGGATACCGAGGCGGATCTGTACGGCCAGCATGTCGCGGTCGATTTCGTTCAGCATCTGCGCGGTATGCGCCGCTTCGACTCGATCGACGATCTGGTCCGGGCCATGGGCGAGGACGTGGAGCAGACGCGGCAGGTGCTCGCGGCCGCCGAGGCGAGCGAAGCGCAGCGCTGAGCGCGGGCCGGACCGGCCCGATTCGGTCCGGCCGCGCAGATCCGGTAGGCTGGTTCGTCGGGTCTGCTGCGGTCCGCGGTGGCGCCCGCCCGGGATTTCCCGGTTTCCTCGAGCGCGGACTGAGAATCAAGGAGTGTTTCGTGGCTCTGACCACCGAGCAGAAGTCGGCCATCCTCAAGGAGTACGGCCTGCACGAGAAGGACACCGGTTCGCCGGAGGCCCAGATCGCGCTGCTGTCCAAGCGGATCTCCGACCTCACCGAGCACCTGAAGGTGCACAAGCACGATCACCACACCCGCCACGGCCTGCTGGGCCTGATCGGTCGCCGTCGGCGCCTGTCGAAGTACCTGCAGGACAAGGACATCGAGCGCTACCGTTCGCTGATCGAGCGGCTCGGACTGCGGCGTTGATCTGTTCGCGCCCGCACGGACGCGAGACAGACGCGCTGACAATCACAGGTAGTTAACGCGCAGCCGATGGGGAGGCATAGAATCTCCCCGTCGGCTAGTCGTATATCGGCACCGCACCAGCCGTATGCACCCGCACGCGTGGCGTCGGTCTTCGGTAGTGGCCTTTCGGCGAGAGTTGCCGGCGGGCTTCGATCGATGACCGCCTCCGCGTCGCCGGTTCCATGGGGGATCGGCCGGGTGTCGCGCCACAGCCAGGAGGGCTGTCGCGCGCCCGAACCCGGGTACGGCTGCCCCTGTGCAGGGAAGCCGCTGCCTCCGGGCAGGGAGAACCAGCGCAGGGACACCCAGCCGGATCGCGCCGCGAGGGCGTTCGATCCGGCGAGACGAGAGGTTGAGACAGAAATATGACCGAATCCCAGACGAGCTCCGCCATCGAGGTCGAACCCGGTGTGTTCGAATCGGTGGCCCTGATCGACAACGGGAGCTACGGCACCCGCACCGTCCGGTTCGAGACCGGGCGTCTGGCCAAGCAGGCCGCCGGCTCCGTCGTCGCCTACCTGGACGACGAGACCATGCTGCTGTCGGCCACCACGGCCGGTAAGCACCCCAAGGACCAGTTCGACTTCTTCCCGCTGACGGTCGACGTCGAGGAGCGCATGTACGCCGCGGGCCGCATCCCCGGCTCGTTCTTCCGTCGCGAGGGCCGCCCCTCCACCGACGCGATCCTGACCTGCCGCCTGATCGACCGTCCGCTGCGCCCGTCGTTCGTCGACGGCCTGCGCAACGAGATCCAGGTCGTGGTCACGGTGATGAGCCTGGACCCCAACGATCTCTACGACGTGGTCGCCATCAACGCGGCCTCGGCCTCGACTCAGATTGCGGGACTGCCGTTCTCGGGTCCGGTCGGCGGTGTGCGGGTGGCCCTGATCCAGGGCCAGTGGGTCGCGTTCCCGACCGTCGAGCAGCTCGAAGAGGCCGTGTTCGACATGGTCGTCGCCGGCCGCGTCGTCGAATCCGGTGACGTCGCGATCATGATGGTCGAGGCCGAGGCGACCGAGAAGGTCATCGCCCTGGTCGAGGACGGCGCGCAGGCGCCGACGGAAACCGTTGTGGCCGAAGGCCTCGAGGCGGCCAAGCCGTTCATCGCGCGACTGTGCAAGGCGCAGGCCGATCTGGCGGCGCTGGCGTCCAAGCCCACCGAGGACTTCCCGCTCTTCCCGCCGTACGAGGCCGACGTCTACACCGCGGTCGAGGGCACCGCGAAGAACCCGCTGAGCGAAGCGCTGTCGATCGCCGGCAAGCAGGAGCGCGAGGAGCGCATCGACGAGATCAAACTCGAGGTGCTCTCGGCGCTGACCGAGGACTTCGAGGGCCGCGAGAAGGAGATCGGCGCGGCGTTCCGCTCGGTCACCAAGAAGCTTGTGCGCCAGCGCATCCTGTCCGACGGCTTCCGCATCGACGGGCGTGGCCTGGCCGATATCCGGGCGCTGTCCGCCGAGGTCGCCGTGGTGCCGCGGGCGCACGGTTCGGCGCTGTTCGAGCGCGGCGAGACCCAGATCCTGGGCGTCACCACCCTCGACATGGTGAAGATGGCCCAGCAGGTCGATTCGCTCGGGCCAGAGACCAGCAAGCGCTACATGCACCACTACAACTTCCCGCCGTTCTCCACCGGTGAGACCGGCCGCGTCGGCTCGCCCAAGCGGCGTGAGATCGGCCACGGCGCGCTCGCCGAGCGGGCGCTGGTGCCGGTGCTGCCGAGCCAGGAGGAGTTCCCCTACGCCATCCGTCAGGTGTCGGAAGCGCTGAGCTCCAACGGATCCACCTCGATGGGTTCGGTGTGTGCCTCCACGCTGTCGCTGCTGAACGCGGGTGTGCCGCTGAAGTCGCCGGTCGCCGGTATCGCCATGGGTCTGGTATCCGACGAGGTCGCCGGCGACAACGGTGAGTCGGAGACCCGCTACGTCGCGCTGACCGACATCCTCGGCGCCGAGGACGCCTTCGGCGATATGGACTTCAAGGTCGCCGGTACCCGCGACTTCGTCACCGCGCTGCAGCTGGACACCAAGCTCGACGGCATTCCGTCGAAGGTGCTGGCGGGTGCGCTGAACCAGGCTCGCGACGCGCGCCTGACCATCCTGGACGTGATGGCCGAGGCCATCGCCACCCCGGACGAGATGAGCCCCTACGCGCCGCGCGTCACCGCGATCAAGATCCCGGTCGACAAGATCGGCGAGGTGATCGGGCCCAAGGGCAAGGTCATCAACCAGATCACCGAGGACACCGGCGCCAACATCTCCATCGAGGACGACGGCACCGTGTTCGTCGGCGCGACCGACGGCCCGTCGGCGCAGGCCGCGATCGACGCGATCAACGCCATCGCCAACCCGCAGCTGCCGAAGGTCGGCGAGCGCTTCCTGGGCACGGTCGTCAAGACCACCGCCTTCGGCGCCTTCGTCTCGCTGCTGCCGGGCCGCGACGGTCTGGTGCACATCTCGAAGCTGGGCAACGGCAAGCGGGTCGGCAAGGTCGAGGACGTGGTGAACGTCGGCGACAAGATCCGGGTCGAGATCGCCGATATCGACAACCGCGGCAAGATCTCGCTGGTCCCGGTCGCCGAAGAAGAGGCAGCAGAGGCATCCGCCCCCGCCGCCGACGAGGCTCCGGCTGCAGCCGAGGCCGCGGCCGAGTAAATAGTTGGATGTGACGAAGAAGAAGTCCTCGGCGCGCGCCGCGAAACCCTCGGTTTCCACGCGCGCGCCGGGCAGCACAGCTCGCGCGCCGAAGACGAAGCAAGCCTCGCGCGCGAGGACTCCGGCGAAGACCCCCAGCGCCGACGCCCCCTTGCTCGCCCTCGAGCAGGGGGGCTCTTCGCTGGTGCTCGCCGAGGACGGTTCGTTCTCCGACACGGGGGTGCGGCGTACGGTCCTGCCCGGCGGATTGCGGGTGGTCACCGAACATGTGCCCGGCGTGCGATCGGCATCGATCGGCGTCTGGGTGGGTGTGGGTTCGCGCGACGAGGGTCCCAGCGTGGCCGGCGCCGCGCACTTCCTGGAACACCTGCTGTTCAAGGCGACTCCGACCCGGACGGCGCTGGACATCGCCGAGGCCGTCGACGCGGTCGGCGGAGAACTCAACGCTTTCACCGCCAAGGAGCAGACCTGCTACTACGCGCACGTACTGGACGACGATCTGCCGCTCGCGGTCGACGTCGTCTCCGACGTGGTGCTGAACGGACTGTGCCGTCCGATCGACGTCGACGTGGAACGTCAGGTGGTGCTCGAGGAGATCTCGATGCGCGACGACGATCCGGAGGATCTGGTCGGCGACTCGTTCCTGACCGCGCTGTTCGGTGATCATCCGATCGGGCGGCCGGTGATCGGCACCGTCGACTCGATCGAGCAGATGACGGCCGCGCAGCTGCGCGGGTTCCATCTGCGGCGCTACCGTCCGGACCGGATGGTGGTGGCGGTGGCCGGCAATATCGAGCACGAACACACCGTGGAGCTGGTGCACCGCGCGTTCGCCGACCGGCTCGATCCGTTGCGGGAACCGGCGCCGCGCCGGGAGGGCCACTTCCGCAAGCGCACGTCACCGCAGCTGCAGTGGACCTACCGCGACAGCGAGCAGGCGCATCTGGTGTTCGGGGTGCGCGCGTTCGGCCGGCACGAAGGGCATAAGCGCTGGCCGCTGTCGGTGCTGAACACCGTGCTCGGCGGCGGGCTCAGTTCCCGCCTCTTCCAGAAGATCCGGGAGGAACGCGGCCTGGCGTATTCGGTGTACTCCAGTGTCGACACCTTCGCCGACACCGGCGCGTTCTCGGTGTATCTGGGATGTCAGCCGGAGAACCTGGCCGAGGTGACGACGTTGGCGCGCGAGGTGCTGGAAGAGGTGGCCGCGAACGGGATCACCGACGCCGAATGTGCCCGGGCCAAGGGATCGTTGCGCGGTGGGCTGGTGCTGGGCCTCGAGGATTCCGGCTCCCGGATGAACCGCATCGGCCGCAGCGAACTCAGCTACGGCAATCACCGCAGCGTCTCGGAGACGCTGGCGCGCATCGATGCCGTCACCACCGCGGAGGTCTCCGCGATCGCCCGCACCCTGCTGGCGCGGCCGTACGCGGCCTCGGTGGCGGGGCCGTATCGGCGCGCGCGCGATCTGCCCGGTGCGGTGAAGCGCTTGGTGGACTGAGTCAGTCGCGCGGTGCGGCGCCGGAGTCGTCCGCGCGATTGGCGGCGCCCACCACCGCCGCGAGCAGTCCGGGCAGGGCGTGCTCGACCTCCTCGGAGCGCAGCCGGGCATAGGTCTGGCCGTCGGCGACGATGCGTTCGGTGACCCCGGCCTCGCGCAGGATCTTCAGGTGGTGGGTCGCGGTCGATTTGTTGATGGTGTCGTAGAGCATGCCGCAGCGCACCGGGCCGCCGGCATTGCTGAGCCTGCGCACCATCTCGAGTCGTACCGGGTCGTGCAGGGCGCCGAGCACCTCCTGCACGGTGGCGACCGGATGCGATTCCACGGTCTTGTTGCTGTCGCTCATGATCTTTCTCACGGGAAATTCGGTTTGATGGGAATCAAACCATCGCTACGGTGGTTGAGTTCGATCGCAATCAAACTTACCTGATGGAGAGAATCGATGGCCGCAACTGTCACGGTTGCACCGGCTCAGCGGACCACGCAGTCCTGGGCCTATGCACTGATTCTGGTCGCCAGTGGAGTCGCGCTCGGTGTGTCCGGTGTTCCCGCCCCGCTCTACGGCCTGTACCAGAAGGAATGGCATTTCTCGCCGCTGACCACCACCATCGTCTTCGCCGTCTACGCCGTCGCCGCCCTGGCCGCGGTGCTGGTGTCGGGCAAGATCTCCGATGTGGTCGGCCGCAAGCCGGTGCTGCTGGGCGCGCTCGCCACGATGGTGATCGGGCTGATCGTCTTCCTGTTCGCCGACAACGTCGCGATGCTGCTGGTGGCGCGGGCGCTGCACGGTGTTGCCGTCGGTGCCACCGTCGTCGCCGGGGCGGCGGCACTGCTGGATCTGCGTCCGCAGCACGGTGCGCGATCGGGACAGCTGACCGGTGTGGCCTTCAATGTCGGTATGGCCGTGGCCATTCTGGGTTCGGCGCTGCTGGCGCAGTACGTCCCGCATCCGCTGCGCACGCCGTATGTGGTGATCACGGTGTTGTGCCTGCTGATCGGCGTCGGCGTGGTGGTGATGACCGAAACCCACACCGCGCGGATGTCGGGTCCGATCCGGATCGCGAAACCGGCCGTGCCGCAGGAGATCCGGGCCGACTTCTGGTTCTCGGCGCTCGGCGTGATGGCGGCCTGGTCGGTGCTCGGTGTGCTGCTGTCGCTGTATCCCTCGCTGGCCGCGGAGAAGACCGGCGTGCACAACGTGGTCTTCGGCGGTGCCGTCGTCGCCTCCACCGCGACGGCCGGGGCCCTGGCTCAGCTGTTCGCGACCGCGATTCCGGCACGTCGCGCGGCTATCGGCGGTGACACCGGGATGGCGATCGCCCTGCTGCTGACCATTCCGGCGCTGGCGACCCACAACTGGGTGGTCGTCCTGCTGGCCGGGGTCCTGCTCGGCACCACCTTCGGCCTGGGCTTCGGCGGATCGCTGCGGCATCTGTCGAATGTGGTGCCGCAGCACAAGCGCGGCGAGACCATGTCCGCCTACTACCTGCTGGCCTATACCGCGATGGCGCTGCCGACCGTCCTGGCCGGCTGGGCCGCCACCCAGTGGGGGATGGGCACGATCTTCCCGTGGTTCGTGGTGGTGGTCGCGCTGGCGTGCCTGACCGCGGCCGCGATCGGTGTGCGCGGGAGTCGCGCGGCGGCCTGATCGCCGCGAAACAGGTTGCCGGACAAGGCGATGCGGCGCCCAGCCGGAAGGTGGGCGCCGCATCGTCGCGCCGCGCCGGGGCCGAATCCCGCGGAAACTGTGGCGGATTCGAATTCTCGTTACTATGCGCCCATGGCTCGGCGGGGGACTTTTCTGCAGCGGCAGGCTCAGCGGATACAGCGCTCGGCACTGCTGGTATCGGTCGTCACGGTGGTGCTCGGCGGCTTGGCGATCGCGGGTATCGCCTGGTGGGCCCTGTGGCTCGTGCTCGGCGCGAAGGCCGATACGCCGAATCAGCTGGACCTGACGAAGATCGCGTTGTCGGTCTCGGCCGGCGTCGGCGGTGCGGTGGCCCTGGTCGTGGCCTATCGCAAACAGCGCGACAACGAACGCGGCCGCTTCGCGCAACTGTTCGGCGCCGCGGCGGCGCAACTGGGCAGTGCCGATGTCGCGGTGCGCATGGCGGGCGTCTACGCGATGGCCGGAGTGGCCGACGAATTCGCCGCGCGTGGCATGCGGCAGCAGTGCATCGACGTGCTGTGCGGCTATCTGCGGCTGCCCTACGACCCCGATGAGGGCGCCACCCACCTGAGCTCTCGCAAGGTCACCGAGGAGGCGGGAAGCTCTCAGGTGGAGCGGGCCTACCAACTGCGTCAGAACGATCGTGAAGTGCGCCGAACCATCGTCGCGGTGATCGCCTCGCGCCTTCGTCCCACGGCCGAAATATCTTGGTCCTCATATTATTTCAACTTCGACGATGCGGTGCTCGAGGATGTGGACTTCCGTGGGGCGGTCTTCGCCGGCCGGCATACGCATCTGCGCGGCGCGCGTTTCACCGGTAGCCGCTCGGCCAACTTCACCGACGTCAAATTCGTCGGTCAGCATGTGACCTTCCATGCCGCACAATTCGACAACGATGTGCTGTTCCACAACACGCACTTCGCCACCACCGCCTATACCGACCACACCGCCAGGGCCGGAACGAGTTTCGTGGACGCGGTCTTCCACCGGGGTGCCGACTTCACCGGCGCCGAATTCCTCGGTCCGGGGACACGATTCCTGCGCGCCCGCTTCGCCGGGGAATCGACGTCGTTCAGTGGCGCGAGCTTCGGGGCCGACATGACGGATTTCCGGGAGACCCGCTTCGAGGGCGGCCGAACACATGTCGACGACGTCCGCTTCGCGGGCGCGGTCACCCGTTTCGACGACGCCGTGATCCGCGGTTCGCACATCACGTTCGCCAACACTCGTTTCGATGCCTCCCGCACGGTGTTCGACCACGCCCGCATCGGCGCCGATGGTGATTCGCCGCACGCCGATTTCCGTGGCGTCACCTGTCGCGGCAGCGTGTCGACCGAGGGTGCTGCGATCCCCGGCTGCCCGTTCGGCCCCGCGACGCCGGAGGAGACCCCGGCGCTGGAGGGCGTGCGAGATCCTGACGGCGCCGGCCCTGTCGTCGCGGGACAACCGGACGCATGAGTAGGTAACTGCGGCCGGTTCTCACCTCTTCCGTTCCGGCGCCCGGTCAACCGGTCTGCGTCGGTCGGGGCCCCGTGCTCGCGAGGCTTCCGCTGTCATCCGGCCCAAGGCGGCCGAGGCGTCCGGCGCCAACGGCGATTCGGAGGCACCGGTATCGAGACTGTCGCCGCATCGAGACTGTCGCCGCTCGTGCGCACTCGCCGGAGCCGAAGGCGATACGGTGCGGGTGGGCGCCCGCGCGCCGTGCCCGCGGCGGCTCCGGACGGTGGGGTCGGGCTGAGGCGGTACTCGGCTCGGCGCTCTCCCGGTACCGTCGGTGCCATGAAGATTCGTGGTGCTGTGCTGGAGCGGATCGGCGACCCGACTCCCTACGCCGATTCGACCCCGATCGTGATCGAGGATCTGGAGTTGGCGGAGCCGGGGCCGGGCGAGTTGCTGGTCCGGATCGAGGCGGCCGGGCTGTGCCATTCGGACCTGTCGGTGGTCGACGGAAACCGGGTGCGGCCGGTGCCGATGCTGCTCGGGCACGAAGCGGCCGGACGGGTCGAGCAGGTGGGCCCCGGTGACAGCGATCTGCGAGTCGGTCAGCGCGTCGTGATGACCTTCCTGCCGCGCTGCGGGCAGTGCGAGGGTTGTGCCACCGACGGGCGCACCCCGTGCATACCGGGCAGCGTCGCCAACAACGAGGGCGAGCTGCTGGGCGGCGGGCGGCGGCTGCACGATGCGAACGGGCCCGTGCACCATCATCTCGGCGTCTCCGGATTCGCCACCCATGCCGTGGTGGATCGGCGCTCGGTGGTTCCGGTCGACGATGACGTGCCGCCGGAGGTCGCCGCGGTCCTCGGCTGCGCGGTCCTCACCGGCGGGGGAGCGCTGCTGAATTCGGCCCGGCCCGGCGTGGGCGACCGCATCATGGTCGTCGGTCTCGGTGGCGTCGGTATGGCCGCCGTGCTGGTGGCCGCGTCGCTGCGGGACAGCCTCGGCGCCGAGGTCATCGCCGTCGATACGGTGCCCGAAAAGCTGACGCTGGCAAAGGAATTGGGCGCCACGCAGGTCTACACCCCGGCGGAGGTGGCCGAGCGGGGAATCGCGGCGGAGGTCGTGGTGGAGGCCGCGGGCAATGTGCGGGCCTTCGAGACCGCGGTCGCCGCCACCGCGCCGGGCGGCACCACGGTGACCGTCGGCCTGCCGAATCCCGAAGCGCGCGCGAGTATTTCACCGCTCGGTCTGGTCGCGCAGGGACGGTCGATCGTGGGCAGCTATCTCGGCTCGGCGGTTCCGGCGCGCGACATCCCCGAATACGTGCGGATGTGGCGGGAGGGCCGGCTGCCGGTCGAACGGCTGGTGTCCTCGCGCATCCGGCTCGACGAGATCAACCACGCCATGGACGAGCTGGCCGCCGGGCACGCCTTGCGTCAGGTGATCATCTTCGACTGACGCGTCGGACGCTGCGGGTCGCCGATCGGATCGAGACGACGACACGCCCGCGCGGCTGCCATCGGTCTCGGTGGTCGCGCCGGGTGACGCACGCGACTTCCGGGTGACCGGTGTGGCGGCGGCCGGCACCCGTGCCGATAGGCTCTGAGCGCAACGGCATCGAACGGTATGTGAGGAGTTCACGGTGGCGACGAACCGGATCCGGGTGGGCGTACTCGGCGCGCAGGGCAAGGTCGGGCAGGCGATCTGCGCGGCGGTCGAAGCCGCCGACGACCTGGAGTTGGTCGCCGGCGTCGACAAGGACGACGCACTGGAGGTGTTCACCGAGGCGGGCGCCCAGGTCGTGGTCGACTTCACCCATCCCGATGTGGTGATGCCGAATCTGAAATGGTTGGTGGAACACGGTATTCACGCCGTGGTCGGCACCACCGGCTTCGACGAGTCCCGGCTCGGTCAGGTGCGTTCCTGGCTCACGGGCAATCCCGAGGTGGGCGTGCTGATCGCCCCCAATTTCGCCATCGGCGCGGTGCTGTCGATGCGGTTCGCCGAACAGGCCGCGCGCTGGTTCGATTCGGTCGAGGTCATCGAACTGCATCATCCGAACAAGGCCGACGCGCCCTCCGGTACCGCCTACCGGACCGCCGGCATCATCGCCGAGGCCCGCAAACAGGCCGGTGTGGGCCCGAGTCCCGATGCGACCACCACCGAACTCGACGGTGCGCGCGGGGCGAGCGTCGACGGAGTGCGGGTACATTCGGTACGGCTGGCCGGACTGGTCGCGCACCAGGAGGTGCTGTTCGGCACCCAGGGCGAAACGCTCACGATCCGCCACGACTCGATCGACCGCACCTCCTTCGCCCCGGGCGTGCTGCTCGGCGTGCGGCAGATCGGTGCCCGCCCGGGACTCACCGTCGGGCTCGATCCGCTGCTGGACCTGTGAAGGAGCGCGACAGCGGGCGGCAGGTGCTGCGCATCGTCGCCTTCATCGCCTTTCTGGTCGTCGCGCTGGCCTTCTACTTCCTGCTGCTGGGCCGGATCGCGATCGAACTGATGACCTCGGGCAAGGCCGCCGCCGTCGCGATGGGCGTGGGCGTGCTGATCCTGCCGATCCTCGGAGTGTGGGTGGTGGCCACCAGCATTCGCGCCGCGCTCGCTCATCAGCATCTGGCCCGGCGCATCCACGACGAGGGCCTGGAACTCGACGTCTCCGAGCTGCCTCGCCGCCCCTCCGGCCGGCTCGAGAAGGCCGCGGCCGACGAGCTGTTCGAGCAGGTCAAGAAGGAGTGGGAAGCCGACCCCGACAACTGGCGCACCAACTACCGCGCCGCCCGCGCCTACGACTACGCCGGCGACCGCTCCCGCGCCCGCGACACCATGCGCCGCGCCGTGGAACTCGAGCGCGTCGAACGCCGGACCGGGTCCTGACACCCCGCCGGCCCCACTAGGCTCGCCTGGATGCCGACGTTGCTGATCATCCACCACACGCCTTCGCCCTTCCTGCAGGACATGTTCGAAGCGGTGGTCGCGGGCGCGACCGACCCCGAGATCGAGGGCGTCGAGGTGGTGCGGCGGGCCGCACTGGCGGTGACCGCGAGCGATGTGCTCGCCGCCGACGGCTACGTCCTGGGCACGCCGGCCAATCTGGGCTATATGTCGGGCGCGCTCAAACACGCCTTCGACACCTTCTACTATCCGTGCCTGGACAGCACCCGCGGGCGGCCGTTCGGGGTGTACATCCACGGCAATCAGGGCACCGAGGGGGCCGAGCGCAGCATCACGACCGTGACGACCGGGATGGGATGGCAGCAGGCCGCCGCACCGGTGATCGTCACCGGTCAGCCCGGCAAGGACGACCGGGAAAAGTGCTGGGAACTGGGGGCGACCATCGCGGCGCAGTTGACCGCGTGAGCCGATGACCCGATTTCTGGTGTCTCACACGGATATCACCGGCACCGTCATACTCGACGGCAGGACGTCGCGCCCCCGGGTGGGGCGCGGTGTGGTGTTCGGGTTTCGGGAAGGGTGAGGACCATATGACGCCATCGCGGCGGATCGGTCTGGTCGAGGACCACGAGTCGGTCGCACTCGGCCTGGCCAGCATGCTGGCCGGCGAAAGCGATCTGGAACTGGTCATCACCGCCGGCACGGTGTCCGAACTGCTGTCGGCGGCACCGGAATTGGACCTGGTGATTCTCGACCTGCGGCTCGCCGACGGCTCCACCCCGCAGTCCAACGTCCAGGCCCTGCGCGATCGCGGGCTCGAGGTGCTGGTGTTCACCGGAGCCGACAACCCGTTCCTGGTGCGCTCGGCCGCGCGGGCCGGGGTGCTGGGCGTGGTGCGCAAATCCGAGGATGTGCAGACCGTGGTCGCCGCGGTGCGCGCCGCCGCGAGCGGCGAACAGGTGGTCACCACCGATTGGGCCGCCGCCATCGACGGTGATCCGCAGCTGCCCGATGTCGGCCTGAGCCCGCGCCAGCAGGAGGTGCTGACCCTCTACGCGTCCGGTGAGAAGGCCTCGCGGGTGGCGCGGCTGACCGGGCTCTCGGAACAGACCGTCAACGACTATCTGGGCCGGATCCGCCAGAAGTACGCCGACGCCGGTCGCCCGGCGCCCACCAAGACCGACCTCTACAAGCGTGCGGTGGAGGACGGGTGGCTGCCGGTGCCCGAGCGCAACAACCAGGCATGATCGCGGTCGACGCACCCGGAATCTTCGCCCGCACCGCGGCCGCGGCCCGCATCCGGGTTCCCAGCCGGGCTCAGGTGCGCACCGATACTCCCGCGGTGGAGCGCGTCATGCGCCGGCTGGGCCTCTCGGTCGGCGCGGGCGGGGTGATCATGGGGCTCGCCGACGTTCCGGAGATCACCGAGCAGGCGCAGTTCACTCCCACCTGGTGGACGCCGGCCGCCGGGGCGCTCGCGTTCGGACTGTTCCCGGTACTGGCTCTGGTGTCGATCCGGTCGAGCCCGCGCACCATCCGGCTGGTGTCGGGCTGCGCCGCGGTGGCCTTCCTGTCCGCGGTGGCGACCATGCTGATCGGACTCGACACCCACAGCATCGGCGCGAATTCGGTGTGGCTGTACCGGATGCTGCCGCTCGGGGTGCTCGCGGCGACGCTGGCGTGGCCGGCGCTCGTCGCGGTGGCCTATCTGCTGATCGGGTCGGCGGCCGTCGCGCTGACGAATATCTATCTGGCGGAACAGTTCACGGCGGCGTCGGTACTCAGCGCGTTCGCCCGCGCGGTCGGGTTGTCGGCGCTGTTCCTGTGGTGTGTGGTCTCGGCGCTGTCGGCCGCGGCCCGGGTGGACCGCGAATCGGTGGCGGCGAGCAGGCAGGCCGCCGAAGCCGCCGCGGCCGCGGCACGCGACAACGAGAGCGCCCGCTTCGCCGCCCTCATCCACGACGCCGTCCTGTCCACGCTGCTGGACGCCTCGCGCGGCAGCGAACCCTCGGATGTGTTACGGCGGCAGGCCGAACGCACCCTGGACCAACTCGACGAGATCCGGGTCGAATCACGCGAACCCGATGTGCTCGACGCCCGTGCGGCCGTGAACTTTCTGCGCGCCTCGGTGCACGAGGTGAACGCCGGTATTCGCTTCACCACCAGGACCTGGCCGGGCTTCGACGACCTGCGCATGCCGGCCGCCGCCGCGCGCACCCTCGCCGCCGCCCTGGCCGAGGCCGTCCGCAACAGTCTGCGCCACGCCGCGGTGCCCGGTCACGCGGTGACGCGCACGGTGACCTGCACGATCAGCGCGGGCAGCATCCGGGTCGTCTTCGCCGACGACGGCGCGGGATTCGATGCGAACGCGGTCTCCGCGGACCGGCTCGGCATCTCGGTGAGCATTCTGGGCCGCATGCGCCAGCTGGCCGGCGGCGCCGGATTCGTGGAATCGCAACCGGGGGAGGGCACCGCGGTGACCTTGGTCTGGGGTGGTGACGGTGCGCACTGAAACCGGTCGGGAACAAGCGTTCGGCTTGCGCGAGCTGCTGGGATTGCGCGGCGGTACCGCATGGCTGTTCCTGGTCCTGCTCGAAGTGACCATCACCCTCTACATGGTCCGCAACCTCGACACCACGAATGCGCTGCCGGCGGTGACCGCGCTGATCGTGATGGTGGTAGCCGGTGCGCTGGTGCTGGTGGCCCCCGGCGATCCGCTGCCCTGGACCGTCACGATCTTCGTCGCCGCCGCCGGGCCGGTCGCCACCGCACTCACCTCGGCCGATCCCGGCACACCGGAAACCCGGCACATGGTGTGGACCACCTTCGCGACCTCGTATGTGCTGGCCGTGCTGGTGCTGCGGGGCCGGATGGGCACGGCGTGGCTGGGCGTGGCCGGAGTCGCGGTCGTCATCGGTGTGGACGGCGCGCGGGCCTGGCTGAGCGCGAGCGCGATCGTCGCGGCGATCGTGCCGATCGGCACCGTCATCGCCATCTCGGTGTTCGCGCAGATCATGCGGCCCACCCAGCGTTCGCTGCGGATGCTGCGCGAGGAGGCCAGCGCCCAGGCCGCCGCCGAGGCGACGATGGCGGCCGCGGACGGCGAACGCACCCGCCAGCTGGAGCGCCTGGACCGGGTGGCCCGCCCGATCCTGGAACGCATCGCCGACGGCGCGGTCCTCACCGTCGGTGAACGCGAACAGTGCCGGCTGCTGGAGGCGGAACTGCGCGACGGCCTGCGCGCCCCACACCTGGTGACCGAGGAACTCAGCGGCGCCGCGCGGGGTGCGCGGGCGCGCGGGGTGGAGGTCGTGCTCCTCGACGACGGCGGTTTCACCGATGCGCCGAAATGGTTGCGCGAGCGCGTCATCGACGTCGCCACCAGGGAATTGGACGCGGCGAACGCCGGCTCGGTGACGGTGCGCATCCTGCCGCCGGGGCGGCGGGTGCTGTCGACGGTCCTCGCGCAGGCGCCTGATCGGGACCGCCGCATCGAGATCGGCCCCACCGGCACCGTGACGGTGATGGACTGATTCAGCTGTCGCAGCGGCCGGGGCCGCCCTTGCGCATCTGGTCGCGTAGGGCGCCCTGTACCGCACCGGCGAGCCAGGAGTTCAGCGACTGACCGCTCTGGGTAGCGGCCTCCTCGGCGCGGGCCTTCAAATTCTCGACCATGCGCAGGGTGACGCGGCTGATGTCGCCGGTCATCTCCTCGAAGGTCGGATGCGACTCCTCCGAGGCCGTGCGGCGCACCTCCACCTGCGCGTCGGTCCCCGACAGCGAGACGTGCACGGTGCGATCGTCGAGGGTGGCATTTACCTCGTCCGCCAGATCCGAGAGCGCGGCGAGCAACGTCAGCCGCAGCGAATTCTCGGTGGCGGCGGCCAATGCGGCGGCGGTGGCCTGGGTCTTCTCGTCGCCCAGGGCGGCCGCGGCGATCAGATCGTCGCGCAGCCGGGCGGTGTACTTGTTCAGATCCATGACATCAGTATGACGTCAGATGTGACATCTCGCTAGCGGCGCTGTGCCGTCACTGGTGCCGTCATTGCTGGAATGTGACCGGAATGTCCGCCGATATCACGGACGACGGTTCGGTGTCGTATCCGCGAACGGGTAGCCTTTCTGACCATGACGAACGGTGAATCGACGCGAACAGGGCTGCGCGCGTCCGGCACGGTCGGTGTCGCGATGGTGACCCCCTTTACCGCCGAGGGCAAGCTCGATGTCGATGCCGGCGTCGCCCTGGCCGCACGCCTGGTCGACCGTGGTGTCGACCTGCTCGCCATCTCCGGCACCACCGGAGAATCGCCGACCACCACCGAATCGGAGAAGTTCGACCTGCTGCACGCCGTCGTCGACGCCGTGGGCGACCGCGCCACCGTCATCGCGGGCGCCGGCACCTACGACACCGCGCACAGCATCGAGCTCGCCCGCAACGCCGAGCGCGCGGGTGCGCACGGTTTGCTGGTGGTGACGCCGTACTACTCGCGCCCCTCGCAGGAAGGTCTGCTGGCGCATTTCACGGCCGTCGCCGATGCGACCGATCTGCCGGTGACGCTGTACGACATTCCGCCGCGCTCGATCGTGCCGATCGCCCCGGATACGCTGCGGCGCTTGGCCGAACATCCGAATATCGTCGCGGTGAAGGACGCCAAGGGCGACCTGGGCGCGGGAGCGGAACTGATCGCCGACACCGGACTGGCGTACTACTCCGGCGACGACGTGCTCAATCTGCCGTGGTTGTCGGTGGGGGCGGTCGGATTCATCAGTGTGATCGGCCATCTGGTGCCGGAGCGGCTGGTGCAGTTGCGCGATGCGTATGCGGCCGGTGAGGTGACGCTGGCCCGCGACATCAACGCCGGCCTGTTGCCCGTCAACCGTGCGATGGCCCGTGTCGGTGGCGTGGCCCTGATCAAGTCGTCGTTGCGGTTGCTCGGAATGGAAGTCGGCGAGCCGCGGCTGCCGCAGCTGATGCCCGTAGGTGTGAATTTGGAATCGATCGTCGCCGAACTGCGGCTGGCAGGGGTGCTTGCATGAGTGAACCGGTGAACCGTCGTCCGCGCCGGACCGCGAGCCGAGCGGCGGGAGCACCGGCTCCGGCGCCGCCGCCCGCGCCGCGGGTGGAGCCCGAAAAGCCTGCGGTGCAACAGGTTTCGCCGCCGGAGCCGGCGCGTGCCGAACCGGCCGCCGAGCGTGGCGCTGCCACCGGGCAGCGCGAGACCGCGTCCGCGCCGAAGCGCGAAACCGCTCCCGCCGCACAGCGTGAATCGGCTCCCGCGCAGCGTGAATCGGCTCCCGCGCAGCGTGAATCGGCTCCTGCCCAGCGTGGCGACCAGGCCGGTGACCGGGGCCGTTCCCGACGTTCCGGCCGAGGCCGCCAGTCGGGCAGCCGGGGGCGTGCGGAACAGTCCGCGCCGCAACCTGTTTCGACGGGATTGCCGGTCGGCCTGCCGCCCAAGCTGCCGAAGCAGGGCCTGCGCGTCTACGCGCTCGGCGGCATCGGCGAAATCGGCCGCAATATGACCGTGTTCGAATACGGCGGCGCGATGCTGATCGTCGACTGCGGTGTGCTGTTCCCCGAGGATCAGCAGCCCGGCGTCGACCTGATCCTGCCGGACTTCCGGCCCATCGAGGACCGCATCGACGAGGTCGCCGCCGTGGTGCTGACCCACGGTCACGAGGACCACATCGGCGCCGTGCCGTTCCTGCTGCGGCTGCGGCCCGACATCCCGGTCGTGGGCTCGAAATTCACCCTCGCGCTGGTCGCCGCGAAATGCCGCGAACATCGCTTGCAGCCCAGGCTGATCGAGGTCACCGAGGGCCAGCGGACCACCCACGGCCCGTTCGACTGCGAGTACTTCGCGGTCAACCACTCCATTCCCGACGCCATCGCGGTCGCGGTGCGCACGCCGGCCGGGCTGGCCCTGCACACCGGTGACATCAAGCTCGATCAGCTGCCGCTCGACGGCCGCCTCACCGACCTGGCCGGGTTCTCCCGCCTCGGTGACGAGGGCGTGGACCTGTTCCTGGTCGATTCGACCAATGCCGAGGTGCCCGGCTTCGTCACCCCGGAACGCGAGATCGGCCCGGTCCTCGACAGTGTGATCGGCAAGGCCAAGGGCCGTGTCATCGTGGCCTCGTTCGCCAGCCACGTCCATCGGATCCAGCAGGTCGTCGATGTGGCCCAGCGCTACAACCGCCGGGTGTGCTTCGTCGGGCGTTCGATGGTCCGCAATATGCAGATCGCGCAGGATCTCGGGTATCTGAACATTCCCGAGGGCATCGTGGTCGATCTGGATCAGGCCGCGAATCTGCCCGTGCACAAACTGGTGCTGATCTCGACCGGCTCGCAGGGCGAACCGCTCTCGGCGCTGTCACGGATGGCGCGCGGCGACCATCGTCAAATCAACATCCGCGCCGACGATCTCGTGGTGCTGGCCTCCTCGCTGATCCCGGGCAACGAGAACGCGGTGTTCGCGGTGGTCAACGGCCTGGCCCGGCTGGGCGCCACCGTGGTGACCCAGCAGAGCGCGAAGGTGCACGTCTCCGGGCACGCTTCGGCCGGTGAGCTGCTGTACCTGTACAACGCGGTCCGCCCCACCAACGCCATGCCGGTGCACGGGGAGTGGCGGCATCTGCGGGCCAACGCCGCGCTCGCGGTGGCGACCGGCGTGCCCGAGGAGCGAGTCATGCTCGCCGAGGACGGTGTGGTGGTCGACCTGGTCGACGGAATCGCCTCGATCGTCGGCCGCTACCCGGTCGGGCAGGTGTACGTCGACGGGCTGTCGGTCGGTGACGTCGGCGAGTCGACGCTGTCGGATCGTCTGGTGCTCGGTGAGGGCGGTTTCATCGCGATCACCGTGGTCGTCGACGAGACCACCGGTAAGGCGGTCAGCACGCCGGAGGTCAGCGGCCGCGGTTTCTCCGATGATCCGGGTGCGCTGCTGGGTGCTCAGGAGCTGGTGGAGGCCGAACTGCTGCGGCTGGCCGGGGAGGGCGTCACCGATACACACCGCATCGCGCAGGGTGTGCGGCGCGTGGTGGGTCGCTGGGTCGCCGACACCTACCGCCGTCGCCCGATGATCGTGCCGACCGTGATGGGCGTCTGAGACTGCCGGATGTGGCCCCGCCCACAGTGATGAACCTGGGTGGGACCGCTACGCAGTGCCGATGGAGCGCAGGGGAACACCCGCGTCGTCGCGCTCCCTACCTCCTCCGGCTCCGACCCATTACGCTCGGCCCATGAGTATGGCTCAACGGGAACGCCGGGCCCTGGTGTCGACCATGACGGCGGTCGGTCCCGACGCCCCGACCCTGTGCGGCACCTGGACGGTGCACGACCTGGCCGCGCATCTGGTGGTACGGGAGCGCCATCCCGCGGCCGCACCGGGGATCCTGCTGAAACCCCTTGCGGGATACCTGGATTCGGTGCAGGCGAAGGTGTCGGAGAAGCCGTTCACCGAGCTGCTGGAGCAGATCCGCACCGGGCCGCCGTGGTGGTCGCCGCTGAAGCCGGTCGATGCCGTGGTCAACCTGACCGAGATGTTCGTGCACCACGAGGACGTGCGCCGCGCCGACCCCGAATGGAAGCCGCGCCCGCTGCCGGCCGAGGACGAGCGCAAGTTGTGGTCGGCGACGCGGCGGATGGCGCGGATGGCGTATCGCAAGTCCCCGGTCACCGTCGTGCTGGCGACGCCGGAGGGCGAACGCGTGACGGCGCACAACGTCGGCGGCGATGCGGTGGTACTCACCGGGCAGCCCTCCGAACTGCTGCTTCACGCGTTCGGCCGCAACGAGGTCCGCGTCGACGCCGCCGGCGGTGTCGACGATGT
>NZ_BAFW01000171.1 GCF_000308535.1 Nocardia cerradoensis NBRC 101014 | reverse complement strand
TTCGCCGAGAAGATCAACGCCAACCCGGCCTCGCTGGTGCAGGTGCTGTTCAACCTCGGCGAGATGGTCACCGCGACCCAGTCGGTCAACGACGAGATCTTCGAGCTGCTCGGCGGCGAGATGAACTACGTCGTGCACGTGGTCTCGCCCGAGGACGAGGACCGCGAGCTGCTGGAGAGCTTCGACCTCAGCTACGGCGAGGACGAGGGCGACGAGGAGGACCTGCAGGTCCGCCCGCCGGTCGTGACCGTCATGGGTCACGTCGACCACGGTAAGACCCGACTGCTGGACACGATCCGCAAGACCAACGTCCGCGAGGGCGAGGCCGGCGGTATCACCCAGCACATCGGCGCCTACCAGGTCCTCACCAACGTCAACGACGAAGAGCGCCTGATCACCTTCATCGACACCCCGGGTCACGAGGCGTTCACCGCCATGCGTGCCCGTGGTGCCAAGGCCACCGACATCGCGATCCTGGTGGTCGCCGCCGATGACGGCGTCATGCCGCAGACGGTGGAGGCCATCAACCACGCGCAGGCCGCGGACGTGCCGATCGTGGTGGCGGTCAACAAGATCGACAAGGAAGGCGCGAATCCGGAGAAGGTCCGCCAGCAGCTCACCGAATACAACCTGGTGGCCGAGGAATACGGCGGCGACACCATGTTCGTCAACATCTCGGCGCGTCAGGGCACCAATATCGAAGCCCTGCTCGAGGCCGTGGTGCTGACCGCGGACGCCGCACTGGACCTGCGGGCCAACCCGGATATGGACGCCCAGGGTGTCGCCATCGAGGCGCATCTGGACCGCGGCCGTGGTCCGGTGGCCACCGTGCTGGTGCAGCGCGGTACCTTGCGCGTCGGTGACTCGATCGTGGCGGGTGACGCCTACGGTCGCGTCCGCCGCATGGTCGACGAACACGGCGAGGATGTGGACGCGGCGCTGCCGTCGCGTCCGGTGCAGGTCATCGGTTTCACCTCGGTGCCGGGCGCGGGTGACAACCTGCTCGTCGTCGAGGAGGACCGCATCGCCCGCCAGATCGCCGACCGGCGCAATGCGCGCAAGCGCAACGCTCTGGCCGCGCGCAGCCGCAAGCGGATCAGCCTGGAAGATCTGGATGCCGCTCTGAAGGAGACCTCGGAGCTCAACCTGATCCTCAAGGGCGACAACTCCGGTACGGTCGAGGCCCTGGAAGAGGCGCTGCTCGGCATCGAGATCAGCGACGAGGTCCGGCTGCGGGTCATCGACCGCGGTGTCGGTGGTGTCACCGAGACCAACGTCAACCTGGCCTCGGCGTCGAACGCGATCATCATCGGGTTCAACGTCCGGGCCGAGGGCAAGGCCACCGAACTCGCCAACCGCGAGGGTGTGGACATCCGCTACTACTCGGTGATCTACCAGGCCATCGACGAGATCGAGAAGGCCCTCAAGGGCATGCTCAAGCCGATCTACGAAGAGGCCGAACTGGGTCGCGCCGAGATCCGCGCGGTGTTCCGCTCCTCGAAGTTCGGCAACATCGCCGGCTGCATGATCACCTCCGGGACGGTCAAGCGCAACGCCAAGGCCCGCCTGCTGCGCGACAGCGTGGTGATCGCCGATACGACGATCCAATCGCTGCGCCGGGAGAAGGACGACGCCACCGAGGTCCGCGAGGGCTTCGAATGCGGTATGACGTTGGGCTACAACGACATCAAGGAAGGCGACATCATCGAGGCCTACGAGCTTCGGGAGAAGCCGCGCGACTGAGTCGTCCACAGTGAACGAACGTCACGTTCGGTGCAGACATCGACCGAACGTGACGTTCGTTTCGCCGGGCGCTCGTCGCGACATGTGAAGAGGTGAGCCGTTGTTCGTCGGTGCGTTGGAGTTCGACATCCTGCTCGGCGATGTGCACTCGTTGAAGGAGAAGCGGTCGGTGATCCGCCCGATACTGGCCGAACTGCAGCGCTTCGGCGTCAGCGCGGTCGAGGGCGGGGATCACGATCAATACCGCCGCTCACAGTTGGGTGTCGCGCTGGTCAGCTCCGAGATGGGACATCTCACAGCGGTGCTGGACAAGTGTGAACGCCACGTGGCGGCCCGTCCGGAGTTACAGTTGCTGGCAGTACGCCGCCGCATCTTCGGACCCGAAGACTGAATGACAAGTGAGGAGGGCCCGCCATGGTGGATCAGGCCAGGGCACGCCGACTCGCGAAGCGGATCGTCTCGATCGTCGGGACGGCGATCGAATACGAGATCAAGGATCCGCGGCTGCGTTTCGTCACCGTCACCGATGCCAAGGTGACCGGTGACCTGCGGGAGGCGACCGTCTATTACACGGTGATGGGTGAAACCCTCGCCGCCGAACCGGATTTCGCGGGTGCCGCGGCCGGACTGGAGAAGGCCAAGGGGGTGCTGCGCTCCAAGGTGGGCGCGGCCACCGGGATCAAGTTCACGCCGTCGCTGAGTTTCATCCTCGACACCGTGCCGGATGCGGCGCGTGAGATGGAGCAGCTGCTGGCGAAGGCCCGCGCGGCCGACGAGAAGGTGGCGCAGGTCGCGGCCAATGCCACCCATGCCGGCGACGCCGATCCCTACAAACCCGACCCCGACGAGGAAGACTGACCGCCACGGCGGTCGACGCGGTGGAGGGGCCGGACTCGCGAGGCGGTGTCCCGGTTCTGTCGCCGGAGAATCGAGCTTGGAGATGACAGCTGTGACGTCGTCGGCGGATCCGGCCGCGGCCGTCGAGGTATTGGCGGCCGCGCGATCGGTGACCGTGCTGTGTCATGTGCAGCCGGACGCCGACACCGTCGGCAGCGGACTGGCACTGGCGCAGGTGCTGCATCGGCGCGGGGTGCCGGTGCAGGTGTCGTTCGCCGAGCCGGCCGAACTTCCGGCGTCGATGCGCTCGCTGCCGGGCGTGGCGTATCTGGTGCCGGCCGAACAGGTCGCGGCGCAGGTGGATGTGCTGGTCACCGTGGACTGCGGCAGCGTCGGGCGCCTGGGCGCGCTAGCGGACCGAATCGACGGCGCCGCAACCACTGTCGTGATCGACCACCATCGCTCCAACACCCGCTTCGGCGATGTGAACCTGATCGACGAGACCGCGGAGTCCACCACCAGTGTGCTGGCGCGGCTGTTCGACGCCTGGGGCGAGGAGATCGACCGGGACATCGCGCACTGCCTGTTCGCCGGTCTGGTCACCGATACCGGGTGTTTCCGCTGGGGCGGCCCGGGCACCCATCTGCTAGCCGATCGTTTGCTGGCCACCGGAATCGACGGTGCGGGAATCACACGCACGCTGATGGACACCCATCCCTTCGGCTGGTTGCCGATGTTGTCGCGGGTGCTCGGATCGGCGCGACTGGAACCGCGCGCGGCCGGCGGCGCCGGGCTCGTCTACGCCTTCGTCCACAGTGACGATTCCGACGGATTGCGGTCGGAGGAGGTGGAAAGCGTCATCGACGTCGTCCGCACCACCGCCGAGGCGGATGTGGCGGCGGTATTCAAACAGTCCCGCACCGATGCCGGCTGCTGGACGGTGTCGCTGCGCTCGCGCGACAGCGGTGTCGGTACCGGTGATGCCGTCGACGTCGCCCGCGTCGCGACCGGTCTGGGCGGTGGTGGCCACCGCTACGCCGCCGGCTATACGACATACGGGACGTCCGAAGACGTGGTGGCGGATCTGCTCGCGGAATTGGCCCCCGGCCGGGAGAGCTGAGCATGGGACGCGGCGGGTGGCCGGCAGCGGTCCCCGCGGACCTTCGTCGCGGTCTCTGGGGCCGGGTCTGACGGTATGGTCGAGATACATCCCGAAGACGGTGTCACGGCCGTTGCCGGCGCCGCGCGCCACGATGCGGGTCCGCGGCGCATCCTCGACATCGCGATCCCCACGCTGGGAGTGCTTGTCGCCGAACCGATCTACCTTCTCTTCGATATGGCGGTGGTGGGCCGGCTGGGAGCGCCGGCGCTCGCGGGACTCGCCGTGGGGGGCTTGATACTCGGTCAGGTCAGCACGCAGCTGACGTTCCTGAGTTACGGGACCACCGCTCGCTCCGCACGCCGCCACGGCGCCGGTGACGAACGAGGCGCGGTTGCCGAAGGGGTGCAGGCGAGTTGGCTCGCGGTGGCCGCCGGACTGGCGATCGTCGTTGTGCTGCAGGTGTTCGCACGACCCGTCGTGGATGTGATCGCGGGCGGCGCCGATATCGCGGACGAGGCGTTGCGCTGGTTGCGGATCGCGCTGTTCGGAGTCCCGTTGATCCTGCTGACCATGGCCGGTAACGGCTGGTTGCGCGGGGTGCAGCAGACACGGCGTCCGCTGGCGTATGTGATTGCGGGACTGGTTGTTTCGGCACTGTTGTGCCCGCTGCTGGTGCACGGCCTGCTGGGGGCGCCCCGGATGGAACTGGCCGGATCGGCCGTGGCCAATGTGGCTGGGCAGGTCGTCTCGGCCGGGCTGTTCGTGGCCGCGCTGGTGCGCCGGCGGGTGCCGCTGCGGCCCCATCCGCGAGTCATGCGGGCGCAGCTGGTGCTCGGCCGGGATCTGATCGTCCGGAGTCTGGCGTTCCAAGCCTGTTTCGTTTCCGCCGGTGCGGTCGCCGCCCGGTTCGGCGCCGCCTCGGTGGCGGCGCACCAACTCGTGCTGCAGCTGTGGAATTTCCTTGCCCTGACGCTCGATTCGCTGGCCATCGCGGCGCAGACCCTCACCGGTGCGGCGCTGGGCTCCGGCGACGCATCCGGCGCGCGCGTGCTGGCCCGCCGGATCACGGTGTGGTCCACCCTGTTCGCGGTGGTGCTCGCCGTGATCTTCGCCGCCGGATACGCCGTCGTCCCACAGGTTTTCACCGACGATCCGGCGGTCCTGGACCGCGTGCATGTGATCTGGTGGTTCTTCGTGCCCCTCATTCCCGTCGCCGGGGTGGTCTTCGCCCTCGACGGTGTGCTGCTGGGCGCGGGCGACGCCTCGTATCTGCGCACCACCACGATGGCCGCGGCGCTGCTGGGTTTCCTGCCCGCGATCTGGCTGTCGCTGAGCTTCGACTGGGGTATCGCCGGGATCTGGTCCGGGCTGAGTGCCTTCATCCTGCTGCGCTTGATCGCGGTGAGCTGGCGGGCGCTGTCGGGGCGCTGGGCTCGAGTCGGCAGTGAGATCCCGCGGTCGGTATGACCGAACAGCACGACGCCGTATCCGGAAGCGTGTCGGTGCCCGGCCGCCGACGTGCACACCGCGGACGGTGTGCGAAATTCCCGGCGCCGGGTATGTCCGCACGCGAGGGTCGGGTGTGCTCGCATCATGATGATCATGGGATGGTGGAACGGTGATTCCTAAGTTGATGGCGGTGAGCGATATCCATGTCGGTCATCAGGGGAACAAACCGGTGGTCGAGCAGATCCGCGCGGATTCGCCCGAGGACTGGCTGATCGTCGCCGGCGACGTGGGGGAGAAGACCGACGACATCCGCTGGGCGCTGCGCACCCTGCGCGAACGCTTCGCCAAGGTGATCTGGGTCCCGGGCAATCACGAATTGTGGACCACCACCAAGGATCCCGTGCAGATCAAGGGCGCTCCCCGTTACGACTACCTGGTCGCCCTGTGCCGCGACCTCGATGTGGTGACCCCGGAGGACGAATTCCCGGTCTGGGAGGGCGCGGGCGCCGAACAGTACGGCGGACGGGTGACGATCGCGCCGCTGTTCATCCTCTACGACTACTCGTGGATGCCCGAGGGTGCGCACACCAAGGCCGAGGCCCTGACCATCGCCCGGGACCGCAATGTGGTCGCCACCGACGAATTCCTGCTCGCCAGCGACCCCTATCTGACGCGCGACGCCTGGTGCCGGGCCCGCGTCCAGTACAGCAAGCGCCGGCTCGACGCGCTGGAACCCGATACCGCGGTCGTGCTGATCAATCACTTCCCGATGCTGCGCGAACCCACCCGGATGCTGTTCTATCCGGAATTCTCGCTGTGGTGCGGGACCGAGGATACGGCCGACTGGCACACCCGCTACAACGTGGTGTGCTCGGTCTACGGCCACCTGCACATCCCGCGCACCACCTTCTACGACGGTGTCCGATTCGAGGAGGTTTCGCTCGGCTATCCGCGCGAATGGCAGCGCCGCGGCCTGCCGGACAAACTCCTGCGCCAGATCCTGCCCGCTCCCGAATACGGGCCGGACGACCTGAACGAATGGGGCGGCCACTTCAAGATCACCCCCGAGATGCGGGCGGCCGCGGAGGAGATGCGCCGCCTCGCCGACCGCCGCCGCGGCGTGCGCTGACCGCGCGGCGTCCGCGCCGACCTGCGGTGACGATCCGCAGCGGCGTGCGCGGGACGGCCCGTCACCACGGACGCCGGTGTGCGCCGCGGTAGTCCAGACATGCGCTGCCGGGCCGGCCCACCCGGGGCGATTCGGTGTGCTCGCGGTAGATCCGCAGCCCCTCCCGGATCTTCCACGCGGCCCGCTCGAGCTGATCGGGGGTCAGCGCCTTGTCGAAGGCGGCCGCGTCGACCAGTTGGGCTCGTACCTGTTCCAGGTTCAGTCGTGCGTACTCCAGCGGGGTGAGCTCCATGCGCGGGAGATTACTCCACTTCGAACATACTTTCGATGCCCGGTGTGCCGTGCGGACGGTCGGCGGTTCAGTGGAAGCGATGCACCATGGTCACGCTCGTCGTACCGGCCCGGTTGACGATATGCGAGCCCGGGACGATGTCGAAACCGAGTCGCTCGTACAGTCGCAGCGCCGGATTGGATTGCCGCACACTGAGACTCACCGCGTCGTAGCGCTGCCGGGCATCCGTCAGCAGACGGACCAGCAGGGTGGTGCCGAGCCCACTGCCGCGCAGCTGCGGTGCTACGCCGATCGCGAGTTCGGGTGTCGCGTCGTCGACGTATCCGTAGCCGGGGTTGTCGGCGGGAAACAGTCGCAGCCAGGCGGCACCCGCGCCGCCGGACGGCCCGCCGACGACCCCGAGATCCCCCTCGCGGCCCCATCCCTCGACGTAGCGGGCGAGTTCGGGCACCGAGCGCAGTTCGTCCGAAGTCATGTTCTGTTCGGCCGCGTGCGAGGCTTCGAACAGCATCGCCCACAGCAGGGGCTCGTCGGCAGATATGGCGGTGGCGACCGAATGGGGCATGCCGCGCGACTCTACGGCCTTCGACCCCGACGGATCCTCCCATTTTCCGGTGCGCCTGCTGCGGTGGGCCGCTGCCGCTTCCCCGGAGCTGGCCGAGTCCGGGTACCGCCCGCACCGCTAGGCTCGTAGCGCAGACAGGGTCGACTCAGGAGGCGGTCATCGAGGAACAGGCGCGCGTCATCGGCAGCATTCTGCCCGCGGGAGTGGCCGCGGCGGAGCTGTTGCGGTATCCGGAGGATCTGAAACCGCATCCCGGTGAGGAACATCTGATCGCGCAATCGGTCGAGAAGCGGCGGCGAGATTTCATCGGCGCCCGGCACTGCGCGCGGCTGGCGCTGGCCCAGCTCGGTGAGCCGCCGGCGGCGATCGGCAAGGGCGAGCGCGGGATGCCGCTGTTCCCGCGCGGAGTGGTCGGCAGCCTCACCCACTGCGACGGGTACCGGGCGGCGGTGCTGGCGCATCGGCTGCGCTGGCGGTCGGTCGGCATCGACGCCGAACCGCACGACACGCTGCCCGAAGGCGTGCTGGACTCGGTGAGCCTGCCCGCCGAACGGGACTGGCTGCGCGGTGCGATCCCCGCCACCGGACTGCATATGGACCGGCTGCTGTTCTGCGCGAAGGAGGCCACCTACAAGGCGTGGTTCCCGCTCACGCAGCGCTGGCTCGGTTTCGAGGACGCCCACATCACCTTCACCGTCGACGGCACCGGTACCGCCGGCACCTTCCACAGCGCGTTGCTGGTTCCCGGGCAGACCGTCGACGGCGGTGCGCCGCTGACCGCGTTCGACGGGCGCTGGACGATCACCGACGGGCTGATCCTGACCGCGATCGTGGCCGGCTGATGGCCGGACGCGAGGCTGTCGTCGATCCGCTCGGCGGCCTGCTCATCATCGACAAGGACGGCGGGCAGACCAGCCACGACGTGGTCGCGCGCTGCCGGAAGATCCTGCGCACCAGGAAGATCGGCCACGCCGGCACCCTCGACCCGATGGCCACCGGCGTGCTGGTGCTCGGTGTCGAGCGCGCCACCAAGCTGCTCGGCTTGCTGAGCCTGACCACCAAGTCCTATACCGCGACCGTCCGGCTCGGCCAGGCCACCGTCACCGACGATGCCGAGGGGGAGGTGCTGGCCACCATCCCCGCCGCCCATATCGCCGACGCCGATATCGCCGCAGCGGTCGCGGCGCTCACCGGCGATATCGCGCAGGTGCCCTCGACGGTCAGCGCGATCAAGGTCAACGGCGAACGGGCGTATGCGCGCGCCCGGGCCGGCGAGCAGGTGGAACTGGCCGCCCGGCCGGTCACCGTCTCCCGGTTCGACATTCTGGGTCGTCGCGATATCGACACCGGCGCAACGACATTCGTCGATCTGGACGTCGAGGTCGACTGTTCCTCCGGCACCTACATCCGTGCCCTGGCCCGCGATCTCGGCACCGCGCTGGGGGTCGGTGGACATCTGACCGCGTTGCGCCGTACCCGGGTCGGCCCGTTCACCCTCGAACACGCGCGCACGCTGGATCAGCTCGCCGACGATCCGAGCCTGAACCTCGACGTGGATGCCGCTGTGCGCCTCGCCTTTCCGCATCGGGAGATCGACGCCGACCAGGCCGAATCGCTGCGCGACGGTCGCTGGCTGGACCCGGTCGGCGTTCGTGGTGTGCACGCGGCCACCACCGCCGACGGCCGGACCATCGCCCTGCTGGAGGAGAAGGGGAAGCGCTCCTCGCCGGTCTTCGTGGTGCGCCCGCGCGGGCTCATCGACTGAGGCGGCGGCTACTCCTCGCCGTCGCGGGCCTGCTGCCGGAGTCGTTCGACGGCATCGCGCATATGCCCGGCCAGCAATTCGCGAACGTGGTCCGGCGGACCGGCGGCGATCGCCTCGCGCAGGTCGATGTGTTCGCGGACCTGCTCGCCGAGGTCGGTGTAGGTGGTCTGCAACGCGCCCAGGCACATGCGCGTCTCGATCAGAAGGGTCCGTGCCGCGCGCACCAGCCGCGGACTGTCGGCGCTGGTCACCAGGGCCTGATGGAAGGCGTGGTCGGCCTCGGTGACGCCGGTCGCGTCACCCCGCGCGGCGCAGGCCTGCATGTCGGCGACACTGGTTTCCAGTGCGGCATAGGCGATCTCGCGGCGGCCGTCCAGGATCAGATCCAGCGCGCCGCCCTCGATCGCGGTGCGGGCCCGGTAGATGTCCACGACGTCGTCGAGACTCAGTTCGATGACGAAGATGCCGCGGTGGCGCACGCTGTGCAGCAGCCCCTCCGAGACCAGTCGCTGCATGGCCTCGCGCACCGGGCCGCGGGAGACGTCGAATTGCGTGGCCAGCTCGGCCTCGACCAGCTGGGTACCGGGCGCGACCGTGCCGTGCATGATCGCCGTGCGCAGCCGGTCGGCGATCATTTCCGCCGTGGACTGCCGATTCACGGGTTCGAACTCAATCACCGACATGAATCGGCCTTTCCGAGAAGAGCGTTCCGAGCCCCGGTCCGGACGGTGGCGACACGGCGGGCAGATCCGCCAGTCGCAACCCCTGCCAGACGGTGACCTGGTTCGCGGTGAGTACCGGCTTGCCGAGCGCTGATTCCAGCTCCGGAAGCAGTTGTATCGTATGCATCGCGGTATCGGGTACGAGCAACGCCTCGGCGTCGGGATGATCGTTCGCCGCCGCCAGCGTCAGGACCTGCTCCGGGGTGAGGGTGCCCACTTCGGCGGCGGTGTCGATTCCGGCGCTCGACATCGAGACCACCCGGATATCCGCCGCGGCGAGGAAGTCCACGAACAGGGCGGCCACCTCGTCGGGATAGCTGGCGCAGACCGCGACGTCGCGGACGCCGATCGCGCGGGCCGCGTCCACGAACGCGAAACTGGTACTCGACGCGGGAACTCCGCAGTCGCGGGCGAGCCGGTCCACCTGATCGCGCGCCCCCTGCGGGCCGTAGACGAAACTGCCCGACGTGCAGGCCCACACCACGGCCCGCGGTGTGCAGGGCGCGAGCAGTCGCGCACCCTCGCGCAACTTCTCCGGACTGCCGAGGTCGAGCAGCTCGGGCACCGCGTGCAGATCGGTGCCGTAGATGTGCGCGACCCGCAGATCCACGCCGAGTTGCGCTGCGGCCCAGGGGTATTCGTCCTCGGCGGCGTGGTCGGGGTAGATGAAACCGACGGTCGGTATCCGTTGCACAGCGCCTCCTAGAAAACGTTCTGCAGCCATTTGCCGGGACCCATCATCGGCAGTTTCATTCGTCCCAGGCAGGCCCACATGGTCAGTTGGTTGGCGGTCAGGACCGGCTTGCCGAGAAGTCGTTCCAGCGGCTCGACCAGGTCGTAGGTGGGGAGGTTGGTACAGCTGACGAAGATGGCCTGGGCGGCGGGATCGTCGGCGGCCATGATGCGTTCGGCGATGGTGCGGTAGCCGACCTTCCAGATGCCGCCGCCCAGTCCGAGGTGATCCGACCGCAGTACCTCACAGCCGGCCTCGTGCAGGAACTCGTGCAGCTTCCCGGTGAGGATGTCGTCGTACGGTGTGATGACCGACAGCCGGGACAGTTGTAGTTTGCGTACCGCCTCGATCAGCGCGCCGGAGGTGGTGATCGCGTCCCGGGCGCCGGCCCGGCAGATGGTGTCGCGCAGCGATCGTTCGTAGGCCAGCCCCTTGATGAAACTGCCCGAGGTGCACAGATAGGCGATGACCTCGGGCTCGACGTGCAGGACGTTGCGGGTGGCGGCGGTGAGATGCGCTGCGTCGGACACCAATTCGGCCATTTCGAGGGAGACCGGCACCGGTTCGTACGGCGTGCGCGCGAGATGCAGGCTCACCTCGAGCGGCGCCCACCGCCACAGTTCGCGCTCCAGCGCCAGATCGAACGGCGCGATGATCCCGATACCCCGTTGCGCGACAGGCCCGTCCAACTCGGGAAAATTCAGTTCCACGAGGGCCCCTCTCGCGTTCGGGCGACGAACCTCCGCACACAATCGGATTGTTGACAAGCATACGATGGGTTTTTAGCCTGTCAATATGAACGCGGGCCCAGTTGTCACCGTCCTGCACGACGGCGTCGAGCCCGACGCGGCCTCCCTGCGTCCGGTGTCGCAGCGGGCCACCGTTCGCTTCGCCGACGGTGCGGAACTCGCGGACGCGCTGCCCGGCGCCGAGGCGTTGTTCGTCTACGACTTCCAGAGCACCGCCCTGCCCGGCGCCTGGCATCGCGCCGACCGATTGCGCTGGATTCATGTCGGAGGCACCGGGGTCGATGCCGTGATGTTCGACGAGTTGATCGACAGCGATGTGCTGGTGACCAACACCCGCGGGCTGTTCGATCAGCCCATCGCGGAATACGTGCTGGCACAGATTCTCGCCTTCGCCAAGGATCTGCCCGAATCTCTGCGCCTGCAGCAGCGCCACCAATGGCACCACCGCGAATCCGAGCGCGTCGCCGGAGCCGCGGCGCTGGTGGTCGGCACCGGCTCCATCGGGCGCGCCATCGCCCGCCTGCTGTGCGCCGCCGGTATGCGGGTCCGCGGGCTGGGCCGCACCGCCCGCACGGGCGATCCCGACTTCGGTACCGTCGCAACCGATCTGCACGCCGAACTACCCGGCGCCGACTACGTGATCTGCGTGGCGCCACTGACCCCGCAGACCCGGCAGCTGTTCGATGCGAATGCGTTCGCGGCGATGAAACCACATGCGCGTTTCATCAATGTGGGCCGGGGGGAATCGGTGGTCACCGACGATCTGGTCGCCGCGCTGCGTGGTGGCGCTCTCGCCGGTGCGGCGCTGGACGTGGTCGATCCGGAACCGCTGCCGGCCGGTCATCCGCTGTGGGATCTGCCGAATGTGGTTGTCACCCCGCACAACAGCGGCGACTTCATCGGCTGGCGGTCGGAGATCGTCGCCGCGTTCACCGACAACTTCCAGCGCTGGATCACCGGTCAGCCCCTACAGAATGTGGTCGACAAGAAGCTGGGTTACGTGCCCAGCTGAAGGGAGTCACGATGGCCCACCCCGGAACCGGAACCGACCCCGCGGCGATGACCGCGGCCGAGTTGGCCTCCGCCTATTCGGCCGGGGCGTTGTCTCCCGTCGAGGCCACGCAGGCGGCGCTGGACGCGATCGCCGCGCGCGACGACGCCCTCAACGCCTACTGCCTGGTCGATTCCGAGCGCGCGTTGATCCAGGCCAAGGAATCCGAAATCCGCTGGAACAACGGACATGCGCAGGGACTGCTCGACGGCGTGCCGATCTCGATCAAGGACGTCTTCCTCACCCAGGGATGGCCCACCCTGCGCGGCTCGACCTCCATCCGGCCGGATGCGCCGTGGCCGGTCGACAGCCCGGCGACCGCGCGGCTGCGCGAGGACGGGCTGGTCTTCCTGGGCAAGACCACCACGCCGGAACTCGCCTGGAAGGCCACCACCGACAGCGCGCTCACCGGTATCACCCGCAATCCGGTGGATCCCGCTCTGACGTCCGGCGGTTCCTCCGGCGGTTCGGCGGTGGCGGTCGCGGCCGGGATGGGGCCGGTATCGATCGGCACCGACGGCGGCGGCAGTGTGCGGATTCCCGCGTCGTTCTGCGGTGTCGTGGGTTTCAAGCCCACCCACGGGCGCATTCCGCTGTATCCGGCCAGTCCGTTCGGACCGCTGGCACATGCCGGGCCCATCGCCCGAACGGTGGAGGATGTGGCGTTGTTGATGGACATCCTGTCGCTGCCGGATCCGCGGGATCCGACCGCGGGCGCACCGCCGCTGACGACCTTCCGGGGGGAACTCCAGCGCGAGGTGCGCGGAGCGACCGTCGGCTATTCGGCGAATCTCGGCTTCGCCCA
Source organism: Nocardia cerradoensis NBRC 101014 (assembly GCF_000308535.1). Lineage (GTDB taxonomy): Bacteria > Actinomycetota > Actinomycetes > Mycobacteriales > Mycobacteriaceae > Nocardia > Nocardia cerradoensis. Next base: position 3,679 of record NZ_BAFW01000171.1, on the reverse strand, counting down.
AGTGGATCCGGAGGTCGCGGCGGTCGTCGCGGCGGCCGTGCGGAAGCTGGACGAGGCCGGCTTGCGCGTGGTGGAGGCGGATCCGGGCTTCGCCGATCCGCGCGAGGCGTTCGAACGGATGTGGGCGGCCGGTGCGGCAACCCTGCTGTCGACCTTCCCGCCGGGTACGCGCGACCGCGTCGATCCCGGACTGGGGGCCATGTGGGATCGCGGGCTGGCGCTCGGCGCGGTCGACTATCTGAACGCCCGCGCGGTGGCCGCCGAGATCGGAATCGCCATGGGCGCCTTCCACACCGTCTACGACGTGCTGATCACACCGACGATGCCGATCACCGCCTTCGAGGCCGGATACGATGTGCCGCCGGGCAGTTCGATGGACAGCTGGCCGCAGTGGACGCCGTTCACCTACCCGTTCAACCTCACCCAGCAACCGGCGATCAGCATTCCGGCGGGCACGACCGCGGCGGGGATGCCGGTGGGATTGCAGATCGTCGGGCCGCGCCACTCCGACGATTTCGTCCTGGCGCTGGCCCGCTTCGCCGAACTGGTCCTGGGCTGAATCCGGGGCGCGCGGGCCCCGTCGCAACCGCTGGTGCCGTGCTGCGCTTCTAATCGGCGGTCGACCGAGACACCGCCCGGAAACCCGTGTCACCGATCACGATCGCGCCAGGACCGTCCAACCGTCCTGCCTCGTAAACGGCCTCGTCGAGATGGGTCGACATCAGAAGCATCCATGCCTCCCACGGAGTTCCCGCCCCCAACGGTCCACCAGATTCCGCTGACAAGCGGGTGTAGTAATCGCGCAACTCCCCGTCGGTCACCCTGAATACCAAGGCAGGGTCGACCGGCACCTCGCGGACCGCCGTGATGCGCAATCTCCCCGCCTCGTCCCGGTCGACCCGATATCCGGCTTCCGCACCGGCACGAATCACCGACTCCACGAGTTCGTCGGCACTCGGCTCAGACTTGTCCACGGCATGCTCCTCCAGGAAAAGCGGTGACCACTTGCCCGTTCTCGGCCACGATCACGGTGGGTTGGACCGTTTTCACGATCGCTCCGGTGACGTGGTTGACCAGATAGATCTGGCCGGTGTAACAGTACTTGCCGGAGCCTTGCGGGCCATGCCAGTCCGGGGCGTCGTGGGCTTTCGCGATCGCCATATCAGCTATGTCGCGCCAGTTGCGGCCTTCGATATCCGCGAGCCCCTCCCACTCGGCCTGGTGCCTGTCCTGGATATGGCGGTATCCGTAATTCTTGTTCCCGCACAACAGTTTCCACTCGCCGTAGGTGGTGACCACCTTCGACTCGTCCGTCCTTGTCCCGCATGCGCCCCACGGCGATGAGGCGTGGGCCATCGGGGCAGGTGCGGACAACACCATCGGCGCGACCAGTGCGGCCGCGGCCATGACGAATGCACGAATCTTCAACTCGCGTCCCCTCCATCGAGCACCGATCGGTGCCGATCCGCGTCGTCACCGCCCCCTGCGGTGACCCCACGGGTCAGAGTAGGACTGTCGAGGAGATCCGTCGATCGAATTTCCGAGCGGCCATGAAATCGATTGCCGGCGTGGTGGTTCGGATCAGATGTCTTGGCCTGCGTCGAGACATCTTGTGAAGGACAGGGTTTCGCCCTCCACCCCGCGTAGCCACACTGCGTTGCATGCCGCGGCCAGTTCGGGCAGGCCCTCTTCGATGGTCGCGAAGACGTTGCCGGGCACCCAGCCCATATCGCCGTTGATCAGCAGGTTGTTGCGGTCGTAGAACAGGGCCAGGTCGGTGGCGCCCTGCTCGGCGTGCGCGGCCGAACCGGGTTCGTAGCCGTAGGCCGGATTGCCGATCTCCCACGGTTCGAAATCGAACAGGCAGACATCACCGGGAATCGGTGTGACCGTGGGGTTTTCGCGATGCGGGGCGGCCGTGAGGCGCGGCACCAGGGTGTAGACCTCGTTGCGCGCGTATTTGGCGTGGAACGCGTCGCCCTCCTGCGGCAGCGCGTCCCAGACCGCCGCGCAGGTGCGGGGCGCCTGGTCGTCCAGCAGTCGCGCCCGGCAGCGCACGCCGGCCTTGGTGAGGGTGATGGTGAGGTATCGGGCCATCGGGATCTCCTGTTCCGATCGGATGCCGGTGCGGCGCTACAGTTCGTCGAGGACTCCGTTCCACAGCGCCAAGGCCTCGTCGACCTGTTCGGCGGTCACGATCAGCGGGGGGATCATCCGCACGACATTGCTGTAGGCGCCGCAGGTCAGCAGGAGCAGGCCGCGCTGGGCCGCCAGCTGCTGTGCGGCCGCCGCCGTCGCGGTGTCGGGTTCGCCTGTGGCCGTGGTGAATTCGCTTCCGACGAGCAGTCCCAGACCGCGCACATCGCCGATCGCCTTGGTGGCCGCGGTCCGCGCCCCGGCCAGCAGTTGCGTGCCGCGGGCGGCGGCGTTGTCCACCAGCCCTTCCGATTCGATGACGTCGATCGTGGCGACCGCGGCCGCGCACGCCACCGCATTGCCGCCGTAGGTGCCGCCCTGCGATCCGGGCCAGGCCTGGGCCATCAGTTCCTGCGGTGCGGCGATTCCGGACAGCGGAAATCCGCTCGCCAATCCCTTGGCGATGGTGATGACATCGGCCCGCACGTCGAAATGCTGATGTCCGAAGAACTTTCCGGTGCGCCCGAAACCGGTCTGAATCTCGTCGAAGATCAGCAGGATGCCGTGCCGGTCGGCGCGTTCGCGCAGGCCCTGGAAGAACCGGGTGTTGCCCGGGATGTAGCCGCCCTCGCCGAGTACCGGTTCGACGACGAACGCGGCCGTTTCGGCCGGCGCGGTGAGCGTGGCCAGGATGTAGTCGAGTTCGCGCAGCGCGAAGTCGGTAGCTTCCTCCTCCGACCAGCCGTAGCGGTAGGCGGTGGGGAACGGCGCCACGTGCACGCCGCCCATGAGCGGGCTGAAGCCGGCCGAGAACCGGGTTCCGGAGGTGGTCATGGTCGCGGCGGCGACCGTGCGGCCGTGGAAGCCGCCGTGGAAGACCACCACGTTCGGCCGGCCCGTGGCCTGCCGTGCCAGCCGCAGCGCCGCCTCCACCGCTTCGCTTCCGGAATTGGCGAAGAACACCGAATCCAGGTGCGCGGGAAGCACATCGGCGAGTCGTTCGGTCAGTCGTAGCAGCGGCCGGTGCATGACCGTCGTGTACTGGCCGTGGATGAGGCTGCCGATCTGTTCGCGCGCGGCCTCCACCACCCGCGGATGACAGTGCCCGGTGCTGGTGACGCCGATCCCGGCGGTGAAGTCGAGGTACCGGCGCCCGTCGGTGCCGTACAGGTAGCAGCCCTCGCCGTGGTCGACGGTGACCGGCGTGGCCTGCCGGAGAACGGGGGAAAGTGCAGTCATGGTGATCCGCCTCCCGGCGACGGGAAATCCGGCGTGCGACGGCCGGATTCTTATTGTCGGATTGTTGACAATGTGTATAACATGACCGCGATGGTGACGGCAATGACAGCGCTGATCCGAGCTGCTGTTCCGAGCTGAGGGGCGAGCGATGACGCACACCGTGACGGAATCGGACGAGGCGACGATCTCCGCGATCGACAGCGTGCCGACCGGCCTGTTCATCGGCGGCCGCTGGCGTGACACCGCCGCCCGGCTGCCGGTCGAGGATTCGGCGACCGGGCAGACACTCACCGCTGTCGCCGAC
>NZ_BAFW01000172.1 GCF_000308535.1 Nocardia cerradoensis NBRC 101014 | reverse complement strand
GACCTCGACTGCTCGGTTGTAGTAGTCGTAGGCATCGTCGGCGCTCAGCGTGCCCGCGTCGACGCCCGAGCGAGTGGCCGGCAGCTTCGCCAGTACCGTGACGGAGTTGGCGAGCACGTCGCGAAATCCGGTGGGGTCGATAGTGGCCAGCGCCTCGCCCATGGGCGTGAGGTCGGCGAGCGCGTGGTCGACGTGCTCGCGTGCCGCCGCCAGTGCCGGGACCGGCTGTGCCCGCTGGGCGGCCACCATGGTCAGTTGCCGTTCCTGTTGCATCGCTTCGACCATGGTGACCACCGGCTCGAGTGCGCGACCGTTCTGGGCCGCCCAGTCGCGGGCGTGCTGGCCGGTTTGCAGGAAGTGACCTGCAGCTCCTACGGCGACGAGCAACAACGATACGCAGGGAATGGCCGCCACCGCGACGACGCGGGTGCGGATGCCGATCCGGGGCCTGAACACGGCCGAACGCTAAGGTGGCCGCGGCGGCTCCCGGAGCCGGAATCCCGTTCAGCGGAAGTATTTTCGAATCGCTTCCGGCCCGACTGTCACATGTGCGAGCCGCCGTCGACGCGCAGTTCGGCACCGGTGACGAAGTAGGCGTCGGCGGAGGCGAGCATCGCGACCACGGCGGCCACTGCGTCGGGCTGGGCGAAAATCGCGCCGTCGGGCAGCGGCAGCATCGGTGCGGTCTTGCCGAACAGGGCGAAATCCGCGTCGGCGGGCAGGCCGGGGCCCACGCTCTGCTTGGCTTCGCCGGTGCCGTCGGTCATACCCGACGAGATCGAGCCCGGCTGCACGGAATTGAAGCGGATGCCCTGCTTGCTGAATTCCATGGCGAGCGCGTGGGTCATCGCCTGGATGCCGCCCTTCGAAGCCGCGTAGGCCGACATGTACGGGTGCGCGAACTGCGCCGAGGTGGAGCTGAAGTTCACCACCGCCGGCCCCGTACCCTCGCGCAGCGCCGGCAGGGCTTCCCGGATCACCAGGAAGGTGCCGATGAGATTGATCCGGATCACCTGTTCGAAGTCGGCCACAGTGGTCTGCTCGAAGTGGGCAGAGCGCAGAATCCCCGCCGCGTTCACCAGCGCGTCGAGGCCACCGAGCTCCCGGACTGCCTCGGCGACACCGGTTTTCACCGAGTCCTCGGCACCGACGTCCATGACGACGGTGGTGAGGCGCTCCGCGTCGTCGCCTGCCTTGGTGTGCGTGTGCTTCAGGCCGTCGGCGCTGATGTCCGCGGCCGCGACCCGGCCGCCCTCGGACAGGATGCGCAGAACGGTCGCCTGACCGATGCCGGAACCGGCGCCCGTCACCAGGACGCGGCGGTCGGCGTAGCGCTGCAGGGTAGTCATTATGGTGTTACTCCTTTGTTGGTCACCGATGCGCCCAGCATGCTCAGGCACAGCGATTCTTCAATGGGGTGATTTCACTGGTTGGGATATTGATTGCGATCCGGCCGCGATCCAATCGGTGATCGTGCGTATCGTCGCGGCGAAGGCGGGGCGATCGGGCCGGTTCAGGTGACCGTGCCGGGTTCCGGGTTCGAATCCGATGTCGACGGGACGATTGTGTGCACGCAGTTCCTCGGCGAAGCGTTCTCCCGATGCGCGCAGGGAGTCGTACTGCGAGTTGTGTATCAGGGTGCGTGGGAAGCCGGACAGGTCCGAGCCTCCCGGGAATGCGTGCGATAGCCGATCCGTCCGGCCGCGTCCGACATAGTTTCGCGCGATCCAACGGACCGCTGCAGGGCTGAACTGGCCCAGGCGCCGCGATCGTGAAAGGTCCGCGCGAAGGGGAGCGGCGGCGGCAGGTAGTTCGCTGTGCAGCAACGGATACGCGAGTACGGCCCCGGCCGCTCGGGCGGGCTCGCTCGTGCGGAGCAGACGCAGTGTCAGGGTGGCGGCGAGAGTCGCCCCGGCGCTGGCCCCGCCGATATAGCGGCGGCGCGGATCGATGCGAAGCCGTGCGCAGTTGTCGTCGAGATACCGCCACGCGCGCTCACAGTCGTCGACCGGAGCGGGATAACGCACCGCGTCCGGCCGGCGCTGCGCGCGCCATGCGCCGAACTTCGGCGCCAGCCTGTAATCCACAGCGAGACAGCAGATTCCGTTCGCTGCCAGGGCTCGGCACACCGCATCGCCCTCGGGCATGTTCAGGTCGCCGCCGACGAATGCTCCGCCGTGCATCCAGAGCAGTCCGTCGGTGAGCTCGGCGCCCCGTGTGGTCGCGGGGTAGACGCGTACCCGGAGCGGTGGCGTGGATTCGTCCAGAGAGACCTCGTATGGGGACCGGCGATGGTCCGGAGTGGTCATGCGATCCTCTCGTTCGGGCCCGTCGTCGCGACGTGGGCCGGCTGGTCGGGTTTCTACGTAATCTGTAGAGGATAGCTAGCACGAGCTAGTATCGGCGCACCCGGTCGGGATTCACGATGTGGTCTCGCCTCCGCCCTTGCCACCGTTTCCGAGAGCGAACCGGTGTCCACCCCGCGCACCGAAGCTGAGCCTCGAGACTTCAGAGAAAGAGACACCGTATGACCGAGACTTCAATTCGACCTGGACAGGTGTGGTTGGACACCAAGGGGGAACGCATCCAGGCCCACGGTGGCTCCATCTTCTACGAGGATGGCTTGTTCACCTGGTACGGCGAGAACAAGGAGCACACCACCCCCGGCGCCGGTAACTGGCACTGGGGAGTGCGCGCATACACTTCCACCGACCTGATCAACTGGGACGACAAGGGGCTGATCATTCCCCCCGTCCACGACGATCCGGACTCGCCCCTGCACCCGGCGCAGAAGATGGACCGGCCCCACATCGTCCGCCACCCGGGCACCGGAAAGTACGTTTGCTGGATCAAGGTGATGATGGCTGACGACGAGCAACGCTCCACCGTCCTCGTCGCCGACAACCTGCTCGGTCCCTACGAGATCGTCCGCACCGGCCTTCAGCCGCTCGGCATGAACGCCGGCGATTTCGACCTTGTCGTCGACCCCGACACGGGTAAGGCGTACTACTACTTCGAGAAGGTCCACACCGAGCTCATCTGCGCCGAACTCACGGACGACTACACCGACGTGTCGGGAGAGTTCTCCAGCCACTTCCCGCATCCCGGACCGCCGTTCACGCGTGAAGCCCCGGCGCACTTCGAACGCAACGGGACCCACTTCCTTGTGACTTCAGGCACGACCTGGTACTTCCCCAACTTCTCTGAGATCGCCGCCGGCCCCGACTATCACGGGCCGTTCACCGTCCTCGGCGATCTGCACCACGACGACCAGTCCCGCACTTCCTTCCGATCCCAGATCAGCTCCATCTTCAAGCACCCGCACAAGGAAGACCTCTACATCGCCCTCGCCGACCGATGGCTGCCCCAACTGCCCGACGACATGCCCAACGTCTACGAGACGATCGCCGCCATCACCCGAGGCGAGCAGGCCGCCCCGACACTCGAGCCCGATGACTCGGATGCAATGACGAGTGCCGCCGGAGGGGACAACACCGCCATCGCAGACTACGTCTGGCTGCCCATCCGGTTCGACGGCGACATTCCGCGGATCGAATGGATCGACCAGTGGACACCTGATGACTTCAGATGAGCCCAGAGTGGGTGACGTCCCGCTTGGTGGAGTTTCTCAACACCGTGCGAGATCAGTTTGTTCGGATTATGCCGCGGCGAGTTCCGGGATCGCCACCTCCTCGGGTTCGGGGGAGCAGCTTCATGGAGTGCTCGCTGAAGTAGCGGCGGTCAGTCGCCGCATATGAGGACGTTGGGGGAACTGCAGACGGTGCGAAGCGTTCACCCCATGCGCGCAGGAAGTCGTATTGGGTCGGCTGTGGTTTCTGCGTAATCCGTGTACAGGATAACTAGCACGAGCTAGTATCGGCGCACCCGGTCCGGATTCACGATGTGGTCTTCCAGCGATCGCGCGGCGTCCCCGGGTGGTGCCGCCGGTGGTGTACCCGCACGGCACCGGTTGCACGAATTCACGAAAGGCACGTCCGTGACAACAACCGCAACGAAGCGGGCCGAAGTCGGTGCCGGCCTCGGCGCCCGCTACGCGCTGCTACTCATTTCCTTGATCTGGCCCGCCCAGGTGCTGTCGATCATCGGTCTGCTCGGCGGAAATGCGCAGGCGCAGATCGCTATTCACTTCCAGACCACGCAGATCGCGTGGTTCTCGCTGAGTTCGGCGATGGTGGGAACCTTCGTCGCGCCGTTCGTCTTCAAACTCGCCGATATCTACGGCAAACGCCGGATGATGATCATCGTCACCATCCTCGGCCTGGTGGGCGACCTGATCTCGGCAGTGGCGCCCAGCTACGCTGTTCTCCTCCTCGGCAAGGGCATCAGCGGCTTCTATATGCCGATGGCAGGGCTTGTCTTCGCGCTCGCACGCGACGTCTTTCCCCCGAAAGTCGTCGGACCGGCCAGCGGGCTGATCAGCGGTGCGGTCGGACTGGTCGCACTCGGCGGCCCGTTCCTGTCCGGTTGGCTGCTCGACGGCTTCGGCTTCCGCGGTGTGTTGTGGTTCCTGGTGATTGCCACGGCTGTCAGCTTGGTGATGCTGGTGGCGTTCGTGCCGGAATCGCCGGTGCGCAACAGCAGTACGAGTTTCGACTGGCTCGGCGGCCTGCTGCTGGGTGCCGGCTTGACCGCCATCGTCTACGGCGTGGGTAAAGGGCCGGAATGGGGTTGGACGGAGCCGAAAACTCTGGCATTCGTCTTCGGCGGGATCCTCGCGGTGCTCGCCTTCCTGGTCACCGAACGCATGGTGGACGAGCCGATGTTCCAGCTGTCGCTGCTGGGCCGGCGCGAGGTCTGGTCGGTGTTCGTCGCGACCGCACTCCTCGCCGGCACGGTCTTCACCGCGGGCACCGTGACCCAAATGCTCGCTCTCATGCCACCCA
>NZ_BAFW01000173.1 GCF_000308535.1 Nocardia cerradoensis NBRC 101014 | reverse complement strand
AGGTCGGCGACCGGGCGATCGACGAATGCGTCGGCAGCGGAGACGGAGACGGCCAGATACTGCGCGCCGGCGGGAAGCGGGCCCGCTGCTCCCGCCGCGCCGGGGCCGTCGGTCGCAGCCGCGCCGCGGGGGCCTGCCTCGGTGCGCAACCCGGAGGCATCGGTCCGGTCGAACACCCACTGCACGACCGTGCCGACACCGGCTCGCAGCGGTTCGTCCATCACCGGCCGGTCGTAGACCACATGAATGTTGACGATCGGCGAACTACCCAGGGCCGCAGCCCAATTCGCGGGCAGGCCCACCGCGTCGGGAGGCAGGAGTGCCTGTGCCGCCGGCGGGGGCACCGCCGAGACGACCACGTCGGCGGCGAATTCGCTGTCGCCGGTGTGCACCGACCAGCCGGCCTCGGAACGCCGGACGGCCGTGACCTTCTCGTGGCTCACCGTCGCGCCCGCCGCGGTGAGTGCCGCCTGCCCGGCATCGCCGTGCAACTGCCGCAACGGAATACGCGACCAGCCGATATCCGCCGCGTCCGAGTCGGTGAGCAGGCCGATCTGGAATACGGTGGCGGCCAGTGCCAGCGATACGTCGTCGGCGCGGGCGTTGAGGGTGGCGATGCCGACCAGATCCCACAGACTGTCGACGGCGTCGCGATCCTGGCCGTGCGCACGCAACCAGTCGCCGAAACTGGTTGCGTCCGTGCGGGGATCGGTGGTGTCGACGGCTCGCAGCGCCAGCGCGGTCCGGACGAACCGCACCCGCGCGCCCGGCGACAACCAGGGATAGCGCAGCAGTGCCCAGCTCAGATGCAGCGGCGCCGGCAGCGGCAACCGCCGCAACCTGCCCACCCGGCCGGCGCCGGATACCGGGATGTCGAGTCGTGGTTGCAGCCGCACCGACTCGCGCATGCCGAGCCGATCCAGCAGCGCGAGATAGCGGTCGCAGCAGCGCAGGAAGACGTGCTGGCCGTTGTCGATCCACAGCGCACCACGGGGAAACGAATGCGTCAGCCCGCCCAGCCAGGGCCGGGATTCGAACAGCCGCACCGCATATCCGGCGTCCGCGCACCGCAGGGCCGCGGTGATCCCCGCGAGCCCGCCGCCCACCACGGCCACCCGCGCCGTCATCGCGGGCCCCATCCGAATGCCGTCATCGAATACTGCAGCAGCGCGCCGGAGGCGACGCGCGTCTTCTCCCGTGCGCTCAACGACAGCCGCCGGTCGTAGACGGCCACCGGATTGGCGCGGATGCGCTCGTTGAGCCGCCGGTAGATACCCGCCATCGCCGCGCAGCAGGCGGCACTGCGGCCGTCCAGATGCGGAATCAGGCGCAGCCCCAGGCAGTACCAGTTCTCGGCGCGTTCGGCGCCGCTGCGGATCAGCGCGGCCAGTCCGCCGTTGGGATCGTCGAGCGCCCCACCGGCGTCGAGTTCCAGCCGGACGCCGAAACGCAGCAGTTCGTCCCGGGGCAGATAGACGCGGCCGTTGCCGAGATCCTCGCGGATATCGCGCAGAATGTTGGTCTGCTGCAACGCGATCCCGAGCTGATCGGCGTACATCGGGGCGCACGGATCGCCGCCGGAGCCGAAGATCGACAGGCACAAGCGGCCCACCGCCCCGGCCACGCAGCGACAGTAATGGGTCAGCTCGTCGAAATCGGTGTAGGTGACGCCGTCGACATCGGCTCGCACCCCGTCGATCAGTTCGCCGAACGCGCCCAGTGGCACCGGATAGCGCCGAGCGGTGTCGGCGACGGCGTACAGCACCGGATCGTCGGTTCCGGCGCCGCCGGTGACCTTGTCCAATTCCTTGCGCAACAGGGTCAGCGCCTCGGTTTTGGCGGCCGGTTCGCCCTGCTCGTCACCGATATCGTCGATGCGCCGCGCCAGCGCGTAGAGCGCGCACAGTGCCGAGCGCTTCTCCGGGGGCAGCAGCCGAATGCCGTAGTAGAAGTTCTTGGCCTCGGTGCGGGTGATCCGCTCACAGGTGTCGTAGGCCGCCGCCGTGGTCGGCCCGGTCGCGATACTGCTCACTGCGGCACCACCGTGGCCTTGCCGAGCAGCGTGACCATCGAGGCCACGGTGTCGACGTGCCGGGGCCGCACCGGCTGGCTCCAGACGTCGCCCTCGGCCACGCGCAGCGCCCGCGCGGTGGCGCAGCCGCCCGCGAGATATCCCGCGACCGCGAGCCGGGCCCATCCGGTGAGCCGGGCGACCAGCGGAGCGCCTTCGCCGAGCATCGATTCGCAGCGTTCGACCTGGGTGAGCACCACCGCCCGGCACGCCGGATCACCCGGTCCGCCGGTGGCCAGCGCCGCGTCCGCCACCCCGGCCGCGGCCAGATCGTCCTGCGGCAGATAGATGCGCCCGGCCGCGTAGTCCTCGGCCACGTCCTGGCAGTGCTCGAGCACCTGCAGGGCCGAACACACCCGATCCGACAGCGCCACCGTGTCCGGTGTGGACTGGTCGAAGACCGCCAGCACCAAGCGGCCCACCGGATTCGCCGACAGCCGGCAGTAGCCGAGCAGATCCTCGAAGCTGGCGTAGCGGCCGACGCGCTGATCGAGCAGATTCGCCTCGATCAGTTCCTGGAACGCCTCCTGCGGCAGATCGCACGCCGCCACGGTGGGAGCCAGCATCTGCAGCACCGGATCGTCGGGTGTGCGACCCTGGTACAGACCGGCGAGGTCGGCGCGCAGCGCCAGCAGGTGCGACACACGATCGCCGGGGGCTGCGTCGCCGACCTGGTCGATTAACCTGGTGGCTGCGTAGACCGCGTGCAGGTGCCGGCGTGGTTCGCGCGGCAACCACCGCAGCGCGACGGGAAAGTTCTCTTCCTTTTCACGGGCCCGCAGCCAGCGGGCCGGGGCTGTCGCTGCGTCCATGATTCGATGGTGAACGCAACACAGGGCTCAAATCTTCAACCGTTGAAGTGATTCCGGTTGGTGTTTTTGTATCCGGAAGATAATCGAGTCGGAGAGGACTCGAATGAGCGATTCCCATAATGAAATTCCGATAACACCGGAGGCATTGGAGCAGCTTTCGGAGGAACTCGACGCTAGGATGCCCGATCTCCTGGACGAGGTCCGTGATCTGCTCGCCGCCGAGTGGCCCGACTACGCGCGCTATCTCGACGACCATCGCCCCGAGGTGGCCGAGGTCGGAGTGCTGTTCGTCCATCGGTTGCTGGACCTGGCCGAACACGGCCCGCGCACAGGAGATTCCGCCGGTGAGGGCGTTCCGCCGCCGACACAGCTGGTCTTCGAACAGGTCGGCCGCCAGCAACTGCAGGACGGCGCGGACCTGTCCGATCTGCTCGGCGCGTACCAGGTCGGCGCCCGCGCGGCCTGGCATCACGTCGCGGAAACGGCGCTGAAACTCGACCTGGGACCGGAGGTGCTCGCGGTGCTGGCGGAGGCCGTTTTCGCCTTCGTCGACGAATTCTCCGCGGCCTCCGCGCACGGTTATGTGCTCGAACAATCCGCCTCCAGCGCGGCTCGGGAACGCCATCGCGAGGAATTGGCGGAAATGTTGCTTTCCGGGCGTTCCGACACCATCGGAATCCGGCTGGCCGCCGAGCGCGCGGGCTGGCAGCTGCCCCCCGAGGTCGCGGTGGTACTCGCCGATCCGGCCGATGCGCGCTCCTGCGGGGTGGTGGAACATCTCGGCGGTCACTGCCTGCCGATCCGGCGTGACGACGCGGTCGGGGCGATCGTGCCCAGTCCGATGCTGGGCGGGCGGATCACCCGGCTCATCGCCGCGCTGCGGGGCTGCGACGCGGTGATCGGTCATCCGCTCACGCTGGACCTGCTGCCGACCGGTATGCGGATCGCTCGCACCGCGCTGCGGTTGCGCAAGGCCGGGGTGCTGTCCGGATCGCCGGTGGTGGTCGCCGACGAACTCGACACCATCATCGCCAATCGCGACGAATGGCTGCTGGAAACGCTGCGAGCCCAAGTGCTGCAACCACTTCGGGAGCTGCCCGACGGTAAGCGCGACCGGCTGGTCGAAACGCTGCGCAGCTGGCTGTGGAACATGGGCGACCGGCACGCGGTCGCCGACGATCTGCACATCCACCCGCAGACCGTGCGCTACCGCATGGACCGGCTGCACGATCTGCTCGGAGAGCGCCTGGATTCGCCGCGCGAGCGGGCCCGCATGTATCTGGCGCTGGTCTGGGACCAGCCGCACGGACGAGCCGGGTGACCGGAGTCCGCGGGACTCAGCCGACCACCGCGTGTGTGACGGCGTAGCCGAGCAGCGCGGCGCCCAGTCCGGCGATCACGCTGATCACCACGTTCATCGCGGCGTAGAACACGGAGCGCTGTTCGAGCAGCCGGACCGTCTCGTAGCCGAAGGTGCTGTAGGTGGTGAGTGCCCCGCAGAATCCGGTGCCGGCGAACGCCAGCACCGGACTGCCGGCCGCACCACCGGTGAGCGCGCCCAGAATGAGGCAGCCGACGATGTTGACCGTGAGCGTGCCCCACGGAAACAGGCTGTCGTGGCGTGCCTGAACGAACCGATCGGTGAGATAGCGGGCCGGGGCGCCGAGCACCGCGCCGGCGAAGACCAGGACGACGGTCACCGTGGCTCCCCTCGAATCACCTTGCGAAGCACCGTCATTCGCGTCACCGTCACCCCGGCGAGCACCGCGAGCAGCGCGCTCAGCAGTGTCGCGGCCAGATAGACGAACGCCGTCACGGCCGAACCGGGTTGCAGCAGATTGCGGATCTCGACGGCGTAGGTGGAGAAGGTGGTGAACCCGCCCAGAAATCCGACCCCGAGGAACGGCCGCACCAGTCGATGCGCCGACCACACCTCGGTGATCAGCACCATGAGCACGCCGATGGCCAGGCAGCCGAGCACGTTCTCGGTGAAGGTGCCCCACGGGAACTGCCCGGGGCGGGTCGGCAGCAGCTGGGTCAGGCCGTAGCGGGCCAGACCGCCCAATCCACCACCCAGCCCGATCACCGCCAGCACGGCGCCGTGTTCGCGCAGCAACTCGCGGCGCTGGGACGGGACGTGCAGATCGATATCGGGATCGACCGGCCGGTCGGCGGATGCGCCCGGCCGGGGCTCCTCGCGGCGTAGTTCGGTCAACGACGGACTCCTACTCGAACACGAACATGGCGGTACCTCGAGTAGGGACTGTTGGCGATCATCGGATCACGGTTGCTCCGGCCGCTGTGCCGAAGTGGCGAGCCCCACCGCCACGTCCGACAGAATAGCGAATCCGGCCGGCCTCGCTCACACCCGCGATACCGGCGTACTTCCGGCATCGGCGACCAGCGGCGCCAGCGCGGAGGACCGCATCCGCGTCACCACCGCGGTGGCCGGGCGGGCCAGCAGCAGACTGACGGCCGCGGCGACCGGAATGGCCAGGATCGCCGAGGCCACGACGTCGTGCGGATAATGACCGCCGACGTAGACCCGGCTGAAGGCCAGGACGATCGCGAAGACCGCCGTGATCCAGCCCAGCCGCCGATTCAGCAGATACAGCGCCGCGACGCTCGCCGCGGCGGTGGTGGTGTGGCCGCTGGGGAACGAGTAGTCGCTCGGCACCGGACACGCCTCGATGATGTAGGCGGTCGGCATGCCCCGGCACGGGCGCGGTTCGGCGACGATCACCTTCACCACCTCGGCGACCAGATAGGCGATCACCACGCTCACCGGAGCCAGCAGCGCCAGCGCCATCGACCGGTCGTCGCGGCGGCGGGCCTGCCACCAGCCGATCACCATCAGCACCGCGAACACCGCCAGACCGGCATCGGTCAACCACAGCATCGTGTCGTTGAGCCACCGGGTGTGGTCGGCGAAATCGGTGATGGTGGTGAACAACGGCCGATCGAATCCGGGGCCGCCGGATGCCATCGGGGCCGGGGAGGGGGTCGTCAACGCATATCCGATCTGGTCTGCCCGGAACGCCGGGGGAGGATGGGAAACGTACTGCGATCATTTCTACCGTGTTCGCCCCGTGGGCACGGTTTCGACCACTGCCGTCGACCTCCGCGTCACCTCGATCGCGTATCGGGCCGCTGTGGTTCGCGGCGGATGCCGGACCGTCCCGCCCGGTGCCATACGCTGGCCGCATGACCGAGTCTGCTCCCACCGCGCTGCGCATCGGCTACGTCCCGGGCGTCACCGTCGCCAAGTGGGCGCGGGTGTGGGCCGAACGCTTCCCCGACGTCCCACTCGACGTGATCGCGGTGCCGCAGGCTCAGCAGCACGAGGCCCTGGCGCAAGGACGGGTCGACATGTGCTTCGTCCGGTTGCCGATCGAACGCGAAGGGCTGCACGCGATTCCGCTCTACCACGAGGTCGCCGTGGCGGTGGTGCCCAAGGATCATCCGATCGGATTGTTCGACGAGGTGAGCCTGGCCGATCTGGACGGCGAGCGGATGCAGGACGCGAGCGATCTCGACGCCGTGGGCGGCACCGTCGAGTTGGTGGCCGCGGTCGGCGGGGCGGCGGTGATGCCGCAGTCGCTGGCGCGGCTGCATCATCGCCGCGACCTGATCTATCGTCCGCTCACCGATGTCGATCCCACGCAGATCGCCCTGTCCTGGCCGATCGAGGACGCGGTCGAACTCGCCGAGGAATTCATCGGCGTCGTGCGGGGCCGTACGGCGCGCAGTTCCCGGACCACCGGCGAACGGGATCGGCGCGGCCGGCAGGATTCCGGCACGCGCGCCGAAGGCGGTGCGGCACAGCGCGGCAGGGGCCGGGGTGAGAGTGGTGCGAAACCGGCCGCGCGACGGGGTGGAGCGGCGAAACCGGGGCGGGCGGGCAAGGCCGGCGGCCCCCGGAAACGCCGCGGCCGCTGAGGCGGAACCTCAGCGGCCGGTCGAACCAGTCTGTGCGCGAAGCGGATTCAGCGCGGCTTGCGCTGGATGATCGAATCGCGGATCAGGATGGCCGCCAGCGCGACGGCGAAGCCGATCAGGAAGATGTATCCGGTGTAACCGGTGCCGGAGGTGTGGCCCTGCTGGTTCTCGAACAGCATGGCCAGCAGGATCACGACGACGACCCATCCGGCGATACGGAAGGTGCGCCGCGATTCACCACTCCAGCCCCAGGCGGCGGAGGGAACCTCGGCGGGATCGACCTTGGTGACGACGCCGGCGCTCTTGGCGGGTTCCAGTTCCGTGGCGGCCACGTTCGCTCCCATCATTTCCGTGTGCGCTGCGGCTCGCGTGCGCGGAGTGCGCCGTGAGGTCCGCAGGTCGTGAAGGTGTCTGTCGAGAATATGTTTGCATACGACCGGCCGTCGTAGCCAGCGGGGTGACGTCCGCGGCGATTCACCGTGGACAATGAGTGCGTGTCCGACATCGTGAAAGTTCTGCTGCTGGGCAGCACCGGCTCCATCGGCACCCAGGCATTGGAGGTCGTCGCCGCCAATCCGGACCGATTCCAGGTGGTCGGACTGGCCGCGCGCGGCGGCAATACCGACCTGCTGGCCGAGCAGATCCGCGCCACCGGCACCGACAACGTGGCCGTCGCCGATCCGGCCGCGGCCGCGAAACTCGGTGTGGCCCTGGCCGGTCCGGACGCGGTGACCGAACTCGTACGCCGCACCGACGCCGACGTGGTGCTCAACGCCCTGGTCGGCGCGCTGGGACTGCGGCCGACGCTCGCGACCCTGGAATCGGGACGGCGCCTGGCACTGGCCAACAAGGAATCGCTGGTCGCCGGCGGCAGCCTGGTGACGCGGGCCGCTACTCCCGGGCAGATCGTCCCGGTCGACTCCGAACACTCCGCGATGGCGCAGTGCCTGCGCGGCGGCCGCGCCGACGAGGTCGCGCGGCTGGTGCTCACCGCCTCCGGCGGCCCGTTCCGGGGCTGGACCACCGAGATGCTGGAATCGGTGCGCCCCGAGGAGGCCAAGGCCCATCCCACCTGGTCGATGGGTCTGATGAACACCCTCAATTCGGCCACCCTCGTGAACAAGGGCCTCGAACTGATCGAGGCGCACATGCTGTTCGGCATCGACTACGACAAGATCGACGTCACGGTGCATCCGCAGTCGATCGTGCACTCGATGGCGACCTTCACCGACGGCTCCACCCTCGCCCAGGCCAGCCCGCCGGATATGAAACTGCCGATCGCGCTGGCGCTGGGCTGGCCGGACCGGGTCCCCGGCACCCTCGCCCCGATCGACTTCGGCACGGCGTTCACCTGGGAATTCGAACCGGTCGACACCGAGGTCTTCCCCGCCGTCGAACTGGCTCGTGCGGCGGGTAAGGCCGGCGGCAGCGTCACCGCGGTCTACAACGCCGCCAACGAGATCGCGGTGCAGGCGTTCCTCGACGGTGCGCTCCGATTCCCGGATATCGTGCGCACGGTCGCGCGGGTGGTCGAGTCGGCCGACCGCTGGGCCGCGGAACCCAGTACCTTGGACGAGGTGCTCGCGGCGGATGCGTGGGCGCGACAGCGTGCGCGCACGCTCGTGAGCAACTGATTCAGGAGGGTTCCATACCGCATGGGCTTCGCGATCGGATTCGTGCTGTTCGCCCTCGGCATCACGGTATCGGTGGCGCTACACGAATGTGGCCACATGTGGGCGGCGCAGGCCACCGGCATGCAGGTGCGCCGCTACTTCGTCGGCTTCGGGCCGAAGGTGTTCTCGTTCCGCCGCGGTGAGACCGAATACGGCCTCAAGGCGCTGCCGCTGGGCGGTTTCTGCGATATCGCGGGCATGACCGCGCTGGACGAGGTACCACCGGAGGACCTGCATCGCGCGATGTACCGGCAGGCCACCTGGAAGCGCCTGGTGGTGATGTTCGGCGGCATCGCGATGAACTTCCTCCTGGGCTTCCTGCTGATCATGCTGCTCGCCGTCGCGTGGGGACTGCCGCGGCTGGATTCGCCGCCGGCCACCCAGATCTACCCGGCCGGTTGCGTGCCCGCGCAGAACCCCGACGGGTCGATGCAGAAATGCACCGGTCCCGGCCCGGCCGAACGCGCCGGACTGCAGCGCGGCGACCTGGTGACCGCGATCGACGGCAAGCCCGTCAAGACCTGGGACGACTTCCGCTCGATCACCGAAAAGGCGAACGGCCCGGTCGTCTACACGGTGAAGCGCGACGATCAGACGCTGCAGATTCCGGTGACTCCGGAGCGTGTGGCGACCTATCCACTGAAGTCCACGGGCAGTTCCGAGCGGGTCACCACGCCGGTGTACGTCAGCAAAGTCGGTGTGGCGCAGGACTTCTACCTGCCGGTCAAACACAACATCGTCTCCGCGGTGCCGGCCTCGGTGACCTTCACCGGAGATATGTTCGGCCGCACCTTCGCCTCGCTGGCGCAGATGCCGAGCAAGGTGGTCAGCCTGTGGCACGCCGTCACCGGCGGCCAGCGCGATGCCGACACTCCGGTCAGCGTCTACGGCGCCAGCAAGATCGGCGGCGAAACCGCCGAACACGGGCTGTGGGGTGCGTTCGTGCTGGTACTGGCCAGCCTGAACTTCTTCCTCGGCGCGTTCAACCTGCTGCCGCTGCTGCCGCTGGACGGCGGCCATATCGCGGTGGTGATCTTCGAGAAGCTGCGCAACATGTGGCGCAACCGCAAGGGCCTGCCCAACGGCGCTCCGGTCGACTACATGAAACTGCTGCCCGCCACCTACATCGTGGTGGTGATCGGCGGTGCGTACATGATCCTCACCCTGGTCGCCGACATCGTGAACCCGATCAAGCTGTTCCCGTAGCGAATTCGGCGTGCGCGCGGCCGATCGCCAGATCGCGCAGGCGCTTCCAGTCCAGAGCCGGTGCGGCAGGGCGTGTTCCGGGGCGATTCCGCGGAACACGCACGCGTAGGGCGCCCGGTTCGACGACGCATCGCACCGGTGTGTCGAGCAGCAGCGATTCTCCGTCGACGCCCACGGGGATCGATGCGCCACCGGCCTCCACGACGACCGCGGCCGCGGTCTGCTGCGTCAGGCCGCGACTGTGCGTGCGGCGGATCAGCCCCACGGCCGCGCGGGTATCGGAGACCGAGACCGTGACCGCCCCGAGCACGCCGCGGTCGAGGCGGTCGCGGCGACTCAGCCCGGCGAGATCGCTGGTGCCGTAGGGGTTGTTGCTCACCAGCACCGCCTGCGGGCCGATCACCGTGGTGGCGCCGATATGAGCGATCAGCCGGGTCCCGCTGTGGGCGGCGAGCAGATCGGGGAGCAGACGCAGGACGGTCGCGGTCTTGTCGTCGCGATAGGCGGGGCTGCGCACGATCTCGGCGTAGACGCCGAACGAGGCGTTGTTGACGAACGGCCGGCCGTTGATGCGGCCCAGGTCGACGCGCATCTCCACACCGTCGCGCAGGGCGTCGAGCCCGGTCGCCGGATCGGCGCGATCGAGTCCGAGGTCCAGTGCGAAATGGTTGCGGGTGCCCGCGCTCAGCACCAGGAACGGCAGGTCGTGGGCGGCCGCGACATCCGCCACCAGGGCCTGGGTGCCGTCGCCGCCCGCGACGCCCAGCAGATCCGAGCCGCGTTCGACGGCCGCGCGGGCCAGGGCGGCCACATCGGCGCTGCCTTCCAGCAGGACGACCTCCGCGCCGAGTTCCTCGGCCCGGCGCCGGAGATCGAATTTCGCGACCTTGCCACCGCCGGAACGCGGATTCATGATCAGGAACGGCCGCCGCGGTGGCGGCGCGGCGTAGTCGACGGCGGTCGTGTGCGTGACGACGGGGCGCAGCGCACGGCGGGCGGACACCACGGCGGCCAGCGCTGCCGCGCCCGTCAGCAGCACCACCCACAGCAGGCCGGCGCGCACGAACAACACGAGCACCACGATCGGCGCCGCGACCGCCACCGCCGCCGACAACCACCGCAGAACGCCCCGCCCGCTCACGAACCAGTACAGCGCCGCCACCGTCACCACCACGCCGCCGGCGCCGACGATCAGCAGCACGAGAGTGCCCAGGAGTCCGGCGAACGCCACCGGCATCACGACCGTCACCGCAGCGAAGACGAATGCCGTTCGCGCCCAGCGGGTTCGGCCGCGCAGGCCGTGACGACCGTTCGCTGCGCCGGTCGCTGCCGGGTGGGTTTCCGGCCGGTCGGGGGTCTGATCCATGGCGTGCCTCGTCCCGGAGCTCAGGTGTCGGTCGGGTGGCCGGACCGGTGCCGGAAGGCGTCGACCGCGGCGTCGAGAGTGGGGTGGAAGTGCGTCGCGTCGAACCGGTCGCCGACGCCGAAGCGGATGAGTTTGTCCTTGATCGGCCCTTTCATCTCCGCGAACGCCAGCCGGATTCCGCGGCCTTCCAGGAAACCGTCCAGATCGACGAGTTCGTCGACGGCCGTGGTGTCCAGGCCGGTGATCGGTTCGGCGGCGACGACCACCCATTCGACCGGATCGGGGGCACGGGCGACGGTGGCGGCGGATCGGTCAGCCGGTTCGGGAGCCGGCGGACCCGCCGCCGGAGGCTTTCACCCACTCCTGCAGCGCGACCAGGTCGGCCTTCAGCGGCCGCAGCAGGCGACGGTATTCCTTGCCGTGGCGGGACTTCTTTCCCAACGGCTCGTCTCCTCAGATGACCGTCACCGGGTGGGTGCCGCGCGGACGGATGCGAGGCGAGGGCGCCGCTGTTCCCGACGGCCGGATGCTGATCGCTTGCCGCGCCGCCTTCTCGACCAGAAGAGGGACGAAGTCGTGTACTCGCGCATCGGAGAACCGCTTGTGGATGCCGCGCACGATGAGTTCTATGTCCTCGGGCGGGACGCGGGGGTGGCCGGCGATCAGCCGCTCGATGACTTGTTCGACCTGAATCAATTCCTCATCGCCGGTCATCGATCTATCGTCTGCCCGTCGGCGAAGCTCGTCAAGGTACGAATTGGGCGCGAATTTCGACCGCGGCTTGCCATTTCGCGATTCGTCATATCCATCGCCGGCATCCGATCCGCGGATACACCGCCTGATCGGCCGTATTCATGTGTGATACCCGGTGGCGTCAGTGATCGGCCGCCGTCGTCTCGGCTCGCGGAAACGAATCGGATCGCACGGGTGCAGGGCGAATTGTTTGTGATTTCCGGCAGCTTCGATGGTGTTCGAACTGCCGATAAATCGAGTCGGTTGCGAAATAGTTCGACACCGATATCCGGAACGAGGTGACATTCGACTCCGGCGCCGTGCGAACGGTGATGGTCCACCGCCTCGGGTGCTGTTGGCGCTCGGCGGATATCACCGCCGCCCGCATCGGGAACGCTCATTAGCGATGAGATTGCCGAAGCTCGTCTCCGAGATCGTTTCGATGGTGCCGCGCGTCGCCGGTCGCCGGATTCGCGCTAGCCGCGAGCGACGGTGTCGCGCAGCAGGGTCCGGCACAGATGATCGGCGCGACGGGTGGTTTCGGGCTGGCGGTACTTCGGCGCCAGCGCGAGAACCTGGGCGCAGGCGGTGTCGAGGGAGATGCGATGGCCCACCGACACGTACACCGGTTTGATTCCGGGCTGGGTGCGCAGCGCCCGCCCGACCACCTCGCCGTCCACAGTGACGTCGGCGACCGAACCTCGCGCGGCATCGGGCTCGCCGCACTCACCCCACACCGTCTTGGCGACGCCGATCGACGGCAGGCCGGTCAGCACGCCCAGGTGGCATGCCAGCCCGAAGCGCCGCGGGTGGGCGATGCCCTGGCCGTCGCACACCAGCAGGTCGGGCGTGGTGCCGAGGCGTTCCAGCGCGGCCAAAGTGGTCGGCAGCTCCCGGAACGCGAGCAGGCCGGGGACGTACGGAAAGCTCGCCGTGCCGTGGGCGACGGCGGTGTCGACGGTCTCCATCGTGGCGATATCGAGGACCACGACGGCGGCGACGACCGCGCCGGACTCGTCGTAGGCCGAATCCAGGCCCGCGACGGTGCGAGATCGCGGCGGCCGCGGGTCATGGGTGAGCACCGACTCGCGCAATCGTTCCTGCAGTGCCGCAGCCGCTTCCGGGTCGGCGGGCAGTTCCGGAGCCATCGCCAGGCGCACGGTCAGCGCCGCCCGACACGGGTTCGCGGGATGTACATCCGGTGAATCCTCCTGAACGTGACGGTGGGTGCCGGCCTTCGGCTGATCCACGGTAACCACATCGGCATCCGAGC
The DNA here is from genome assembly GCF_000308535.1 of Nocardia cerradoensis NBRC 101014. Lineage (GTDB taxonomy): Bacteria > Actinomycetota > Actinomycetes > Mycobacteriales > Mycobacteriaceae > Nocardia > Nocardia cerradoensis. The sequence continues at coordinate 43,219 of NZ_BAFW01000173.1, read as the reverse complement.
GGAAAACCCCGGATGACCGGGCCTCGCAGGGCGCTGCGGGCGGCCCGGCCGGGCAGCGGTGCGGTCCTGGTCACAAGTCGTTCCCGGCGGTGGACAACCGCGAGCTCGCCGGTCACCGGCCGGGGTGTCGGTGCTCTCACAGGTCGCTCCCATACCGCCCGCACTAGACTCGGCAGCGAACGGGTGCACCAGACGCAGACGAAAGTAGGCAGCCGAACGTGAGCACAGCCATCACCCTGGGGATGCCGGCCGCACCGGCGGCGGTCCTCGCACCGCGGCGTAAGACGCGCCAGCTGATGGTGGGCACGGTGGGAGTGGGCAGTGATCACCCCATCTCCGTCCAGTCGATGACCACGACCAAGACCCACGACGTGAACGCCACGCTGCAGCAGATCGCGGAGTTGACCGCATCGGGCTGTGACATCGTGCGCGTGGCCTGCCCGCGGCAGGAGGATGCCGACGCGCTGCCGATGATCGCGAAGAAGTCGCAGATCCCGGTGATCGCGGATATCCACTTCCAGCCGCGCTACATCTTCGCCGCGATCGATGCCGGCTGCGCCGCCGTGCGCGTCAATCCGGGCAACATCAAGGAGTTCGACGGCCGGGTCAAGGAAGTCGCCAAGGCCGCCGGTGCGGCCGGGATCCCGATCCGGATCGGCGTGAACGCCGGCTCCCTGGACAAGCGCATGCTCGAGAAGTACGGCAAGGCCACCCCCGAGGCGCTGGTGGAGTCGGCGCTGTGGGAGGCGAGCCTGTTCGAGGAGCACGGCTTCGGCGATATCAAGATCTCGGTCAAGCACAACGATCCGGTGGTCATGGTCGAGGCCTACCGGCAGCTGGCCGCACAGTGCGACTATCCACTGCACCTGGGCGTCACCGAGGCCGGACCGGCCTTCCAGGGCACGATCAAATCGGCGGTGGCCTTCGGCGCCCTGCTCAGCGAGGGCATCGGCGACACCATCCGGGTCTCGCTGTCCGCGCCGCCCGCCGAGGAGGTCAAGGTCGGTGGGCAGATCCTGCAGTCGCTGAATCTGCGGCCGCGCAAACTCGAGATCGTGTCCTGCCCCTCCTGCGGACGTGCGCAGGTCGACGTCTACACCCTCGCCAACGAGGTCACCGCGGGTCTGGAGGGTCTCGAGGTGCCGCTGCGGGTGGCCGTGATGGGTTGTGTGGTCAACGGTCCGGGTGAGGCGCGCGAGGCCGATCTGGGTGTCGCCTCCGGCAACGGCAAGGGCCAGATCTTCGTGAAGGGCGAGGTCGTCAAGACCGTGCCCGAACATCAGATCGTGGAGACGCTGATCGAAGAGGCCATGCGCATCGCCGACGAGATGGGTACCGACGCCGAAACCGGCGAGCCCGTCGTCACCGTCGGATGATCGCCGGACGCGGATAGGGGATGGGCGTGTCGCGCGCCGGCCGCATTCTGTCGCTGGAGCCGAGCAAAGCCCCCGCACGCAGGCGGCGTTCATGGCAGGCTGGGAGCGTGCGGAGTGTGCTGGAACCGTCGCGCCGGTCACGGATTTCCGGTGCTCGTCAGCTCGCGGATCGCGATCTGGCGCAGGTGCTGGAAGTGCTGGACACCGATCCGGTGGCCGGGTGCATGGTCGCCGCGCGCCTGCAGGAATACGGCCTGGACAATCGCGGCGGCGGAGAACTGTGGACGCGGGGCACCCCGGCGGATTCGCTGTGTTTCTCGGGCGCCAATCTGGTGCCGCTGCGCGGGACGACCGACGATATGCGGGCCTTCGCCGACCGCGCGGCGCGCTGGCCGCGGGTGTGCTCTTCGGTGGTGGGCCGCCAGGAATTGGCGTTGCCGCTGTGGGAGACCCTGGAACATCGGTGGGGTCCGCCGCGCGAGATCCGCGCCGATCAGCCGCTGCTGGCCCTGGACGGCCGCGCCCAGGCCGTTCCCGATCCGAAGGTGCGCCGCGTACGCGGTGACGAGCTGGAACGGTATCTGGTCGCCGCGGTGGCCATGTTCACCGAGGAGATCGGCGTCGATCCGCGGGCCGGTGACGGCGGTCGCGGATACCGGCGTCGCGTCGCGAGCCTCATCGAAGCCGGCCGCGCCTGGGCGCGCTTCGAGGACGGTGAGGTCGTCTACAAGGCCGAGGTGGGAGCCATGTCCCGGCGGACCGGCCAGATCCAGGGCGTCTGGGTGCATCCGCAGTGGCGCGGGCGCGGCCTGGGCACCGCCGGGACGGCCGCGGTCGCCGATGCGGTGGTCGCGGCGGGGCGGACGGCGAGCCTGTATGTGAACTCCTACAACGAGGTCGCCCGGCGCGCCTACGCCAAGGTGGGCTTCCATCAGGTCGCGACATTCGCGACGGTCCTCGTGGACTGAACGCCCGGTTCCGCCGCGCACCGGGCAAAGCCAGTGTGTCGCAACGTTTACCAGCGACCGGCTGGCTACCATCGGTGGCGATGTCGAAGTCGAGATGTGCGCCGCGCGCGTGGGCGCCCCGCGCGCTGGTGCTGAGTGCGGCCGCCGCCGTGGTGATGACGGCGGGCGCGTGTTCGTCCGGACCGCAGGGGCCGGTCGCCGCCGCCGACTCGTTCCTGGCCGCCTTCGCCCGGCAGGATCCGGCGGACGCCGCCGATCTGACCACGCAACCCGAGAAGGCCTCGGCGGCACTGGCTTCGGCGTGGCGGAACCTGCAGGCGCAGCACCTGACCGCACACACCGGATCCGCGCGCGTCACCGGCGACACCGCCACCGTCGACTACACCTACGAGTGGACGCTGCCGAAGGACCGTGTCTGGACCTACTCCGGGCAGTTGCAGATGGGCCGCAGCGGCGGGCAGTGGAAGGTGCGCTGGAGCGCTTCCGACATCCACCCGAAACTGGGCGACACCCAGAGTCTGCACCTGCGCACCACCCCGGCACCGCGTGCCCGGGTCAACGAACGATCCGGCAGCGACGTCCTGATTCCGGGTGTCGTGCACCGGATCTCGTTCACGGTGTCCGACGCCCCGGACCCGGGATATGTGGCCGGTGCGCTCTCGGCCGGGCTGAAGCAGTTCGACGACAGCCTGACCAGCGACGCGATCCTGGCCGCCGCCCGCAAACAACACGGTCCGGCACTCGTCCTCGGCCTGAGCGACTGGGAATTCGATCAGGTCAGCGGACAGCTGCTGGGCCTGCCCGGGGTGACCACCGACCGGCAGTGGGACCTCATTCCCACCGACCGCCATTTCGCGCCCGATCTGATGACCCAGATCCGCAAGACCGTCATCGACGAGGTCGACGGCAAGGCCGGCTGGAGCGTGGTCACCGTGAATGCCGACGGCGTCGATACCGATGTGCTGAAAGAGGTTGCGCCGCAACCGGCGCCGTCGTTCTCGCTGAGTATCGACCGCACCGTGCAGAACGCCGCCCAGCGTGCCGTCGACCCGCGCCGCGAGCAGACCATGATGGTGGTGATCCAGCCCTCCACCGGAGCGATCCTCGCGGTGGCGCAGAACGAGGCCGCCGACACCGACGGTCCGGTCGCGACCACCGGGCTGTATCCGCCCGGCTCCACCTTCAAAACCGTCACCGCCGCCGCCGCGATGACCGCCGACATCGCGAACCCGGATACCGTCGTCCCGTGCCCGAGCCGGATCGTGGTGGGGGAGCGCACGATTCCGAACTACGACGAGTTCTCCCTCGGCGATGTGCCGATGTCGACGGCCTACGAGCGTTCCTGCAATACCGCCTTCGCGAAATTGGCCAGCGAACTGCCGGGGACGGCACTGACCGACGCGGCGGCGCGGCTGGGAGTGGGCCCGGACTACACCGTGGCAGGGTTGCCGACGGTATCGGGTTCGGTGCCGCGCGCCGACGACGAGGTGGTCCGCACCGAGGACGGGATCGGCCAGGGCAAGGTGGTGGTCAGCCCCTTCGGCATGGCGCTGGTGGCGGCGACGGTCGCACACGGATCGGCGCCGACGCCGTATCTGATCTCCGGACACGAGACGGCCGTGCACGGTGATCGGCCGAGCCTGTCGCCGCAGGTGGTGCAGGGGCTGCAGGCGATGATGCGCAAGGTGGTCACCGGCGGTACGGCGGAGCGGATCGCCGACCAGGGCGAGGTGTTCGGCAAGACCGGTGAGGCGGAGGTCGACGGCGGATCGCATTCGTGGTTCATCGGCTACCGCGGCGATCTGGCGTGGGCCACCCTGCTGGTGCGGGGCGGAAGTTCCGACAACGCGGTCGCGGTGACCAGGGATATGCTGGCGGCTCTGCCGCCGGGGAGTGCCTGAAACAATCGTGACCGGACGCTCGGTGCGTCCGGTCACGGGGGTGAAAGCTGTGTAGTTCGGGTGCCGTTTATTGTCCCTGCACCTCCGTTCCACCGACGGTGGCCGAGGTGGCGTGCTCGGTCGGGGGTGAGGCCCCGGCCGAACCGTCTCCCAGAATCTCCACGGCCCCGGTCCCGGCGAGGATCATCCCCGCGGTGATCAGCGTGAGCGTCGAACGCTTCATGGTCTTCTCCCTTGTCGGTGAGTGAGAGCCACTGGCATCGAACCATCGGGTTCGCCGACTATTAGCCGACCTGGAAAACCGTAAACCGGCGAACCGCGCGCCGACAACCCCCTGTGCCGGATTGCGCAGCGGAAAAGGTCATGAAAGGCCTGGTTAGACGTTCAATTTCTCATTCTGTTCAGCTCGGTGCAAGCTGGCCGACAGATGGTGTTGCTTCGGTTGCCCGACGGCCGCCATTCGCAGCTTGTAGTCGATCGTGTCCCCGGACAGATGAATCGAGCGGCCCAGGGCGGTGACCGTTTTCGCCGTACTGGAGGTGCCGATATGCGTGGAATCGAGTTCGAGCCGCAGCCCGTCCTCGGCGACGGCGATCCGCCCTTCGCAGATCTCGGTGATACCGGTGGGGTGAGCCAGGATGAGCTCGACCCGGTCCGCGCCGGTCGAGCGCAGATAACCGGTCTCGGCGTGCAGCGAGCGGCCGTCGGCGGCGTGGCGAGTGCGCTGCCGATAGGTGAGGAACGGCCGGCCGACGTGGCCGAAGCGGATTTCCTCGTGATAGTCGAACGGCTCGATGGTCGGGTACTCCCCGTGACCGGAGCCCCGCCAGGTGCCCAGCAGCGGAGCCAGGTGGGCGATATCCGGATGGGGGGCGACGGCGGGCTGGGGTTCGAGCACGGCGCACAGCTTAGTTCCCCGCGCCGCCGATGGTGGGAGGACCACGCTCCCTGGTCCGGTTCGTCCGGGACGAGGGCCGGTAGGTCGCGACATACATCGCGAATCGGACCTCGCTTTGCGCGGAGATCGCGCCGCGGCGGCCGCTGGTCTGGTGTGATGGACGGATGCCGACCGGGCGCGAACGGAGCAGGCGATGACCGTGCGAATCCAGGCGATGCCGCGGCGGGGCGCACATGCCGTGCTGCGCGGCTGGTGGCTGCCGTGCTGGGTGCTCACCCGGCGCCAGATCCGGCCGTCACTGCGCAACGGCGAGGTGCTCACGGCGGTGCTGGCGCCGACGGTGTTCACCCTGGGGTTCTACGTACCGCTGAACCGGGTGATGAGTTTCGCCGGGCACGGGGCGAGCAGTTACGCCCAGTTCCTGATGCCGATGATCGTCATGCAGGCGGTGTCGTTCTGCGCGTCCGCGGCCGCGCTCCGGGCGGCGGTCGATGCTCGCGACGGTCTCGATGCCCGGCTGGCGACCATGCCCATTCCCTCGATCGCACCGTTGACGGCCCGCACCGCCGCCACCGGATACCGCGTCGTCATCGCGTTGGCGGCGGCGCTGCTGGCCGCGCACGTGATCGGCTTTCGATTCGGCGGAAGTAACTGGGAGACACTGGGTTTCCTCTTGTTCTCGGTGTCGGTCGGGGTGATGCTGGGACTGTTCGGTGATCTGCTGGGCGCGCTGTCGAAGTCGCCGGAGGCCACCACCCAGGTGCTGATGCTGCCGCAATTGATTCTCGGCATGGTGTCCACCGGGTTCGCGCCGGCCTCTCAATTCCCGCCGTGGATTCAGGGTTTCGCGCGGAATCAGCCGGTGTCGCAGTTCGTCGACGCGATGCGGGCGCTCGCGGGTGACAAGCCGGGTTTCGCGACGGCGGTGGACCGGTCGACGATCGGGCCGGGTGTGATGTGGACGGTGGCCGGGCTGCTGGTCTTCGGCGCCGGGTCGGTGGCGCTGGCGGTACGGAGGCAGCGATGACAGGGGCGGGCACCGCGGTGCGCGAATTGGCGACCGTGCAGGTGGATACCGAGCGCTGGCGGTATCTGCTGCCGCAGACCCTGGTGCAGACCGGCCGGCTGTTGCGGCGCTGGCGCCGCGATCCGCTCACCACGGCACAGATCCTGGTCTTCCCGGCGCTGCTGCTGATAATGCTGAATACGGTGCTCGGCCGGCAGATCTCGTCGTTCTCCGGCGTCGACGCGCTCTACGGTTCGGTGCCGATGGTGACGGTGGTGTCGGTGATGTCGGGATCGCTGGCCGGGGCGGTGACGCTGGGCCGCGAACGCGATGCGGGCCTGCTGGGCCGCTTCTGGGCGCTGCCGGTCCACCGCGCCTCGGGGTTGCTGTCCCGGCTGCTCGCCGAAATCGCCCGGATCGTGCTCTGCACGGTGGTCCTGTTCGCGGTGGGTATGGCGCTCGGTTTCCGGTTCCACCGTCCCGCCGCCGCGGTCGCGGTGCTCGGGGTGCCGCTGCTCTACGGAATCGGATTCGCCACCATGGTGACGGCGGTGGCGGTGTATTCGGCGAAAACGTTCGTGGTGGAGGCCATTTCGCTCGGATCCTCGCTGCTGATGTTCTTCAGCACCGGATTCGTCCCGCTGCCCGCCTATCCCGGCTGGGCGCAGCCGATCGTGGCCCATCAGCCGCTGTCCACGGCGATCGACTCGATGAGCGCGCTGGCGCTCGGCGAGTCGGCCCGCGGGCCGCTGTGGGCGACGGTGGGATGGTCGGTCGGTGCGATGGTCCTGTTCGCGGTGCCGGCGGCGGTCGGATTCCGGCGCGCCAGCCGGCAGTGAGCGGGGCCGGCGTCGCTCAGCGCAGGCCGTCGGCGATCTCGTTGATCATCTCCGCGGAATCACGCGGGCTCAACGCCATCGCCCGCAGCTGGTCGAACATCACGCCGAAACGCCGAATCTCGTTGTGGCCCTCGACGATATCGTCGCCGGCGATCCCTTCGACGTAGACCAGTTCGGGGTCGGCCGGATCGGGGAAGTCGAGGACGACGAAGGAGCCGACCATCGCCGGATGCGCACCCGCGCCGAACGGCAGCACCTGCAGGATGACATTGCGCTTGTCGGTGTCCTCGGTGAGGCGCAGCAACTGTTCGCGCATCACCTCCGGCCCGCCGACCACCCGGCGGATGGCGGCCTCGTCGAGGACCACCCACAACTCCAGCGGATTCCCGTCGCGGGTCAGCACCTTGGAGCGCTCCACCCGGGCCCGCAGGCGCTGTTCGATCACCGAGGTCTCGACCTTGGGCATCGCGGTGTCCAGCACGGCCCACGCATAGCGCTCGGTCTGCAGCAGGCCGGGGATGAACGAGGTCTGGAACAGTCGGGCCGACAGCGCCTCGGTCTCGAAGTTGATGTAGGCGGCGTAGACCTCCGAGACGGCCGCCTCGAACGGGCGCGACATGCCCGGCTTCTGCGCCTCCATCAGCAACTGCACCGCGTCGGAGCGTTGTGGTTCGCCGATGCCGTACAGGTCGAGCATCGCGGTGAGGGTGCGTCGCTGCGGGCGCGCCTGCGCGGTTTCGATCCGGTAGAGCGTGGTGACGTTGATGCCGGTGCGGGCGCTGACCACCTCCTTGCTGATCCCCGCCTGCTCACGCATCTCCGACAGCAGTGCGGCGAGCCGCCGCAGCTGAACCGTCAGCACCGTGCGTTTACCTGCCATCGCGCGCGTACTCCTTGTGAGTTTCGGGACGCTGGAGCACGTTCCACGGATTCGGGAACGGTCGGGCGAGCATACCGCCCGGCCCGCAGGTCCCGGCACGATCGTGCCCGCCCGGGAATATCCGCGATTGGCCGGGAATTGCAGCAGGGGACACGCGGTGGAACGGAGGTCGATCGCCATGGCGACGACGGCGGTGGAGGCGGTACGGATCGTCCGGGCCGGGCAGCGATACGGCTGGCGGAACGAATGGCTCGATTCCCGGCAGTCGTTTCCCGCGACCGGCAATTTCGATCTCGCCGCCAACGCGCACGGAATGTTGCTGGTGCACAACGAGGATGTCGTCGAGGCCGGTGCCGGTTTCGACACGCATCAGCATCTGAATACCGAGATCGTCACGTGGGTCCTGGAAGGCACTGTGGTGCATCAGGATTCGGCAGGCCACTCGGGCCTGATCCGCCCCGGTCTGGCGCAGCGCATGAGCGCCGGAACCGGCATCCTGCATTCCGAGCGCAACGGCGCGGTGTACGGCGAGCGCGCGAACCTGCACGTGGTGCAGATGTGGATTCCGCCGGACGAGGCCGGCCGCCCGCCGAGCTATCAGGAGTCCGATGTCGAGGCCGGCCTGTCGCACAACGAGTTGGTCACCGTCGCATCCGGCATGCCCCGGCATCGCGGCGAGACGGCGATCACCCTCGGCAACCGCTACGCGGCCTTCCATGTCGCACGGCTGGATCCGGGCCGTTCGGTTCTGGTGCCGGAGGCGCCGTTCGGCCACATCTTCCTCGCCCGCGGATCCGTCGTCTTCGAGGGCACGGCCGACGGGCAGACCACCCTGTCCGCCGGTGACGCGGTCCGTACCACGGCCACCGGCGGGCAACGCATCACGGCCGTGGCGCCGAGCGAGGTGTTGATCTGGGAGATGCACGCGAGCACCGCCTGAACAGTTCGACGGTCATCACGGGCGGAGTTCCGCTGCGTAGGAGAGCAATTCGTCGACCGACCACTGGTCGTCGGCGTGTGAGCCGTAAGAGGCGGCGGCGATGGAGCCGTCGGCGGCGATGAGGAAATCGGCGGGCAGTCCGAGGCGACCGCCCTGCGGTGTGCCGCGGGGTGTGGGTTGTTCGCCGCGCGCCATGGGGCCGACGGCGCTGCCGATCGCCAGTGCGATACCGGGCCACGCCCGCGGATGCAGCAGTGCGCGGTGTGCGGATTCCACACCGAATTCGCGATACAGCGTCTTGTCCGGATCGGCGATCAGGTCGAAGGGGAGATCGGCGGCATAGCCGGTCAATTCGGCTGCCGCGGAATGGAAGACGGCGACCTCGCGGATTCCGGCGGCGGCGATCTCGGCATGCCGGGTGACGAAGGTGCGCAGATGGCGATGACAGATGGGACATCCCGCGAACCGGCGGAATTGCAGATGAATCAGGCGATCGGGATCCGGGACGGGAATCGGTTCGCCGGTGACCGCGGTCAGGGTGCGGCTCGCGATGGTGGTGGGTGCCGACATGCATGCTCCTCGATAGGTAGGTGTACCTCGTACGCCTACAAACCAGTATGCGCGTATCTTGTACGCTGTCAATCCGTGCCCCGCCCTCGCTCGCTGACCACCGCGGACCTGTCGACGGCGGCCCTCGCCGTGATCGACCGCGCGGGCCTGCCCGGTCTGACCATGCGCGCGGTGGCCGCCGAACTGGGGATGGCCACCATGGCGCTGTATCGCTACGTGGCCGACCGGGAGGCTCTCGAAGTGCTGATCGTCGACCGGCTGCTCGGTGACGTCGACGTGTCCACCCCCGTCGACGCCGAGTGGCGGACGGCGATCGTGTTACTGCTCGAGCGCATGCGGGCGGCGGTCGCGGCGCATCCGGCGGCGGCGCCGCTGGTGCCGCGGCATCGGCACGCGAGTCCGGCCGCGCTGCGATGGATGGACGCCACCCTCGCCGCACTCACCGCGGGTGGTTTCACGGGGCGGGAGCGAGTGATAGCTCAGCGGACGCTGGTGGCCTTCCTGCTCGGCTGTCTGGAGAACGAACACCATGCCGCGATCGGCGGTGCGGGCACCGTGGCCATCACGACGCTGCCGCCGGCGGACTATCCCTACCTCATCGAAACCGCCAGCGAGGCCCGCGACATCTCGGCCGAAGAGGAATTTCGCGGCGGTATGGAGATCGTTTTGCGTGGTTTGTCGCCACAGTGAGCGCGTGGTGTGATCATCGCCGACGCGCCGTCGCGGGTTCCGGACGTCGACGGACGGGCCGTGAAATGATTACCAGCACAGTCGTTCTCGAGGCATCATCGCACGTCGCGGGCATATCCTGACGCCGGGAAGACTGTGACCACACCGTGATTCCAGCAATGCGGACGCAATCTTGCGTTCTTGCATATGCAAGAGCAGAATCCGATCTACCCTTGAATTCGCCACATTCGATCCGAACGACGGACGAGCGAAATCCGGAGATCAGTGATGACGGTGCGACGATGACGACTTCGATTGCCAGTGCGTTACCCGCAGCCCCGCAATTGTTGTGCGCCTTCCAAGGTCGGCGATTCCAGGACCGCGAGCTGTTGCGGTCGGCCCGGGCGCTGGCCGAACTGCACACCCGGCGTGCGCAGATCACCGACCCGATCCTCATCGCGGAAATCGACTGCCGCCGCGGTGAACTCATCGACGACATCAACGAATGGGTCGAACGCGAATTGCCGGGTTATCGCACCGGCGTCGCGCTGCGCACCGATGTCCTCGGGCCGATGGTGGACCGCATGGCCGGCAGCTGGGTCGCCGCCAACCGCGCCATCGACCGCGACGGCGCCCGCAGCGACACCACCCACAAGCACTGGTACCACCTCGCCGAACTGGTCGACGGCTATACCGACCTCGTCAGCGGCGTCACCGCGCCGCCCGCCCGGTAAGCGCAGCGCACAGCGGCGTCGCCGCCGTGGCCTCGCCCCGGGGCGGATAGTCTGAATACATGTCTGTGCGCACCCGCAAGCCGCTCGCCCCCGGAACGCTCTCGCCCGTGCGCGAGGTGCCGCGCTCGATCGAGCGGCCGGAGTACGCGTGGAAGAAGACCGTGAACGAGGGCCGCGAACCGTGGGTGCAGACGCCGGAGACCATCGAGAAGATGCGGCTGGCGAGCAAACTGGCCGCCCAGGCGCTGCAGGAGGCCGGTAAAGCCGTCGCTCCGGGCGTCACCACCGATCACCTCGACGCGGTCGTCCACGACTATCTGTGCGATCACGGGGCCTACCCGTCGACCCTCGGATACAAGGGCTTCCCCAAATCCTGCTGCACCTCGCTGAACGAGGTGATCTGCCACGGCATTCCGGACTCCACGGTGATCGAGGACGGTGACATCGTCAATATCGATGTCACGGCCTACATCAACGGCGTGCACGGCGATACCAACGCCACCTTCCTCGCCGGTGACGTCGACGAGGAGGCCCGGCTGCTGGTGGAGCGCACCCACGAGGCCACCATGCGGGCCATCAAGGCGGTCCGGCCCGGGCGGGCACTGAACGTGATCGGGCGCGTCATCGAGTCGTATGCGAATCGTTTCGGCTACGGGGTGGTCCGCGACTTCACCGGCCACGGTGTCGGCCCGACCTTCCACAGCGGCCTGGTGATCCTGCACTACGACCAGCCCGCCATCGAATCGGTCATCGAGCCGGGCATGACCTTCACCATCGAGCCGATGATCAATCTCGGCGGTATCGATTACGAGATCTGGGACGACGGCTGGACCGTGGTGACCAAGGACCGCAAGTGGACCGCGCAATTCGAGCACACGCTGGTCGTGACCGAGGAAGGCGCCGAAATCCTCACGCTCCCATGAGGTTCGCCGCTGCGGCCGGCGCGGTGAACGGCGCACTGCTGGTCGCCGGCACCACCTCCGACGCCGGTAAGAGCGTGGTGGTGGCCGGCATGTGCCGGATGCTGGCGCGGCGCGGCGTGCGGGTGGCGCCGTTCAAGGCGCAGAACATGTCCAACAATTCGGTCGTGACCCTCGACGGGGGCGAGATCGGCCGGGCACAGGCGTTGCAGGCGCGCGCCTGCGGCCTCGAACCCAGCGTGCGGTTCAATCCGGTACTGCTCAAACCCGGCAGCGACCGCCGTTCGCAGCTGGTGGTGCGCGGCGTCGCGGTCGACACCGTCGGCGCGCGCGACTATTTCCGGCACCGGCGGGGGTTGCGCGAGGTGGTGGCCGGTGAACTCGCCGCCCTGCGTGCCGAATTCGACGTGGTGATCTGCGAGGGCGCCGGCTCACCCGCCGAGATCAACCTGCGCGCGACCGATCTGGCGAATATGGGCCTCGCGCGGGCGGCGCAGTTGCCGGTCCTGCTGGTGGGCGATATCGATCGCGGCGGGGTACTGGCGCACCTGTTCGGCACCGTGGCGATTCTCGAACCCGAGGATCAGCGGCTGATCTCGGGCTACATCGTCAACAAGTTCCGCGGCGACGTGGAATTGCTGCGGCCGGGGCTGGACCGGCTGACCGCGCTCACCGGCCGCCCGACGCTCGGGGTCCTGCCCTACAGCGACGAACTGTGGATCGACGCGGAGGATTCCCTGGGCACCGTCGCCGACGCCCCGGTCGGCCGCCCGCGCCCGCCGGTGGGCACCGAATGGCTGAGCGTCGCCGCGATCCGGCTGCCACGCATCTCCAACTCCACCGATATCGAGGCGCTGGCGTGCGAGCCGGGAGTCGCGGTGCGCTGGGTGAGCGACCCGTCGCGGCTGGCCGGCGCCGACGTGATCGTCGTTCCGGGGAGCAAATCCACCGTCTCGGATCTGAACTGGTTGCGCCGCGCGGGAATCGCGGACGCGATCGCGGCCCACGCCGGCGCCGGAAAGCCGGTGCTGGGCATCTGCGGCGGCTACCAGATGCTCGGCCGCCGCATCCACGACGACGTCGAATCCGGGGCGGGCGAGGTCGACGGTCTCGGCCTGCTGGATCTCGAGATCGAATTCGCCGATCCGAAGGTGCTGCGGCGCAGTGCCGGCCACGGCGCGGCGAGCGGGGCAGCTGTCGCGGGAATCTCGTTGTCCGGCTATGAGATTCACCACGGCCGGGTGCGACGCAGCGGCGATCCGGCCTGGGTCGAGATCAGCGGTGTCGAGACGGACAGCCGCGAAGGCAGCGTGCGCGGGGCCGTTCGCGGCACACATCTGCACGGGCTGCTGGAATCCGACGAGTTCCGCCGCGCCTGGCTGCGGGAGGCCGCGCGGCAGGCCGGTCGCACCGGCTTCGCGGTCGCCTCCGATACCTGTGTGGAGGCGGTGCGTACCGCTCAATTGGATCTGCTCGCCGACCTGATCGAGAAACACCTCGACGTCGCGGCGCTCGAGCGCCTGATCAGCGACGGTGCGCCCGCGGGACTGCCGACTCTCACCGTCGGCCGGTGAGTGCGGGGTCCGGTGCGCCGGGGCTCGGATCCGTTCGCGGCCCGATCTCGTCCTCGTTCGACGTGCCGCGGTCGAGTTTCCGGTGCCGAGGCCGCCCACCTCACAGCGCTGCGATCCGCGTCATCACCGGGCGATGAACGTGGCCGAGGACATGGCGTGCGCCCGTCCGCTGCCGTGTAGCGTTGATCGGCATGGAGACCCGGCGAATCGCGGTCGGTGACCGCGCCTGGACCGTACGAGTCGGCGGGCCGGAGTCCAGGCATACGGTGCTGCTGCTACCCGACGCCGGAGCTCCGGCCGACGTCTACGACCAGGTGTGCGAGCGACTGCACAATTCCGATCTGCGCACCATCACGGTGGAGTCGATCGACGGCCTGGACAAGGCCGCGGTCTACGCCATCCTCGACGACCTCGGCGTGGCCTGGGCCAACCTGGCCGGCTACGGCGCGGGCGCGGAACTGGCCTGGCAACTGGGCGCGCGCGGCTTCGGCCGGTTCGTCGGACTGGTGGTGGCCGGGCGCCCGCATCCGGCCGTGGCCGTGGACGGAACCGCCGCCGATGCCACCTGCCCGGCAGTGGAACTGCCGACCACCGTCATAGCCACCGAGGACCTGCCGCGCGCGGTCGCCGATTCCTGCGGTCGCCACGTCTTCGGCGAATTCCGCGTCACCCAGGTCGACACCGCCGAGGTGCCGATCAAGGCCGATCACGAATTCGCCACCGAGATCGTGCTGCGCTCGGGCCTGTGGTGAGCGCGGGCTCTCGGTAGAGCCCGCGAACACCTTGCGCGGCACCGTGATTCAGGCGCGGAAGTCGCGCAACCAGCTCAGCCACGCGTCCAGTTCGGTGAACGCGTGCGAGCGCACCTCCGGCGCCGAGAGGAACACGTCGTGGCGGGCCCCCTCGATCGGCACGATGTTGGTGCGCCCGCCCAGACATCCCGACCAGCGCTGAATCTGGCGCACGTCGAGCACCACATCCGACACATCGGCGGCCGGACCGTACTTGCGCATGAACTTCGTCACCTTGGACCGCAGGATCAGCGCCGGAACCCCGACGTCGAGGCCGCGATGCAGCTCCGCATGACCGCGGCGGATGGCGCGCAACCAGCCCAGATGCACCGGGAACCCACCCAGCGGCTTCCAATCGAGGTTGTAGTCCCATTCGCCGGAGACACTGGTGTGCAGGCTGTCGCCGTAGGTGCTCAGCTCCCCGCCGGGCAGGCGCGTCATCGCGCGCACCCGGCCCACACCGCCGATCACGGCGGTGCCGATGTGGCGGTAGTAGGCCGGGCCCTGCAGATCGAACCACGGGCTGTTGAGCACGAGTCCGGTGATGCCCTCGGCGGCGGCATCGCGGCGGTTCAGCCACAGCGGCAACACCAGACCGCCGGTGGAGTGCGCCATCAGCAGCACCGGCAATCCGGTCTCCTCGCGCACGATCTGCACCGCGCGATCCAGTTCCGCGTCGTAGAGCCGCAGATCGCTGACGTAGTGCGCGGTCTGGCCGGGACGGCGCGAGCGTCCGCACTTGCGCAGATCCAGAGCGTAGAAGCGATAGCCGCGCGCACTCATGTGCTCGGCGAGATGCTTCTGGAAGAAGTAATCGGTGAAGCCGTGCACGTACAGCACCGCCCCGGCGGCCGGCTCGGCGATATCGGGCTCGTGGCGGACCAGGGTGGCGTCGACGACGCCCTCACCGTCCGGATCGGGCCCGAGCGGAATGGTCAACTGCCGATATCCCTCGCCCAGAACATCGGGCTGCCAGGCGTGGGTGGTCGACGGGGCCAGCGGCGTCTCGTTCGTCACAGCTTCACGATATTCGACCCGCTCAGGGGCCTGCACGGCGAGCCGTGCCGAACGTGCATGTGTGACGGTTTCGGAAACGGGCATGGTGAGGGGCAGAATCAAGTTGAAGTGAACGGCGGGTAACCTCATTACCCGCCCACCAAGTGCCCGCGCTGGACAAGGAAGTCGATCACCCCGTGCCGAACGCTGCGATGACTGAAAAGACCGATGTAGTCCTCATCGGTGCCGGCATCATGAGTGCCACCCTGGGTGCACTGCTTCGCCAGTTGCAGCCCGACTGGTCGATCACCATGTTCGAGCGACTGGACGCGGCCGCGCCCGAGAGCAGCGACCCGTGGAACAACGCGGGCACCGGCCACTCGGCGCTGTGCGAGCTGAACTACACACCGCAGGCCGCCGACGGTTCGGTCGACATCACCAAGGCGATCGATATCAACGAGCGCTTCCAGGTGTCGCGCCAGTTCTGGGCCTACGGCGCCGAGAACGGCGTACTCGCCGACCCGTCGGGTTTCATCAATCCCATTCCGCACGTGAGCTTCTGCCACGGTGCCGACGGTGTGGACTATCTGCGCAAGCGCCACGCGGCGCTGTCGCGGCACCCGCTGTTCGAGGGTATGGAGTTCATCGACAGCCCGGACGAGTTCACCCGCCGCCTGCCGCTGATGGCCCGGGGCCGCGACTTCTCCGAGCCGGTCGCGCTGAACTGGACCCAGACCGGTACCGATATCGACTTCGGAGCGCTGACCAAGCAGCTGCTGGCCTACCTCGGCTCCTCGGGCGTGGAGATCGCCTTCGGCAACGAGGTGCGCAACCTGTCCAAGAAGTCCGACGGCAGCTGGACGGTCAAGGTCCGCAACACCCGCACCCGCACCACGCGCACGATCGACGCCAAATTCGTCTTCGTCGGCGCGGGCGGCTACGCGCTGCCGCTGCTGCAGAAGGCCGGCATCAAGGAGATCCAGGGCTTCGCCGGATTCCCCGTCAGCGGCCAGTTCCTGCGCTGCACCAACCCCGAGCTGATCGCCAAGCACGACGCCAAGGTCTACGGCAAGGCCGCCGTCGGCGCGCCGCCGATGTCGGTGCCGCACTTGGACACTCGCGTCATCAACGGCAAGCCGGGCCTGCTGTTCGGCCCCTACGCCGGCTGGACCCCGAAGTTCCTCAAGGACGGCAAGTTCAGCGACCTGCTCAAGTCCGTGCGGGCCGGCAACGTCACCCCGATGCTGGGAGTCGGCGTCACCGAACTCGGCCTGGTCAAGTACCTCGTCAGCGAGCTGCTGAAGTCGCCGGCGGGCAAGGTGAACACCATGGAGGAGTTCATCCCGCGCGCCGACGGCCACGACTGGGAGCTGATCACCGCCGGTCAGCGCGTGCAGATCATCCGGCGCAAGGGTGCGGGCGGCGTCCTGGAACTCGGCACCGCGGTGATCGCCGCCGGTGACGGCTCCATCGCCGGACTGCTCGGCGCCTCGCCCGGCGCCTCCACCTGTGTCAGCGCGATGATCGACGTGCTGCAGCGCTGCTTCCCGAGCGAATACGCCGATTGGACACCGAAACTCAAGGAAATGGTGCCGTCGCTGGGTGTGAAGCTCTCGGAGAATCAGGCGCTGTTCCACGAGGTGTGGGACTGGTCGACCAAGGCCCTCAATCTCAACGGCAGCGGCCGTGCCGACAACACGCCGATCGCCGCAGGGGTCGCGCACAGCTGAAACATGTGATAGCAAGACGCGATGATGTCAACGGTTGCGCTCAAACGGTCGTGGGCCGCGGATCTCGATACCGCGACGCTGTACAAGCTGTTGAAACTGCGCGTCGAAGTGTTCGTCGTGGAGCAGAAATGCGCTTATCCGGAACTGGACGGGCTCGATCTGCTCCCCGAGACACGCCACTTCTGGCTCGACGACGAGGGTGAGATCATCTGCACCCTGCGGCTGCTCGAGGAGCACCACAACGGGGTGAAGTCGTTCCGCATCGGCCGGTTGTGCACGACTCCGGAAGCGCGTGGTCACGGCTACACCACCCGCGTGCTGCAGGCGGCCATCGCCGAAGCCGGTTCGGCGACAGTGCGTTTGAACGCCCAGACCTATCTGGTCGACCTCTACACCAAGCACGGGTTCAAGCCCGACGGCGAGGAGTACGAGGAAGACGGGATAGCGCACATCCCCATGCGCAGAGGCTGAGTGGCGGGTCCACCACGGAGCTGTCGGCCCCGTATCCCGTTCCGGGGTGCGGGGCCCTCTCGTGCCGGGGCGAGTCGTCAGTCCCGCAACGGATTCGGCGCCGGATCGGTGTCCGCACCGCATAATTCGCGGGCGAGCATCGTCGCGCCGGCGACCGCACCCGGCATCAGGACGATCGCCACGAACGGCACGAGGAATGCGGCGGCCAGCGGAATACCGAAGCCCCACACCAGCATTCGATGCGAACGCAGCATCGTCAGATGTTCGCGCAACTCGATTCCACGGCGCAGCATCGCGACGGCGGTCAGTTCCTGCGCCAGGAAGAACCCGGCCACGCAGACCCCGAGCACCGGGACGGCGGTCTGCCCGACCAGCGGCAGGAATCCGGCGCAGAACAGCACCACGCCCCACACCGCCGCCCGGATCAGAATGCGCACCCCGTCGCGGACCCCGATCCAGACCTCCCGCCACGGCGGCAGTCCCGATTCCGGCGCACGCCCGTCGGCCGACAGCGACCGATCCACCCGTTCCGACACGGCCTCGTAGAACGGCTGGCCGATCACCAGCGTCACCGCGGTGAACGTGATCACCGCCAGGAACAGCCCCAGCAGGACCAGCAGCACGGCCAGGCCGCCGCGCAGCAGGCCTGGCCACGGCGACGACCAGTGCGCCGCGAACGGCGTCGCCCACGCGACCAGATCCCCCGCGAACCACACCAGCGCCACCAGCAGCCCCAGATACAGCACCATCGAGAGCACGCCCGGCAGCAATCCCAGCCCCAGCTCCCGCCGATGCGCCGCGGCCCACCGCTGCCCCCGCACCAGATACCCGAAGCCCCGCACCACATCCCGCACCCGCCCAGCGTATTCGGCAGGTGAGAAGCGCGCCGAATACCTCGTACAGCTGTGCGAAACTGCGCGGTTCCGGTGCTCGCGGACGACACCGTCGAAACCCTGGCCGCGCGGGTGCTGGAGGCCGAGCATGTGGTGTTGCCACTGGTGGTGCGGCGGATCGCGGCGGGGCAGCGGCTGTAGTGCGACAGGGCAGCCCGGTGCGGGGGCGGAACGGGGCGCGCATACAGTGGGTGCGTGTCCGATTTCCGAGATGAATCCGCATCGGCTGTGTCCGCGCACCACGACGGTGAGGCGGGGTTTCCGTTCTCGGCGGTGGTGGGGCAGGAGCAGTTGCAGCTGGCGCTGATTCTGTGTGCGGTGCATCCGGGGATCGGCGGAGTATTGGTGCGCGGGGAGAAGGGGACCGCGAAATCGACCGTGGTGCGGGCGCTTGCGCAGTTGTTGCCGCCGGTGGCCGACGAGAGTGGGCAGCGGCCCGCCCGGCTGGTGGAGCTGCCGGTCGGCGCCACCGAGGACCGGGTCGTGGGATCGCTGGATCTGGAGCGGGTGCTGCGCGACGGGGAACAGGCGTTCCGGCCGGGGCTGCTGGCGGCCGCCCATCACGGCGTGCTGTACGTCGACGAAGTGAATCTGCTGCACGACCACCTCGTCGACGTCCTGCTCGACGCGGCGGCCATGGGGCGGGTGCATATCGAACGCGACGGGGTGTCGCATTCGCATCCGGCTCGGTTCGTCCTGGTCGGCACCATGAACCCGGAGGAGGGTGAACTCCGCCCGCAGCTACTGGACCGCTTCGGCCTCACCGTCGACGTCGCGGCCTCCCGCGATGTGGACGTGCGCATGGCCGTGGTGCGCCGCCGCCTCGACTACGAGGCCGATCCCGCCGCCTTCGCGGCCGCCTACGCCGCGGCCGATCGCGACGTCGCCGAGCGCATTCTCGCCGCGCGGGAACGCCTCGCCGAGGTGGCGCTCGACGATATCGAACTGCGCCGGATCGCGGCGCTGTGCGCATCCTTCGACGTCGACGGCATGCGCGCGGATCTGGTGGTGGCGCGCACCGCGACGGCCCATGCGGCGTGGCGTGGAAGTGAGTGCGTCACTGCCGATGACGTGCGTATCGCCGCGGAACTGGCACTGCCGCACCGTCGCCGGCGCGATCCGTTCGACGAACCGGGCATCACCGACGAACAACTCGACGACGCCATGCGCGATGCCGAACAGGAGGCCGAACGGGCCCGCGCCGAGCAGCGTGCCGCGGAAGACGAAACCCCGAGCGACGCAGCGGAAACGGAGTCCGATCCGAAGCGCGAGTTCGATCGTGACCAGCGCGAGCCGGATACGGACGCCGAAGCTCCCGAGAACAAGGGCTCCGACGGCCCCGACGACAAGGGCCCTGACGACGACGGTCCCGGCTCACCGGGCGGCGGCCCGCGCGGCGGCGCCCGCGAGGGCAGCGCGGCGGCCCCGGCGAATTCCGTTGCCCGCCCGCCCCACTGGGAGATCCCGGGAGTCGGGGAGGGCGCTCCCGGACGCCGATCCCGCGCCCACACCCGGCACGGCCGGGTGGTGCGGTCGGTCACCGACACCTCCACCGGGCTCCATCTGCTGGGCACCCTGTTCGCCGCCGCACCCCATCAGCATGCCCGCGGCCGCGTCGACGGCCCGCTGGCATTGCATGCGGCCGACCTTCGCGGCGCGTATCGCGAAGGGCGCGAAGGCAATCTGGTGGTGTTCGTGGTCGACGCCTCCGGGTCGATGGCCGCCCGCGATCGTCTGTCGGCGGTCACCGGGGCGGTGGTGGCCCTGCTGCGCGACGCCTATCAGCGCCGCGACAAGGTCGCCGTGATCACCGTGCGCGGCAGCGAGGCCGAGCTGGTACTGCCGCCGACCTCCTCGGTGGATATCGCGGTGCGCCGCCTCACCGATCTGCGCACCGGCGGCAAAACCCCACTGGCACAGGGATTGCTGAAGGCCCGCGAGGTGGTGGCCCGCGAACACGTCCGCGACCCGCAGCGTCGCGCGATGGTCGTGCTGCTCACCGACGGCCGCGCCACCGGCGGTGCCGACCCGATCCCGCGTGCCCGCGCCGCCGCCCGCCTGCTCGCCCGCGACGGTGTGGCCGGCGTGGTCGTGGACTGCGAGCGCGGCATGGTCCGGCTGGGTCTGGCCGCCGAGTTCGCCCGCGAGCTGCGCGCCACCTACCTGCGCCTCGGCGAGCTCACCGGCGATTCGGTCGCCGCCGCCGTCAAGTCCGGGCTGCCGCATCATCTGGCGGCGTGAGCGCCACACCGCCCGCGATCGGTCGGACCGTACGACGGCCGGACCCGCGCGGCCGACCGGATGTGCGGATGTGGGAATGTGATGCGTAGGTGCTCGACCAGGAGGATGCAGCGATGCCGAAGGGCGTTCCGGAGACGATTCCCGACGACGGGCTGACCACTCGCCAGCGGCGTAATCAGCCGGTGCTCGCGGTGCACACCGGTCCCGGCAAGGGCAAGTCGACCGCGGCGTTCGGGATGGCGTTGCGGGCCTGGAATCAGGGATTCGACATCGCGGTCTTCCAATTCGTGAAGAGCGCGAAATGGAAGGTCGGCGAGGAAGCCGCTTTCCGCACCCTGGGCCGGCTGCACGAGGAGACCGGCACCGGCGGCCCGGTGGAATGGCACAAGATGGGCGAGGGCTGGTCGTGGACCCGCAAACAGGGCAGCGAGGACGATCACGCTGCCGCGGCCCTGGCCGGATGGCGGGAGATCGCGCGCCGGCTGACCGCCGAACAGCACCGCTTCTACGTCCTCGACGAGTTCACCTACCCGCTGAAATGGGGCTGGGTGGACGTCGACGAGGTGGTCGAGACGCTGCGGAACCGGCCCGGCAACCAGCATGTGGTGATCACCGGCCGCGACGCCCCGCAGGCACTGGTCGACGCGGCGGATCTGGTCACCGAGATGAGCAAGGTGAAACATCCGATGGACGCCGGGCGCAAGGGTCAGCGGGGTATCGAGTGGTGACGGCGGGCGGCCGATGACGACTCCGGCCGTGGTGATCGCCGCGCCCGCCTCGGGCAGCGGAAAGACCACGCTGGCAACCGGTTTGATCGGAGCGCTGCGCCGCGCCGGACATCGGGTCGCGCCGTTCAAGGTGGGACCCGACTACATCGATCCCGGGTATCACGGTCTGGCCGCCGGGCGGCCGGGACGCAATCTGGATCCGGTGCTGGTCGGCGCCGAGCGGGTGGTGCCGCTGTACCGGCACGGCAGCGCGGGCTGCGATGTGGCCGTGGTCGAGGGCGTGATGGGCCTGTTCGACGGCCGCATCGACGCCGCGAATCCCGCCCCGATCGCCGAGGGGTCGACCGCACAGGTCGCCGCGCTGCTCGGCGCCCCGGTGCTGCTGGTCGTCGACGCGCGCGGCCACAGTCAGAGCCTGGCCGCCCTGCTGCACGGGTTCGCGACCTTCGACAGCGGGATCCGGCTCGGCGGCGTGATCCTCAACCGTGTCGGCAGCCCGCGCCACGAACAGGTGCTGCGCGCCGCCTGCGCCCGGGTCGGTCTTCCGGTGCTCGGCGCGCTGCCGCGGATGGACGAACTGGCTGTTCCCGCACGGCATCTCGGCCTCGTTCCGGCGGTCGAGCACGGTTCCGCGGCGCATGCGGCGGTCGCGGCCATGACCGAACTCGTCGGCGCGCACGTCGATGTGGGTGCGGTCGCGCGACTGGCCTTCGCCGATGTGGACGGCCACGCGTGGGATCCGATGGGTGAAGTCGTGGCCCCGCATCGACAGGACCGGACCGCCCTCGACGGCCCGGAGCCGGGCGAGGACACCGGCTCGCCCGGAGCAGCGCTGCCCTCCGGCAGTACGGCGGCCGCGACGTCGCGGATCTCGTCGGAGAAGGCAGGGCCGCAACAGACCGGCGAGCCGGAGACGCCGGTACCGGCGTCCGCGTCGGGCAGTGTGGTGCGCGAGCCGGCGCCGATCGTCGCGATGGCGGGCGGGCCGGCGTTCACCTTCGGTTACGCCGAACATCGTGAACTGCTGGTGGCGGCCGGGGCGCAGGTGGCGGTGTTCGATCCGTTGCACGAGCAATTGCCCTCGGGCACAGCCGGTCTGGTGCTGCCCGGCGGTTTCCCGGAGGAGCATGCCGCCGATCTGGCCGCGAATACGCCACTGCTGACCGCGGTCGCCGAGTCTGCCGCCCGGGGCATGCCGATCCATGCCGAATGCGCGGGCCTGCTCTATCTGACCCGTTCGCTGGACGGGCACCGCATGGCCGGAGTCCTCGATGCCACCGCCGAATTCGGACCGCGCCTGACTCTCGGCTACCGCGATGCCGTGGCCCTGGCCGACTCGGTGCTGTGGCGCACCGGAGAACGTGTGCGCGGCCACGAATTCCACCGCACCCGCCTGGTCACCACGGGATCGAACCCACCCGCCTGGGGATGGCGCACCGACGAGGCCGCGGTCCGGGAAGGTGCGGTGGCGCACCGAGTGCATGCCTCCTATCTGCACACCCATCCCGCCGGAAATCCCACGGCCACAGTTCGTTTCGTCGCGGCGTGTGAAAAGTTCGCCGTGGCGCACGCCGGCGTGTGACGGCGATGCGCGAGCGATCCTCGAAACGACCCGCCGATCGGCCCGAGCAGCGCGAGCGCCTCCCTTTCGGCGGGCGGCGCGGGGGAGAGGCCACTCGTCGTCGCGGGCGGGAATTGCCCGCGGGCATCGGACGGCTGAACCGGGCAGCGGCGGACCTCGCCCGAAGACGACTCCCTGGCGGACGCCCATGCGAACCGACTCACTGCGCCGTGACCGAGGTGCCGGCATCACGCCCGTGCCCGATCGGAACAGTTCGTTGCGGCGCACCCGGCCGGCATTCGACCACCGGCCGGGCAAACGGGGACCGATGAGCGGGGCGGTGGTCGTAGGAATCGGGTCACGGCCCGATCCGGCGGCCGAAGCCATCGTGGCGGCCGTGCGGAAAGTGATGGGGCACACTGCGATCCGATGCCTGGCGACGATCGATCGGCGGGCGGAGGAGCCGGGAATCGTCGCTGCCGCGGCCGCGTTCGAGGTGCCGGTGATCGGATTCGGTGCGGACGAACTGGCTCATGTCGACGTTCCTCATCCGGGCGACCGTGCGGCCGTCGCGGTCGGCACGCCGAGCGTCGCCGAAGCGGCAGCGCTGCTCGCCTGGAGGCGCTGGGGTCGGCGCGGGCGGCTGATCGTGCCGAAGACCGTGTTCGGCACGATCACGATCGCCGTCGCGGAAGAGGAGTGAACGCGGGACACCCGCCGTACTCGCCGGCGCTGTTTCGCAGGCGGTGCCACGAACGCCCGTCTCCGATCGGATCGTGGTCCGGCCGTGACGAACCCGGCGGATAGGCGGCCCGAACGAAACCGGCCGAATCCACGGCGGTGCGGATTCGGCCGGGCGGCTAGGAAAGTTGCTGTCCCGCAACGCCTTAGACGCAGGCGCCGCCGAGGCTCGCGGTCGTCACGATGGTGTATCCGGCGACCGGTGAGAGTTCCGGGAGTCCGTCGTAGTACACCGCGCTGACGACGTGTTCGCCCGGCCGGTCGGGCATCCAGCCGATGCTGGCGACGCCGTTGACCACCGGGGCGGTGCCGACGATATTGCCGCTGATCCCCGAGAGGTGACTGAAGAAGTCGACGGTGCCGTGGGTGACGGGGCTGCCGTCGGGGTTGCGCACCGTCGCGACCGCGTTCTGGGCGCAACCGACCAGCGCCCCGCTGACCGGGCTCAGTGCCGACCCGGACATCGAGACCGCGATCGTGGGAGCCACCGTCGCTTCGGCCGGGGCCGCCCCCACGATCGGGAGCAGTGCGCCCGCCAGCGTCCCGGCCGCCAGGACGAACCCGGCCCGGGTGCGGGCGCGCCACGCCCGCCCGGACGACAGCGCCGGGCCGGGGAGAACCTGGGAGGTACCACGCGAAACACGGAAACCGCTCATCGTGCCTGCCTCTCGCTGTGCCGTCCCGGGCCGGCGGCCCGGCGTCGATCCGTCGCAGGGTACCTGAGATCCAGCTCACATCGGGCACGGCTCGCGGAGCGGCCTCGACAATGCGGCTCGCGGAGCGGCTCGGGTTACGGTGCGACCGAGGTCCAATCGGCGAAGCCGGTGGGGTCGTGCCGACCGAGGCTGCCGTGTTCGAACAGCCCCCAGCCTTCGGCGTCGCCGCACCGTGCCTGTCCGACGTGGTCGATCACACCCCACGGAATTCGCCCGGCCACCGCCGGATCCGTCAGGTCGTAGCGGCTGCTCGACGACCAGTCACGTCCCTTCCACTGCCCGTGCAGCCAATCCGGATCGCCGCCGTAACCGCAGCCGATATGCAGCGGAATGCAGGTGTGCGCACGCACCTCGACGGTCAGCGGCGAGCCGTCACCGGCGGTCATGTCCAGCCGCGCGGAGACGGGAATTCGCGTGCCGGAACGATATTCGAGGTGAATGCGCGGCCAGCCCAGCTGTTCGACGCGCCCGTCCGGCCACACCCGTACGGCGTCGTTGAGGGTGCGGAAGCCGTCCGGATTCTCCTGCACGATGACCACGATTGCGAAGTCGTCGAACCGCAGCGGCACGTAGAGCCACCAGAATCCGGCCGCCGGTTCGCTCGCGTCGCGGCCGGGTGGCTCGGTCTCGCCGACCGGCCGGATACCCCAGGACCGGTCGCGGGTCCCCATCCAGATCTCCGGATCGACGGCGATGTCGTCACCGTCGACGTGCAATGTCCCCGACCAGGAGCCGACCTGGGCGAACCGGGAGGCGTCGATGATCGGCCGGCTGCCGGTGTGGATGAGATGCGGCTGCTCCTGCACGGCGGGGAATGACCCGTCCCAGGTGAGGTCGAACGACAGGTCGTCGTGCTCGCAGATCACCCGGACGCGTCGCAGCGGTTCGATCACCTCGATGCGATAGCCGCCGACGCTCATGTTCAGATCGCGCGGTGGCAGGGCGTCCGAGAATCGGACCGTGCGCTGGATATCGCCGCGGCGGACCGCGGCGTAGGCGTCGATCACACCGAGATTCGGATAGACGCCGAAGCCGGTGACCAGCATCGTGCCGCCGCTGCGGTCGTGGGCGTTGAAGTAGCTGCGGTCGTAGAAGTTCCGGTCGGTGGTGGCCGCGCGCGCCAGCGACAGCGGCGTCTGGTGCACCGGATATTCGTCCAGCGGAACCGGTGCCTGGTGCGCCGGATGTCCGTCGATGCCTGCCATCAATCTCCTCAATCCCACTGGTAGGTGCCGTCGAGCAGGGCCTCGAGGGCCGCTCGGTGCATCACGTAGTCGTCGCGGTCGTCGGTGTCGGTGTCCTCGCCGAAGTGGATCATCCGCCGTTTGATGCGCGCCATCACGATGCCGTGGCGCAGCGCGGCGTAGACGAGATACCACTCCAGATCCCGCGGCCGATGGCCGGTGAGCTCTTCGTAGCGCGCGACCACGTCGTCGCGGCGCAGATAGTCCGGCAGTCCGGGCTGGTCGAAGCGGGTGGCGATGTCCTGGAAGAAGCGGTGGATGAAGATCAGCCACGCCACGTCGAGTTCGCGCGGGCCGAGGGTGGCCATCTCCCAGTCCAGGACCGCGACCGGGTCGAATTCGTCGAAGATGATGTTGCCGGGCCGGGCGTCGCCCCAGTTCAGCACGTCCGGTCCCGGATCGGCGGGCCAATGTTGTTCGAGCCAGTCGAAACCGCGCTCCAGCAACGGGATTCGGTAACCGTCGTCGGCGAGTGCCCAGCGGTACCAGTGGCGCTGGGCGTCGAAGTGGCGGCGCAGCGACGATCCTTCCCCGGCCAGGGCGGGGAATGTCGCCGCCGGATCGGCGATGGCGTGGACTCTCGCGATGATGTCCACCGTGGCGCGGGTGATCCGCATGCGCTGCTGCGGTGTGGCGTCGAAGACCCAGCCGACGAAGACGTACGGCGGATTGTCCTCCGGGATCCGGCCGTTGACCCGTTCCATCACGAAAAACGGTGTGCCGAGTACGGATTCGTCCGGTTCGAACCAGCACAGCCGCGGCACCGGCACATCGCTGTGCGCGCCGACGCCGGCCATCACCGCGTACTGGGTATCGAGATCGTAGTTCTCGAAGACGGGGAACGAGCCCTCCTCGGGAGGCATGCGTGCCACGTACGAGCCGCCTTCGGTGCGGCCGTCGCGCTCCCAGCTCGCCTCGAACATCACCGAGGAACTGGACATACCGCCCGCCTGTGGCCGCGACAGCCCCGTGATCACCGGCCCGGTGGTGCCGGTGAGCTTGCCGGCCAGCCACTGGGTGAGTCGCTCGGCGAGTTCGTCGAGATCGCGAGCGCTGGTGGTCAGTTGCCGCCGCTGCCCGGGGTCGGTATCGGATTCGCCCGACATATCGGACCTCCTGACGGGATGAAAACGTCTGTGCGCCAACTCATTACGTGCGGGCACGGCCGAATCTGGCCCGGCGCGGGTGGCGTGTGGATGAAATGTAACGCGTTCTAGTGCGCGGTGGCGCGGAATCGGCGGCGAATTTTCCGCCGTTCCGCTCACCGGGATCCGGTTTGCCCGCGGTGCGCACGAACGGGTGCGGGGGCCACCCCTGAGGTTCGTGCTGCCACGTACGCCGCGCGGAGTAGCGCGGAATCGGGGTCCGGCCCTGAGGACTTTCGCCGCGGGCCCTCGTAACGTCGTGCACCGATCCGCGCACCCGTTCGCTACGGCGTTCGTCGAGGCAGCCGTGCGCCGGGGTCCGTCGGGGAGAGGAGTGGGTAGTGAGTGTCATGGTGGCGCAGGCCGAAACGCCGCGGCGGGAACTCGAATCCGAGACGGCGGTGGGCTGGACACCGCTCACCCGGGTGGCCTTCCGGTTCGCGTTCCTGTATTTCGGATTGTTCTGTCTGATCTATCCGCAGATCGTGTTCGCCTTCACCGGCTGGTTCGGCCGCTGGCTCGACGCCGACGCCGTGCTGTGGCAACCGCGGTTGCTGCGCCCGGTGCTGGAGTGGGTCGGGCGCACGGTCTTCGGCGTGCATCCGGTGCTGAGTCCCAACGGCAGCGGCGATCAGACGATTCTGTGGGTGCTGGTGTTCTGCGTCCTGGTCGTCGCCGTCGCCGGCACACTGATCTGGACGCTGCTGGACCGCCGTCGCGCCGATTACCGGCGGCTGGCCGGCTGGTTTCTGCTGTTGCTCCGGCTGTGTGTGGCCGGTCAGATGCTCAACTACGGTTTCGCCAAGGTCATCCCCACCCAGATGCCCGAACCGATGCTGTCGACGCTGCTGGAGCCGTACGGCAACCTCACGCCGATGGGGGTGCTGTGGAATCAGGTCGGCGCGAGCCCGACGTACGAGATCCTGCTCGGCGCCGCGGAACTGCTGGCCGGGATCCTGCTGTTCGTTCCGCGCACGGCGACGGTGGGCGCGATGCTGACGCTGGTGAGCATGGCGCAGGTCTTCGTGCTGAACATGACCTTCGACGTGCCGGTCAAGATCCTGTCCGGACATCTGATGCTGATGTCGATGGTGCTGCTCGCTCCGCAGGCGCGGCGGCTGCTGGACGTGCTGGTGCTCGATCGCCCGGTCGGCCGCTCGACGGCGCCCTATCCGTTCCGCACCCGCCGGGCCCGCTGGTTCGCGGCGCTGGCGCAGATCGGGATCGGGATCTGGGTGGCGGTGGCTCTGACCCACGTGAGCCTGCAGTTGTGGGACGAGGGCCCGGGCCGCACGAAACCGCCGCTGTACGGGATCTGGCGGGTCGACGAATTCAGCCGCGACGGGCAGCCGGTTGCGCCGCTGCTCACCGACCCGGACCGGTGGCAGCGCGCGGTATTCGACGTCGACGGGGTCATGCAGTATCAGCGGATGGACGGGACGTTCGTGCCGGTACAGGTGCGGGTCGACACCGGCGCTCGTCATCTGGACCTGCATGCCGTGCCCGGTGCCGAGCAGCAGTCCGTGACCTCCGGCGGCTTCGCCTACGAACAGCAGGGACCGGACCGGCTGCGGTTCACCGGCGACCTGGACGGTCATCCGGTGACGGTGACCTTCCGGCGCCAGGACCCGGACGCCTTCCCACAACGCAGCCGCGGCTTCCACTGGATCCAGGACGCACCGCAGGGGTGAGGTCAGCGGGCCGTCGCGCCGATCTGGTTGCCCCAGTGCGGATTCGGGGCATAGAACTCCCCGGTGCCGGGGGCGAAGGCGGCCGCCGCCCCGGCACATCCCCACAGCCGGGCCGCCAGCCACGCGGTCGGATAGCCGAGGTAGCCGTACACGCCGTCGGTGCACGGCGACGAGGCCCGGGTGCAGTCGGGCTGACCTTGGACGTCGTTGTGGTTGGGGCCGACCAGTGTGCCCCACGCCTTCGTCACCGAAGCCGGCGTGGCCTCGTAGTAGTCCTGGTTGGACTGCAGACCCGGCAGTGCCCACAGCTTCTGCGAGGGGGAGATGAGCGCGTCGTCGGAGCCGTTGACGAAGAACACCGAACCACCCGCCAGGCGACGAGTGTCCGTGCAGCTCAACCGGTTCGAGCAGAACGACTGGGCGGGCAACTCGATCGGCACGGCGGTGCGAATCAGCCCGCCCGAGTCGATCATCGCGTTGAGCACCCCGGTGGCGCCTTGGGAATGACCGACGGCGCCGATCGCCGAGGTGTCGAGCCGATCGTGGAACACGCTCGCCGGATCGGCGGCCCGATCGATGAGATATCGCGCCGCTCCGGCGATGTCGACGCCGGAGCCGGTACTGCGATTCTCGGTCGCGATCACCACGAAGCCCCAGGACGCCAGATGCCGCAACAGATGGGCATACTGCCGAGGTTGCGCGTTCGTGCCGTCGCCCCAGGTGATGATCGGATGACGAGGGCCGCGCGCGGCAACATCGACCGGATACCAGATGTCGTAGGCGGCGCCGGTGCTGTCGCAGCAGCCGAATCCGTAGTGCTCGGTGACCTGCCACGGCCCCGGCTCCGAGTAGCGGGCCTCGGTCGGGCCGCTCGCACGATAGGGGTCGGCCGCATACGCGGTGGCGGCCACCGCGGCGGCGACCGCGACCGTCACCAGCACGGTCAGAACCTGCAGCACCGCTCGTCGCATGTTCGCAGCATAGAACCGCGCCGAACGCACCGGGACGAAAAAGACGGCCGGCGGGAATGACCGTGTGCGGCATCCGGTTGTGCCGTGGCATGGGTGCTGAACTCTCCGACGACCTGAAGAAGATCCTCGACGACACAAAGGTTTTCGCCACGCTCGCGACGATCGGCCGCGACGGGCAGCCGCATCTGACCGTCACCTGGCTGCTGCGCGACGGGGAGGACCTGCTGTACTCCACCACCGTCTCGCGCCAGCAGTACAAGAACGTGGTGCGCGACCCGCGGGTGACGATCATGATCAACCCGCCGGACAATCCGTACGTCTACGCCGAGATCCGCGGTACCGCCACCATCACGCCCGACCCGGACAAGGCGCTGCCCGACCGGCTGTCGGCGAAATACACCGGCCTGCCGTACGTGGAATTCAATCCCGCCTCCGTCGACGACGCCGAGCGAGTGATCGTGCGGGTGACCCCGGAACGGGTCAACGGCCGCCTCTGAGGCGACCTCCGATGCGACCGAATTCACCTCGTGTAATTCTGTGAGATGAGTCTCGACTGTGATACGGCGAGCGTTGCAGAGCCGGTGTAACCCCTGCAGGATGGCGGGAGCGGCCGCTTCCGCCGCACCAACTTCGCAGGTAGAGGGAGTTTCACGTGGCTTCGTCAGGTCGCAGACAGAGTAGACGCAGCGCGCGCCGGGCCGGGCTGCGCACGGCAGCCGCGGCCGCCGCCGCCTTGGCGGCGCTCACCGGCACGGGCGCCGGTCTCGCCGCCGCCCGGCCGGTCGGCGCGTTCGACGTGGGCGGGGCGATCGAGAAGGAATACGACCGTGCCGGCGGGACCGCGATTCTCGGCAACCCGATCGGACCGGAATCCGACGCGAACGGCGGCAAATTCCAGGTCTTCGACCGCGGCTGCTCGATCTACTGGTCCGTGGGCACCGACGCCCATGCGATCTGCGGCCTGATCCGCGACAAGTGGGGCTCGATGGGCTGGGAGAACAGCCCGCTCGGCTTCCCGCTCACCGACGAGGCCAAGGCCGGCAAGGACGGCAAGGGCCGCTTCACCCGATTCCCCGGCGGCGTCATCGTGTGGTCGGCGAATACCGGCGCGCACCCGGTGTGGGGATCGATCCTCGGCATGTGGGAAGGCAGCAACGCCGACGGCGGCCGCTACGGGCTGCCCACCAGCGACGAATACGACTACAACGGCGGTAAGGCTCAGGATTTCCAGGGCGGCCGGATCACCTGGAAACCCTGACGATCCCCGCCTGCGGCGTCGCGACGGGTGATTGCGGAGTTCGCCCGGCCACGCCGTAGGCTGAAACCTTGTGCCGAATACGACAGACGACCAGCAATCCGGTGACCCGAACTATGTCGTCGGGCTCGATCTGGCCGGCCGCCGCGTCGTCGTCGTGGGTGGCGGCTCGGTAGCCCAGCGCCGGCTCGGACTGCTCATCGCGAGCGGGGCCGAGATCGAGGTGATCAGCCGGACCGTCACCCCCGCGGTGGAGGGTATGGCCACCTCCGGTCAACTGCGCATCACCCAGCGGGCCTACGCCGACGGTGATCTCGACGGCGCCTGGTACGCGATCGCCTGCACCGACGAGCCCGAGACCAATGCCGCCGTGGTCGAGGAGGCCACCCGCCGCCGCATCTTCTGCGTGCGCGCCGACAACGCTCGCCTCGGCACGGCCGTCACTCCCGCCAGCGCCCGCTACGACGGGCTGACCCTCGCGGTGCTGGCCAGTGGACGGCACCGCCGATCGGCCGCGGTGCGCACCGCCCTGCTGGAGGCGCTGCAATCGGGTGTGGTCACCGACGACTCCGAACCCGTGGCGCCCGGTGTCGCGCTGGTCGGCGGCGGGCCGGGTGACCCCGATCTGATCACCGTGCGGGGCCGCCGCCTGCTCGCCCGCGCCGATCTGGTCGTCGCCGACCGGCTGGCGCCGCCGGAACTGCTCGCCGAACTCGGACCGCATGTGGAGGTCGTCGACGCGGCGAAGATCCCGTACGGCCGCGCGATGGCGCAGGAGGCGATCAATACCGCCCTCATCGAGGGTGCCAAGGCCGGTAAATTCGTGGTCCGGCTCAAGGGCGGCGATCCGTATGTCTTCGGCCGCGGCTACGAGGAACTCGAGGCGTGCGTGGACGCCGGAGTACCGGTGACCGTGGTTCCCGGCGTCACCTCCGCGATCTCGGTGCCCGCGCTGGCCGGTATTCCGGTGACCCACCGCGGCGTCACCCACGAATTCGTGGTGGTGAGCGGGCACATCCCGCCCGATCACCCGGATTCGCTGGTGGACTGGCCCGCGCTGGCGCGGCTGCGCGGCACCCTCGTCCTGCTGATGGGAGTGGAACGCGTCGAGAAGTTCGCCGCCGCGCTGGTCGACGGTGGTCGCGCCGCCGATACGCCCGTCACCGTCGTGCAGGAAGGCAGTTTGCGCACCCAGCGGATCGTGCGCGCGGATCTGTCCACGGTCGCCGAACGGGTGCGCGCCGAGGGCATCCGGCCCCCGGCGATCATCGTCATCGGCCCGACCGCCGGTTTCACCGCGGGCGCGCCGGATGTCGACGAGCAGGCCGGTTAGGGCCGCGGTGCGTGCCCGGAACGGGGGTACAGCCGGGTCGAGTGTCGCGTGGACAGCGCGAGTACGCATTAGGCTGGCCGGTGCCGATATCCGTTACAGTGAGTCACTGTGCTCGATAACCCCGCTGCGACGATGCAATATCCGGTGACGAAGCGGGCCTTCGGGTTGCCGATCCTGGTCCTGTCCGGCCTGCAGTTGATGGTCGTGCTGGACGGCACGGTCGTGATCCTGGCGCTGCCCGCCCTGCAACGTCATCTGGGCCTGACCAGTTCGGGCAGTGCGTGGACCGTGACCGCCTACGGTCTCACCTACGGCGGGCTGATGCTGCTGGGCGGGCGCCTCGGCGACTCGTTCGGGCGCAAAAAGATGCTGCTGCTGGGTGTTTCGTTCTTCACCCTGGCCTCACTGCTGTGCGGGCTGGCGCAGAACGAGGCCATGTTGATCGGCGCGCGGGCCCTGCAGGGCACCGGCGCCGCCATCGCCGCACCCGTGGCGATGGCGCTGGTGGTCAGCACCTTCGCACCCGGACCGCCGCGCAACCAGGCGATCGCCATCTTCGGTTCGATGATGGGTGTCGGCTCGGTCGGCGGACTCGTCGTCGGTGGCGCTCTGGCCGAATGGAATTGGCGGCTGATCTTCCTGATCAACGTTCCGATCGGGCTCCTGATCATCCTCGGCGCGGCCTTCCAGCTGCACGATTCGGCGCACCACCGGCTGCCGCTGGACGTGCGTGGCGCCTTCCTCGGCACCTTCGGCTGCGTCGGGGTGGTGTTCGGTGCGACCGAAGGCCCCGATCTCGGCTGGACCAGCCCGTACGTCATCGGCGCGCTGATCGCCGGACTGCTACTGCTGGTGGCGTTCGTGCTGGCCGAACGGTCCGCGGTCAATCCGCTGCTGCCGCTCACCCTCTTTCGCGATCGGGACCGCTCGATCACGTTCATCGCGCTGCTGCTGGGCTCCGGCGTTCTCGGTGCGATGACCTACTTCGTCGCGCAGTTCCTGCAGAACGTCGTCGGCTACAGCCCGCTCGTCGCGGGTTTGGCCTCGATTCCGTTCACGATCGGCGCCGGCATCGGCACCGGCGTGGCATCCAAGGCCGCGCTGATGATCCGGCCGCGCTGGTTGCTCGCGGGTGCCGCTGCCGTCCTGGCGGCGGCGCTGTTCTTCGGCTCCACCCTGGACCGCTCCGTCGAATATCTGCCGACCCTGCTGGTGTTGCTGGCGGTGGTCGGTATGGCGATCGGTTTCGTGATCGTGGTCGGGCCGCTGTGCCTGCTGGTGGGCGTGCCGGTGAACGAGGTGGGCCCGCTGTCGGCGATCGGCCAGATGATCCTCACCCTCGGCACCCCTTTCGCGGTCGGCCTGCTGACCCCGCTGGCGGCCTCGCGCACGCTCTCGCTCGGCGGCCGCACCGACCGGACGTCGAATCTGACACCCACCGAGGTCGCGGCGCTGTCCAGCGGTTACACGTTCGTCTTGCTCATCTGCGCGATCGGCGCCGTGATCATCGGACTGCTGGTGCTCACGCTGCGCTACACACCGCAGCAGCTCGCTCAGGCCCAGCACGCGCAGGAGGAAGCGCAGCAGGTGTAACGCCTGCGGCGATCGAGCGACTCAGCGGCGATCGAACAGTTCCAGCAGTTCGGTTCTGCCGAAGACGGTCGCCGATTCCCGAGCCGACGGGGTGCCGGCGTCCGGGTCGGCCCCGGCCGCCAGCAGGGCCTTCAGAATGTCGTCCTCACCCTTGAATACCGCTCCCGCGGCCGGTGTCTGGCCGCGGTCGTTGGCGCGATCGGGATCGGCGCCGCGTTCCAGCAGCGCGGTCACGGCCGCCTGATGACCGTGGTAGGCGGCCAGCATCAGCAGGGTGTCGCCGTTGTCGTTGGTCAGATTCACCGGAACGCCCGCGTCGATATACGCCGCGAGCGTCGCGGCCTCGCCCGTGCGGGCCAGCTCGAAGACCTTGGTCGCCAGTTCGACCAGGTCCGGATCCACGCCGTCGGTAGCCACGGGCCATTACTACCACGGCGGGGCGACGATCCGGGGAACCGGCGACCTGTCCGTCGAGCGGCGCTCGCTCAGTTGTAGTCGAGCGGCGCTCGCTCAGTTGTAGGAGCGTGCGACCCCGTCGAGCAGGTGTTCCAGGGTGTCGTAGGTCGGCGGGTCGACGACGTCGACCACATCCGGGGCGACCGGAATGTGGTGTTCGGCGGTCACCGCGGTGAACTGGGCCGGATCGGCGGTGCGGAAGCCGTGCTCGGCGGCCAGCCGCTGCAATTCCGGATCGGTGCTCAGCAACTGCCCGACCCGGTCGCCGGTGGCGGTCAGCGGGACCAGCGTGTGCCGGGACAGCACCGTCGGGGACGGGTACAGCATCACCGCGTCGGCGGGCAGCTTGCCGGCGACGGCGGCCTCCACGAACTGCGATTCGTATCCCCACACCATCGGCGTGGGACCCATGCCGGCGGCGAGATATTCGCCGAACGGTCCCGCGCTGGAGTTCTCGGTGTATCCCTGTTTGGTGAACAGGCGCGACACCTTCGAGAGGACGAAATTCTCGGCGGCCGGGCCCTGCACGATCGCGTCGTCGTTGGCGACATAGGCGGCCACCGCCAGATACATCGCCGCCGAATTGGAGGTCCGGGGGTCGGTGGTCGAGATCAACACGTTCTTGCGCACCGGATACGCGGTGTTGCCCTCCAGCTGATCCCACTGCGTGCCCTGCTGCGTGAGATCGAGATACCGCCGCATATCGAAGGCCGGCACCGGCCCCTGGCGGACGATGCCCGCGCGGGCGAGCAGATCCACGATCGGCCGGAAACTCGCGACCACCATCGGCGAGGAGAACGGCGTGTATTTCGCGGTGATCCCGCGTTCGCGCTGAATCCGCTCGGCGGCGAGGCTGCTCGACGGGAAGGCGAAGTCGTCACCGTCCAGCTTTACCGACGTCGCGATCTGCCGCGATCCGGCCGGGTCGACCTCCAGTCGGATTCCCTTGCGCGCCAGGGCGTCCACTACGCGCTGGTCGGTGAAGAAGCCCATCTTCTCCGATCCGACCACGCCGTGCGCGGTGGTCAGCGCGGGAGCCGGGGCCGGGGCGGCGCTGTCGCCGCCGCGGAAGCCGAAGGCCACCACCAGCGCGACGACCACGACGACCACCGCGGCGGCGACGGCCAGGATCCGAGGGTGTCGCAACGTGGTCACGAGGCTCGGTGCGGACGTACTCGCGGAGGCCGGGCTCGTCGCGGTCTCGTTATCCGGTTCCAGCGGAGCGTCACTCGCGGGCGATGTCGCCGCTACGGTCTCCGGCGTCGTCGGTTCGACGGGGGATTGGCCCGATGCGACCGCGCCGGTGGATGCCGCGGAAACCGCCGGCGATCCGAGGTGCTTCCGCTCGTCCGCCGTGGTCCCGGCCGGAGCGTCTGCGGCTGATTCGGGCACCGAAATATGTTGCGGTGCAGCACTTTCAGAGGCTTTGGTACCAGACTGGCCGGCGCTCGCGTCGCCGCTGTCGGCGGATCCGGTGCGGTCGGCGGGCGGGGCGGGCTCCGAGACGGCCGCGTCGGAGGGTGAGGGCTCGGTACCGGCTTCGGCCGAAGTGTCGCCGGTGTGCGTAGCGTCGCCGGAGTCCGGCGAATCCGCTTCGCCGGGTGCAGGTTTCGCAACGGCGGCCGCTTTCTCGCCGGCATCGTTCGCAGATGTCACATCGACATCGGTCGCGGATGCCTCGGCGGTATCGGCCGCAGGTTCCGCGACGGCGCCCGGCGCGTGATCGGCGGACTCGGGCGCGGCGTCGGCGGTGTCCTCCTCGATCGAGGGTGCCGAGACCCGTTCCGGAACAACCAGCGCGGCAGCGTATTCGAGCTCGTGCGAGGGATCCTCGCTCTTGGGCTGCGGTGGGGTGTGCTGCAATTCGCGGCGCACGATGCGTTCCACCAGAATCGGCACGAAATCGCGCACCGCGTGGCCGTCGAAGCGACGGCGCACCTGTCCGACCAATTCCTGTACCAATTCCGGGGAATGGCTGCTGCCGTAATGGCCGACCAGTCGATCGGTCAACTGACGCAGTGCCTTTTCTTCACGGTCGGTGGCGTCACCCACGCCGAACTCCTCGCCCAATCGCATCCCAACGGCAGCGGTCGGCCGGCCGCGCCGAAGTTACGATAGCGAGCCGGAATGCCCGTTCCGTGCGGCCGTGTTTCGGCCCCGATACCCTGAAATGTGCTGGTGGAGAGGTATTTTTCGGCGAGTGTTCCCGTGGTTGGGCAGGTCGCATTCGGCTCGAATTACGTCGGCGGTCACCGAGAATTCACTCACGTGAGGACCAGCAGTTCGCTCGACGACGCGATTTCCACACGCAGCCCGGCCTTTTCGGCTATCCGCGCCAGCGCCCGGATATCGCCGGGTTCGGCACGGGTCGACACCAGCGCTCGCGCCAGCAGCCCCTTGTGGTGTTTGTTGAAATGGCTCACCACGGTGCGGCTGCCGTCCGGGCGTTCGGTCAGGACGGTCGCGGTCACCGCCCCGGGTAACCGCCCCAACTGCTGATAGGTCCCCGAACGCAGGTCGACGACCAGCCGACCGGCCGTCGCTTCCCGCAAGGCCGGGGCCAGCACCGGTTTCCACAGCGAAGCCAGCGTCGGCAGGCCCGGCAGTTTCGAACCCCCCGAGAGCCGATAACCCGGAATCGCGTCACCGGCGCGAACGACCCCGAACAGTGCCGAACCGATCGCCAGCCGCTCCTCGGCGCGGGCGCGCTGCGTCTTGGTCAGTGAACCGGCGTCGAGTGCGTCGTAGAGCACTCCGGTGTAGCGCCGTAGCGCGGGTGCGGTCGCGGCGGTCCGCAGCGACGCGTTGCGGGTCAGCGCGGTCTGCAAACCCTCCGCGCCCGCGCCGGTCGCCTTCCCCAGCCCCAATGCCACCCGCGCCGCCTCCGGGTCCGCGGACAATTCGATCAGCTCGGTGATCAGCTTGTCCCGCACGGCGGTGAGCTGCGGTAACCACAGGGAATCCAGATCGAGCGGACCGAGAGTTCCGCCGTCGGACTTGGTTTCGGAAGGAGGCAGAATCACCAGCACGAGCCGATACGGTAATGCCCTGCAAGCATCCACGCAGCAGCGGCTAGTCTGTGCATCCGTGATCACCCGTCTCTCGCACCTGTTCCTGCGCACCCTGCGCGACGATCCCGCCGACGCCGAGGTGCCCAGCCACAAACTTCTGGTCCGCGCCGGATATGTGCGCCGGATCGCGCCGGGCGTCTATTCGTGGTTGCCGCTGGGTTTGAAGGTGCTGCGCAAGGTCGAGGACGTGGTGCGCCAGGAGATGGACGCGATCGGCGGCCAGGAGATTTCGCTGCCGGCGCTGCTGCCGCGCGAGCCGTACGAAACCACCAATCGCTGGACCGAATACGGCGACAGCCTTTTCCGCCTGCAGGACCGCAAGGGCGCCGACATGCTGCTCGGACCCACCCACGAGGAATTGTTCGCCCTGACGGTCAAGGGCGAATACAACTCCTACAAGGATCTGCCGGTCACGCTCTACCAGATTCAGACCAAGTACCGTGACGAGGAACGGCCGCGCGCCGGAATTCTGCGGGGGCGCGAATTCGTCATGAAGGACTCCTATTCCTTCGATCTCGACGAGGACGGCCTGAAGGCCAGCTACGCCGCCCACCGGCAGGCGTATCAGCGCATCTTCGCCCGGCTCGGGGTCGAATACGTGATCGTCGCCGCCACCTCCGGCGCGATGGGCGGCAGCGCCTCCGAGGAATTCCTGGCCAGCAGCCCGATCGGCGAGGACACCTACGTGACCTGCCGCGAATCGGGATACGCGGCCAATGTGGAGGCCGTGGTCACGCCCGCGCCGCCGGAGATCCCGATCGAGGGACAGCCGGCCGCCGTCGTCCACGACACCCCGGGCACACCGACCATCGCGTCGCTCGTCGACTGGGCCAACGACGCCGGTATCGCCGAACAGTTCGGCCGTCCGGTGACCGCCGCCGACACGTTGAAGAACGTCATGGTGAAGTTGCGCCACCCCGACGGCAAGTCCGAGATCGTCGGCATCGGCGTGCCCGGTGATCGCGAGGTCGACGCCAAGCGGCTCGGCGCGAGCCTCGAGCCCGCCGAGGTGGAGTTGCTCACCGACGAGGACTTCGCCGCCAACCCGTTCCTGGTGAAGGGGTACATCGGTCCGAAGGCGCTGCTGGACAACGGCGTTCGCTATCTGGTCGACCCGCGCGTGGTGACCGGCACGGCGTGGATCACCGGCGCCGACGCCTCCGGCAAGCATGTCGTCGGACTCGTCGCGGGCCGCGATTTCACCCCGGACGGCACGATCGAGGCCGCCGAGGTCCGCGACGGTGACCCCTCGCCCGACGGCCGCGGTGTGCTGCACTTGGCGCGCGGTATCGAGATCGCCCACATCTTCCAGCTCGGTTACAAGTACACCGATGCGTTCGAGGTGGACGTGCTCGGTGAGAACGGCAAACCGGTCCGGCTCGTCCAGGGTTCCTATGGGGTCGGCGTCTCCCGGATGGTCGCGGTGATCGCCGAGCAGATGCACGACGAGAAGGGCCTGCGCTGGCCGGCCGAGGTCGCCCCCTTCGATGTGCACGTCGTCATCGCCAACAAGGACGAGGCGGCCCGCGCCGGGGCCGAGGAGGTCGTCGCCGGTCTGGACGCCCGGGGCCTGGAGGTGCTGTTCGACGACCGCACCGCCTCGCCCGGCGTCAAGTTCAAGGATGCCGAATTGCTCGGCATGCCTTGGGTTCTCGTCATCGGCCGGGGCTGGGCAGACGGCAAGGTGGAACTGCGCAACCGCTTCAGCGGGGAATCCGAGGACATCGCGGCGGCCGCGGCCGTCGACACCGTGCTCGCGAAGATTCGCGGCTGATCGCCCGCGTGCACCCGGTCGGCCGGACCGGGTGCACCCGCGAGGTCCCAGCGATGCGCCCTACGGCAGCGGAAGGCAGGAGCTGCCGGTGTTCAGGCCGCTGCCTGCCACGTCGACGGTGACGTAGCTGCTCGATGTGTAACTTCCGGGCTTGAACTGCTGTGCCGTGATGTTCTGCCGCCCGGCGTATTTCGGCGTCCACGCCATGGTCACCGTGCCGTTCTCGGAGTGATGGACCGGCGTGCCCGCGATGGGTTCGCCGTTACCCGGGACCGCCCCGCCACTGTTGATGAACGTCACCGTGCCGCCGTCCGGTACCGGGGTGTCGACCGTCGCGGTCAGCGTGACCGGACATCCGGTGCGCAGCCCGTCCGCCCCGGCGTCGACACGCACGCCCGTGACGTCGGCCCCCGCGACGCTCACGGCGAGCAGCGATCCGAGCGCCCCCGCGGCCGCCGCCGCACCGATCCGTCGCATCCCCACGGCCATTCCCGTTCTCCCTTCGACGAATCGCGCGCCATCCGCCGCGTATCGGAGCACGCTACCGGTGTTTCGGGTCCAGGAGGGCGCGGATACCGGACGCGATAGCCGAGGGGCCGCCCCGGGGCTCAGGGCTGGCCCGGAAACGGTGTGGTCGCGGGATTCACGCCGAGGATCGACTGCCAGGTGGCCAGGCGGATGGCGCATTCGGTGAGGGCCTCGATGCCGATGCGACGGCGATCCGGAGTGGTGGAGTGTTCCACGACCGCACGCCACGCGACCGCGGTATCGGTTTCCACGGTGACGGCGAGTTTGGCCGCGGGGATGGGATCGTCGACCGGGAAGGGCGGGGTGTAGGCCGCGGCGGGCGCCGGGACGCTCGCCCCGGCCGCCTTCAGCGCGTCGGCGGTGGCATCGCGGCGGGCGCGGTGGGTCGCGGTGAATTCGGCGACGACCTTCGCCCGCTCCGGGGACGCGTAGGCCGCGATGAGGCCGTAGGCGTAGACCGCGGTGTATTCGGCGTTGAGCGCGTCGAGCAGCGCCTGCTGATCGGTACTCACGCCAGCACCACCGTCACGTGGGTGCCGCAGCAGGCGCTGATCGAGGCGAGCAGGCCGGCCCGGTATCCGGTCTGGGTCGCGGCCAGTTCGGCCGCGGAGTGCTGGGAGTCGGTGAGCCGGGCCCGCAGCGCGGCGACGGTCGGCGGCGGGGTGGGAGCGGGCGGTTCGGCGACGGGTGGGGTCGCGGATTTGGGTTTCGTGCCGTCGCCGTACACGCCTACCGCACGGTCGATTTCGGCGCGCAGCGCATCGGCGTGCTGGGCGCGCTGTGCGGCGACGACGGTGAGCGCGGCGGTGTGCTCCGGTGCGGCGGCGATCGCCGCCTTCGCCCACACGGCGTCGGTGCGCGCCGATTCCTCCTGCGACACGAGCACATCCGGTGCGGACGGCTTGTCGTCCGAACAGGCCGCGACCGCGCTCACGGCGACGAGCGCGACCACGCCGCCGCCGGCCGAGCGCAACAGCGAGCGACGGTCGAGGCGCGGGGGAACGGTCCGATCCGGCGGCACCGGAATCACATCGAGACGGCTGGGCACGCCTACATCGTGCCAGTGATCATCACCGGCCCCCGCGCCCAGCCCGCCGGCATGCCTCGTTCGCGTCCGTTCGCGCCGGGGCCGCCGTCCGTCCGCCCAGCTGAGCCCGGGTGCCGTCGTCGGTATACGTCACGGTCTCTCCCCCCGGCCCCGCCGAGACATACTCCCGTCCGCAACGGGCGTAGACCGTCGGACGGTTCGTTCGGCGAGCCCGAGGCGGTCCGGCGGACCGCGGACGCGCAGCAGAACCCGACCCGGGCCGACTCAACCGGGTTGGCTGGTCCTTTACACTCTTGCAGCGCGTTACGCTAGACCTCCGGCGGAACAATCCGCGGGACATGCGCGCCGACCATGTCGTACCAGGACCAATACCGCGTCACAACTGAACCAGGAGCCGCCCCATATGCCGATGCCGACCGAGGAAAGGGTGAGCCAGCTCGTTGCTGGGCTCGTCGAACGCCGAGGGCTCGACCTCGAGGGCGTGCACATCACGGCCGCGGGCGGGCCGCAGGCGCGGGTGACGGTGACCGTCGACGGCGACGAGACCGTCGATCTGGACGCGATCGCGGAATTGAGCTCCGAGATCTCCGCAGTGCTCGACGATGCCGCCGATCTGGGCGAGACCCCCTACCTGCTGGAAGTCACCACGCCGGGTGTCGACCGCCCGCTGACCGCCCCGCGCCACTGGCGACGGGCGCGCGGTCGCAAGGTGCGGGTGCGGATGCGGCCGGGTGCGCAGTCCCCCGAGGGCGCATCCGGCTTCGACGCCCGGGTCGGCGCGAGCACCGACACCGAGGTGGCCCTGGTGCTCGGCGGCAAACGCGCGCCCCACCGGGTGAGCGTGCCGCTGGCCGACATCGAGTCCGCGGTCGTCCAGGTGGAGTTCTCCCCACCCGGTGCGGCGGAGATGGAACTCGCCGGCGGCGTGGCCGCGGGCCGCCCGGAACCGGGCGCCGCCGATCAGACCGTCGATCCGGCCGCACCCGCCGCCCGGGAAGAACACTCAGTAGTTGCGCCGACCGAAGGGATCGTGGAATGAACATCGAAATCGAAGCCCTGCGTGCGATCGTCGCCGATAAGGGAATCTCGATGGAGACAGTGCTCTCCGCGATCGAGTCGGCTCTGCTGACCGCCTATCGGCACACCGAGGGCCACGAGCCCAACGCACGCATCGACATCAATCAGAAGACCGGCGTGGTGCGCGTGATGGCCACCGAGACCGACGCCGACGGCAACGTCGTCTCCGAATGGGACGACACTCCCGAAGGCTTCGGCCGCATCGCCGCCACCACCGCGCGCCAAGTGGTGCTGCAACGGCTGCGCGACGCCGAGAACGAGAAATCCTTCGGTGAGTTCTCGACGCACGAGGGCGATATCGTCGGCGGCGTCGTCCAGCGCGACGCCCGGATGAACGCCCGCGGCACGGTCGTGGTGCGCATCGGCAGCGAGGCCAACGGCGCCGAAGGGCTGATCCCGCCGGCCGAGCAGGTCCCCGGCGAGACCTACGAGCACGGCGACCGCATCAAGTGCTACGTCTACGGCGTTTCCCGCGGCGCGCGCGGCCCGCAGATCACGCTGTCGCGCACGCACCCGAATCTGGTGCGCCGGCTGTTCGCGCTCGAGGTTCCCGAGATCGCCGACGGGTCGGTGGAGATCGTCGCCGTGG
This sequence comes from Nocardia cerradoensis NBRC 101014, assembly GCF_000308535.1. Taxonomy (GTDB): domain Bacteria; phylum Actinomycetota; class Actinomycetes; order Mycobacteriales; family Mycobacteriaceae; genus Nocardia; species Nocardia cerradoensis. Next base: position 1,301 of record NZ_BAFW01000173.1, on the reverse strand, counting down.
CCCGCGAGGCCGGCCACCGCTCCAAGATCGCGGTGCGCTCCACGGTGCCCGGCGTGAACGCCAAGGGCGCGTGTATCGGCCCCATGGGGCAGCGCGTGCGCAACGTGATGAGCGAGCTGGCGGGCGAGAAGATCGACATCATCGACTGGGCCGAGGATCCGGCCGCCTTCGTCGGGAATGCGCTGAGCCCGTCGAAGGTTGTCTCGGTCACGATCGTCGATCCGGAGGCCCGTGCCGCCCGGGTCGTGGTCCCCGATTTCCAGCTGTCGCTGGCGATCGGCAAGGAAGGTCAGAACGCCCGGTTGGCCGCGCGATTGACCGGTTGGCGCATCGATATTCGCTCCGACGCCGCTCCCGACGTGGCCGGATCGCCGCGACCGCACGCCCAGCAGGGGTAGGCCGCGCCGGGACGGCAGCGCGAGTGCGGAAGTCAACCAGGGGCTGGATGCGGAGATCGGGACATGGCAGCGGTACAGTGGACACAGGCTCAGCGCGAGTCTTCGGTATCCGCACTTTCCGCCCAGGTCGGTGCTCGGGTGAGAACCCGGACTCCCGGCCCGGTCCGGACCTGTGTCGGATGCCGGAAACGCGAGCTGGCCGCCGATCTGTTGCGGGTCGTGGCGCAATCGCCCGGCAGCGCTCCCGACAGGGACGCCGTCGTCGCGATCGTTCCCGATCCGCGGCGCAGACTTCCCGGGAGGGGTGCCTGGTTGCACCCCGTTTCGGCTTGTCTGAGCATGGCAGAGCGGCGCCGAGCGTTCGGCAGAGCGCTACGAGTGTCCGGAAAACTGGATATCTCAGCCCTGGAGCACTACGTCGAGAACAGGCACGAGCACTCATGAGCACACCGTGAAGTACCAACGATGAACGGCCATCGAAGATAACCCGAGGTCGTGCGGGCGTCCTGACCCCTGAACGGGGAGCAAGAGACTGTCGCGCTCGACCTCTCAGTGAGGAGAGCAGTGGCAGGCAAGGCCCGCGTGCACGAGTTGGCTAAAGAACTCGGTGTCACGAGCAAAGAACTACTCGCAACGCTCAAGGAGCAGGGCGAGTTCGTGAAGTCGGCATCGTCGACGGTGGAGGCACCCGTCGCGCGTCGGCTCCGGGAGTCGTTCGCGGCGAAGTCCGCCCCGTCCAACGGCTCCGCGAAATCCTCCGCGAAACCCGGTCCCGCCCAGGCACGTCCGGCCGCCAAGCCGGCCGCCGGCGCGACCCCGGGTCCGCGTCCCGGCCCGCGTCCGGCTCCGGCTCCGGCTGCGGCCCAGGCCGATTCGGCCCCCGCGGCCGAAACCCCCGCGGCG
>NZ_BAFW01000174.1 GCF_000308535.1 Nocardia cerradoensis NBRC 101014 | reverse complement strand
GCCGTCGTCGCTCGGGTCTCATCCCTCGTGGTCCTCCCGACCGCGGGGGATGAGGTATGTAGTCGGTCGACAGGCTGCCCGTCACGGCGGAGGTCGCCGGCAACGCACGAAAGTCCTTGTTACGCAGGTCTTTTCTGCGATTGTTTACTACGCCACACTTCCGGCCCGAATGGCGTCCCGGAAAGGACTCCAGCATGCGAGCGATCATCGTGCGCGACCGTGATTCCGGTATCGCCGGGCTCACGGTGACCGACATGCCCTACCCGCACGCCGCGGAGAACGATGTCGTGGTGCGGGTGCACGCCGCCGGCTTCACACCCGGCGAACTCGGGTGGCCGGCGACCTGGTCGGACCGCGCCGGTCGCGACCGGACACCCGCCATCCCCGGCCACGAACTGGCCGGTGTCGTGGTCGAACTCGGCTACGGAACCACCGGTCTCACCGTCGGCCAGCGGGTTTTCGGGCCGACCGACTGGGCGCGTGACGGATCGCTGGCCGAATACACCGCGGTGGAGGCCCGCAACCTCGCCCCGCTCGCGGCCGATATCGACTACACCGTGGCCGCCGCGCTGCCCATTTCCGGCCTGACCGCATGGCAGGGGTTGTTCGACCACGCGCACCTGACGTGTGGCCGGACGGTCCTGATACACGGCGCCGCGGGTGGTGTCGGCTCGATCGCCGTGCAGCTCGCGCGCGAGGTGGGTGCGCACGTGATCGGCACCGGCCGAGCCGGCGACCGTGACATCGTGCTCGGGCTCGGCGCACAGGCGTTCCTCGATCTGGACGGCGACGACCTGCGCGACGCCGGTGCGGTGGACGTGGTATTCGACGTCATCGGGGGCCGAATCCTCGAGCGATCGACCGAATTGGTCCGTCCCGGTGGCACTCTCGTCACCATCGCCATGCCGCCCACCACGCAGCCCAGGGACGGGCGGGCCGTCTTCTTCGTCGTCGAACCCGACCGTGTGCGCCTCGCCGATCTCGCCGAGCGGGTCAGGAACGGGCGACTCGAGCCCGTCGTCGGCTCGGTGCGACCACTCGCCGAGACCGCGTCGGCGTTCGCCCGCCGCCACCGCACGCCCGGCAGAACGATCATTCGGGTCGCCGACGAATAGCGCGGATGTGCCGAGGAGCCCATTGACGTATTGACTGGCCGGTCATTAAGGTTGACTGCATGGTCAATAAGACGTCCGCCGCGTCGATCGAGTTCGATCGGCTCGGCATGCTGGTGTGGGCCTATCTCGTGACTGCTGTCGCGACCGTTGCCGCCCTGGCGATTCTGTCGGTGACGGCCCCGCACGAGGCGCCGCGCGAGGCGTGGGGGCACGCGGTGATCGTGGCGGCGTTCGCGGTGCTGCTGCCGCTGCGCTTCCGGTCGGCACGTCGTGGCAGCGTCGCGGCGCTGCGTGCCGTCGGTCTGATCGCGGCCGCGCTGTTGCTGGTCAACGTCATCGAAGCGCTGCTGCCGCATTTCCTCCCTGGCTGGATGCGAGTGGAGATGTTCGGCATCGCGGCGCTGATGGCGCTGATCATCCTTCTGGTCGTTCGCGAGCGGATATGACGGCCGCGAATCAGCGCGCCCGGCAACGGCTCAGCGCCGAGGCTCGCCGCCGCCAATTGGAGACCGCCGCGATCGAGATCGTCGGACGTGACGGGCTCGCCGCGGCCACCGCCGACGCGATCGCCCGCGCCGCCGGAGTGTCGAAAGGCTTGCTCTGGCACTACTTCACCGACTTCGACGACTTGATGGCACACGCCGCCCGGCGCGCGTTCGCCTCGCTCGAGGCGGACGTAGCCGCCGATATCGACCTCGACGCCGATGTCGACGATCTACTGCGAGCGGCGATTCGGCGCGCGGCGCGACTGCCCGCGACACACGGCGCCGAGCTGCGAACGATCCGCCAGATCGTGCTCAATCTGGGCGCATTCGGCGGCGGTGCCGCACTTCGCGACCGCGAGTACAGCGCCCTGTATGCGCGGCAGGCCACACTCCTGCGGCGCGGTCAGGAACAGGGGCAGCTGCGCGCGGACCTCGATCCGCACCTGCTGGCGGTGACCTATCAGGGGATGGTCGACAGCATGCTCGAATACCTCGACACGAACCCGGACATCGACCCCCTGACCTACGCCGACCACGTCGCCGACGTCCTCCTGGCCGGGATCACCCCGACGCGGAAACGGTGAGCCGCACGTTCCGCGTCGGATCACGGGACGGCGGCAACTCGGCAGCGCCGTCGAAACCGTCTCGGCGCATCGGCCTGGACGGCGACCGCACGCCGATACGATTGCTGCGCTGAACGACGAAGCCGCCCGGTGCTCGCGCTCCACCGACCGAGGCCGGCGCTACGCCCTGACTTCTGTGGCCTGACTGGTTGCGCTCGCACTGACCGAATGCGCTCGCCGGGCGGAGGTACCTTCGACATGGTGAATGTCGAGGCTTTCGAGAAATATCGCGCGAACGACTATCTCCGCCGCCTCGCGGATTCGGACATAGGCCGGCACTACAAGGCGATCGCGTTGGAGCAGTTGGACATACAACCGGGCCATACGGTTGTCGATCTGGGCTGCGGGCCAGGGGCGGACCTGGGCAGTTTCGCCGCGGCGACCGGTCCGGCCGGCCGGGTCGTCGGCATCGACAGCGACGCTGCCGCCCTCACCGAGGCGCGCTCGGACATCCGGGCGGGGGAGCCGATCGCGCTCGTACACGGCGACATTCACAGTCTCGGCCTTCCCGGGGCTGCCGTCGATCGCGCACACACCGACCGGGTGCTGCAACATGTGGCCGATCCCGTGACGGTCCTCGACGAGATCCGCCGGATTCTGCGGCCGGACGGCATGGTCGTCCTTGCCGAGCCGGACTGGGACACACTGGTCATCGATCACCCCGATGTCGACATCGCCTGTGCCTACAAGCGTTTCGTCACCGATGTGGTCGTCCGCAACAGCCGGATCGGCCGGCAGTTGCCCCGGCTTGCCGTCGGCTGCGGTTTACACGTCGCGGACGTACTGCCGATCACCACGGTCTTCCGGGATGTCACCACCGCCGACCGGGTGCTCGGCTTCGCGCGAGTCAGCAATCGCGCCGTCGCCGCCGGATATCTGACCCGAGATGCCGCCGACCGCTGGCTGACGCATCTCGCCACCGAACCGTTTTTCGCGGCGGCGACCCTGTTCGTCGTCGTCGCCGTCGCGGGTACGCCGACATGATCGTGCGCGAAGGACGGTTCTGAGCGGGCTCGCACCTCGGGTTCGCTCCTCCGCGCCGGCTATGCGACCCAGAAGTCGATCTCGCGGATCTGAGGGCTGTCGGGCTTCAGGTACCAGCTCTGCCAGGAGTCGCTGTCGACCAGGCCCTGCCATCGCAGATTCGGTGGTTGCAGGTGCCGGCGGAAGCGCCACCGGTACTGGTTGTAGACGGACATGATGTTCGTCGCGTACGCGTCGGCCAGGCCCGGCGTATCGCGGATGAGGAGCAGGTTCTCGTCGTTGGTCCCGCTGGCTTTCGGGCCCAGGTTGTGCGACCCGGTGAGCACCACGGGGTTCGCCCCGAAGGGATCGATCACGATGACCTTGCTGTGCACCATCGCGAATGCTCGATCCAGCTTCTTCAGTTCTTCGCGGAAGAACATGGTCGGCGCGTCGATGGCTGCGGGAAGGACGACGTCGAAGTCCGCCTTCTCCGTGTTGTCCTGATCGAACAGGTGCACCGGGTTGGCCGTGGTGCTCGGGTCCTGGTTGAGGACGCCACGAATGTAGAGACGCCGCTCGTCGGGTCGTCCCGCGCGCGCCGTGTCGAGAATCGTGTTGAGCAGGGTGTCCTTCGGTCCCGGATTGAACATCAGGAAGAGGATGCCGGTCTCCGCGCCCGTGATGAGTGTCCGCGCGTCCTCGAGGTCGACCTGTCCGACGGTCGGGGTGAACCACAGTCGCACCCGGGCCGGATCCACCGTCTCGTCCCGGGGTGTGCTGTTGCCGGTGCGCAGGCTCGCCGGTGTGGCATCGCCCGCCTGCTCGAGCAGGTCCCACTGGTGCCGGTACTGCTCGGCGAGGTCCGGGTCCTCGATCAGCAGCGAATTGTTGGCCTGGGTGCACAACCCGGTCATGGTCCAATTCTGGCTGCCGGTCCACACCCATCGCGGGGTGGATTCCTGGTCGCAGACGACCAGGAACTTGTTGTGCCCCAAGGCGCGTGGCGAACACATCCGATCGTGCAGGTCGATCTGCCCACGCAGTTTGCCGCGCGCCTCGGCGTTCTGATCGTCGCCCTTCTTCTTCACGCTCCCGTTCGCCAGCACGACGTGCGCGTGCTTGCCCAGCTCGGCCAGGGCGGCTTCCAGTTGAGGATCACCGAGTTCGTACAGCGCCGCATACACATCGGATCCGTTCCGGGCAGCGGTGTCGAGCAGCGTGAACAGCCGCGTGCCCAGTGGTCCGGCGAGGTAGTTCCGGAGTGGATCGCCGGTGGTCTCGAGCACGGTTTCCAGTTTCGCGTTCTGCAGTTCGTGGCCGGTGACCCCTAATCGGCGTGAGACCCATTGTGCGGCAACGATTCCGCGGTTGAATACCGCCTCGATGTCGGGGGATGCCAGGTGCGTCAGGGTGATCTCGTCGGTCCAGTCGCTCGCCGCGTCCGGGTCGGGGCGCAGGTTGGCTTTGTCGTCCCCGACCATCGGCAGGACCCGGTAGGCGACCTTGTCGCCGGGATCGGCCATGTAGTCGGTCCATTGGTACTTCTGAATCGGCCAGTTCGTGGACGCGCGACGCTCGCCGGCGGTGGCTTGGTCGTCGGTGAAGCCGACCCAGGTGCTGACGACCTCTTCGATGCCGTTGCGTCGCCGCATGAGCGCGAATCCGCGGCACCCGGGAATGAACCCGTCGGGTTTCCATGCGACCAGTGCGTCGTCGCCGTTGTGATGAATGCGTACCAACATGTTTTTTCGCCCTTCGGAAAAGGATTACCAGGGCGAGCGGATAAACGTAGTTCACTCCGGGTGAGCGGCCCACAGAGGCGGCCGAACCCGCCCTCATCGCGGTGGGAAGTCCCGGAAAACCGGATCGCCTGGCGATCCAAAAGGTATGGTGCCCTTGAATTCTAATGTTTGCCGCATTGTTCTGGGAGGGTCGTGCATACTCGACTTCGGCTTATTTCCCCAGTTGAAAGCGGGTAGTGTGCTACCCGAGATCGCGACAGCTTTCGCTCGCCATAATAGAAATGGTGCGCCGAGTGGCCGGCTCGAGACCCACGAATGTACGGCGCAACGCACTTCTATCATTTCATCGAATTGAATTCCGGCGCCGCCCCGACTATTCATTCATCGAGGCGCAGGTAGTTCGAGCACGCGGTTGTCGTAGGGGTTCGTGACGTACAGGTTGTGCGCATCGTCGACGGCAATGGACTGCGGCCACCTGAGTCCGGTCATGTGCACCGCCTCGGGCGCGGCCGATCCGGCGCGAAGTTGCATCACTTGGCCGTTCCGGTCGCAGACATAGAGGGTGTCCTCGGAGTCGACGGCGATCCCGGTCGGCTTGTCGAGGCCGCCGAACGGCAGCGCCGTCGGGACGGTCGATCCGATGGTCAGTTTCAGTACGCGATTGCGGCCCGCTTCGGTGGCGTACACGGTCCCCGCGGAGTCGATCGCGACAGCGGTGACATGGTCGAGTTTCGGGAACGGAAGGGCGATTGCGGTCGTCGACCCGGCCGGCAGCTTCCAGACCACACCGGTGCCGTTGTCGGAAACATACACATCACCCGATTCGCTGACGTCCAGGCCGATGGGTGCCACCAGTTCGGAGAACGGCAATGTGGCCGGGACGGTCGATCGAGGACCCAGTACGAGAACGTGACGGTTGTCGCGGTCGGCGACGTAGAGGTTGTTCGCTCGGTCGACCGCCAGTGCGAAGGTCAGTCCGAGGTTGGTGAGAGGGAGCATCGACGGCCTCGGCGCGCCCTGCTCCCATCGCCACAACCGGCCGAGGGCGGAGGTGTCGTCGACGTGGTTGGCGCTCCTCCCGAATCTCGTGCCGGCCACGTACATGGTTCCGGCGTGGTCGACGGCGACACCGAGGGGTAGGGAAACGTCGTCGAAGGGGAGTGCGGCCGCATTGCTCCGCGCGAGCCGGTCCCGGTGTTCGTACGCGTGGTGCACGAGCCCGGCGACAGACGAAAGGGCCAGCGCCGCGGCGGCGGCGAGGACGAGCGCCGCGCGCGCGCGACTGTGCCGGAATGGCCGTCGCGCGCCGGCGGCGAGCCGGTCCTGCAACAGGGCATGCCGGAATTGGTAGACGCTGCCGACTTGCCGGAGCACCCCGCGGCGATGGGCGGTGCGATAGAATTCCATGTCCCGCAACGGCATTCGCCCGGCCAGCCACAACCAGACGGATGTGATCGTGTGCCGGCCGGAGGCCGTCAGGAAATACGAGATCACGAAGAACGCGACGGCGAAGACGCCGATGTCCTGGGCGTCGAGCGCGGCGGTCGAGTTGATCGCGGCGTGGAGCCAGGTGGCCGCGCTGGCGGCGACGGCATAGGCGAGGCTGTACATGACGGCCGCTCGTCGATCGAGGCGTAGCGATGCCAGTGGTCCCATCGGCCGGTCCAGCGTGACCGGCCGATCCAGCGCGACGGCGAGTATTCCGACGGCGAGGCCGAACGGCGGACCGACGAGCACGCAGTCTCGCGCCTTCTGTCCGGCGTCGGGAAGGTCTGCCGCGAACCAGAGCGTTGTCGCTCCCACTGTCGCGGCGATCGCGGAAACGATGAGCAAACGCAGAAGCCTGCCCCGTAGCCGCAGTTGCAGGCTCATCGGCCGGGTTTCCCATGGCAGGAATGCGAGGATGACCACAGGGCCGATGCCGAGCCGGATACCGTCCTTCGCGGCGCGGAGCGCCGGTTCCCACACTGCCTTTCCACCACCGAGCATTTCTCTCACGATCGGTAGCAGGAACGCGCCGGCGACTACCCCGGCCGCGGTGACCGTGACCGCTGCCAGAATCCGTGGCTGACCTGTCGTCGCCCGTTCGGCGCCGGCTGCGAAGACCGGCCGCAGAATGCGACGGCCGAGCCGCACGCCGAGTGCCGAGCAGAGCCCGGCGATCGGTCCCACCGTCAACCACTCGCGCGGCACGTCGAGAACTACGTCCCGGACGGACTCGTGCCGTACCACAACACCCGCAGCCGACACGCCGATTGCATGGACCAGCCCGAAAACGATCCCGACCACGGCCGCTGTGCCCGCGATCGGCCCGATCCACGCCCGGAAGCGTCCGGCAGTCGTATCGGCGATTCGAGGTGATTCTCGGAGGACAGCGGTGGGCGACGGTGTCGGGGGTACGCGCACAAACCCGACGACGAGGGCGATGAGCAAGAAGCTCTCCGCGACGTATTGCGCCGTATCGACTGCGCTGTCGGTAATGTCGGACCGATAGCTCGTGTCGATCCATGCCCGGTAGGTCAGCCCCCCGACGGCGAGCGCGGCGATCGAGCCGAGTGCCATCACCATGGTGAAGCGCCCAGCCTGGCGGCGGAATGTCGGTGTCTCGCGGTCCAGGTCTGCCACGGTGAAGAAGCCGATGACGACCGCGGCGAGCGATCCCAGCCGAACCGACCACTCGACACTCTCCCCCCATCTGGTCGATGTGAAGCTGTCGGTCGGCCATGCCGCGGCAAGCGTCACTACCACCACGAGCATCCCGACCGCGACTCCCGACACCGCCGCGAACAATGGCGAAGGAATGGCGAGATGCCGCTTCCACCAAGCCAATTCACGATCGCCGCAGCGGTCGAGGTCACCGGCGAGGAGCCGCAGTCGGCGTTCGGCGTCGGCCACCGCGGCGCCGTTGCGACCCGCGGGCGAGCTCGCGCCCGCATAACCGGCGGGAACCGCCTGGTCGAGGAGGTGCGTCTCGACGGCCTCCCGGGTATCGAAGGCGGTGGCGTCGAGGAGCTCACCGGGATCGGCGCGTCCGTCACTGTAGGCGGCCCGCGCCAGCGAGGTCATCAACGGAGTCGTCAATACCGAGGCCAGGCGATCGCGCGGATGCTCGTGGAGATGGGCGAGGACGGGATCCCACTTGTTCAGTCCCCGCCGGGGCGCCGACGTGACCCGCAGATAGGACGCGATCTCCTCGAATCCCAGTGGGATCAATTCGATCACCGCGGCGGCCGTCACGACGTCGCCGGCAGCGTCGACCGCGGCCTCGTACTCCGCGGATCGGCTGGTCAGCAGGAGCCGGTCGCCGACGGTGAGGGTGCGATTCAAGGCGGTGATCACCTCGGAACGCACCTGCTCGGGGGCTTCGTCGAGACCGTCGAGAACCGGCCAGATCCGGCCCCCGGCGATCAGATCGTGGGCCAGCGTCGCCCCCGACGCGACGTGGCCACCGAGAAGTGGATAGTCCACGCACAACCGCGTCTCCATCCATGCCGACAGACTCGCTTCGCGCGGATTCCACGACGCGACCGGCATCAATACCGGGACGGGATCGCCGCGGCTTCGGCGTCGCACCGCGGTGAGGGTGAAATGCATCGCGAGCACGGATTTACCCGACCCCGGTTCACCGAGGACCACCAGCCGCCGCGACGGGATCCGCTCGAAGACCTCGACGATCTCGTCGAGCCGTCCGCCGAGTTCGATCGGGGTATCGCAGCCCTCGACACCGCGGATCACCTCCCAATAATCCATCACCCCGTCTCGGCCGCAGTTGCCCCAATGCAGTTGCAGCGGACGGGGGTCCGCCAGGCGGCGCAGTCTCTCCTCCGCCTGCCACTGCTCGCGCACCGCGCCGGCCAGCGCCTCCAAGGCGGCGTCGGGATCGACGGTGGTCCGCTGTCCCGGCCATCGTGCCGCCACCGCGGTCAGCACGCCGATGACCGCTGTGATCAGTCCGGCCACCTTCCCGATGGTTTCCCATCCGGATGCGAGCCAGACCCACAGCAGCAGTCCGGTCACTGCGATCAGGGCGATTGCGACAGGCAGTCGGCGCGCCCACGTGGTACCCACGACACCATTCCCTCGTTCGGAAAGGCCACCGGTACGTCCGAGCCGGCGGCTGGCCTCGGCGTGAAGGCAATGTGTTCAGCGTGGCTCGCCCGCGTGTGTTCCACACGAGTAGTCCGCTACCTCAATCGATCGGCGAGGTCTCCGGCCGGTCCCGTACCGCGATCCCGTGTTCCGATGAGTAGGAGACTCAGGTCACAAATGCGGGCCGAGCGGCCAAGCTGGGCCGTATGTCCAACACAGTGATCGGCAGCATCGACAGCATCGCCGAGGAGATTCGAAACGGGGCCGACGAGGGTGATTCGCTGGGCCGGCTGCCCGACGACATGGCCAAGGGGCTGAAGGACGCCGGCGTCATCCGGATGCTGCAGCGCAAGAAGTACAACGGCTACGAGTCGCATCCGCGCGAGTTCGCCGAGACCGTGATGAAGACCGCGAGCCTCTACGGTTCCGCGGGCTGGGTGGCCGGAATCGTCGGCGTGCATCCGTGGCAGCTCGCCTTCGCCGATCCGAAGGTGCAGGAGGAGGTTCTCGGCGAGGACACCGACACCTGGATGGCCTCGCCGTATATGCCGGGCGGTGTCGCGGTGCGGGCCGACGGCGGATACGTCATGAGCGGGCGCTGGCAGTTCTCGTCCGGCACCGATCACTGTGACTGGATCTTCCTGGGTGCTCTGGTGGGTGATGCGGACGGCAAGCCGGTCATGCCGCCGCAGCCGCTGCATGTGATCCTGCCGCGCTCGGACTACGAGATCGTGGCGGACTCGTGGGATGTGGTCGGGCTGCGCGGCACCGGCAGCAAGGACATCGTGGTGAAGAACGCGTTCATCCCCGAGTACCGGGTGATGGACCAGGGCAAGGTCATCGACGGGAGCGCGGCCGCGGAATACGGCGTCACGGAGACGCTGTACAAGATGCCGTGGTCGACCATGTTCCCGCTGGGTATCACCTCGGCGACGATCGGCATCTGTGAGGGCGTGCTGGCCGCCGGAATCGACTATCAGCGAAATCGGGTGGGGGCCACGGGAACTCTGGTGAAGGACGACCCCTACGTCCTGCACGCACTCGGCGAATCCGCGTCCGAAATAGATGCCGCCCGGCAGCAGTTGCTGGCCAATGTCGACCGCGTCTGGGACCTGGTCGACGCGGGGAAGGAGATCGATTTCGACATGCGGGCCCGCGTGCGCCGGGATCAGATCCGGTCGGCGTGGCGGGCCGTCCGCGCCGCCGACGACATCTTCGACCGCGCCGGCGGCAACGCGCTGCGCATGGACAATGCGCTGCAACGATTCTGGCGCGATGCCCACGCCGGACTGCACCACGCCATCCACGTCTCCAGCACGACCTATCACGCCGCCGCCATGGCTTCGCTGGGTGTGGACGTGCCGGAAGGTCCCCTGCGCGTGATGATCTGACCGAGCCCGACCGGAACGCACATTACTTCACGACTGAAAGCGGTTGTTCATGACCGAAATCAAGGGGCTCGGCTATGTCCGGGTGCTCGCCACCGATATGGATCGCTGGCGCGAATTGGGCTTCGATGTGCTGGGATTCGCACCGGGATTCGGGGACGAGACGGATGCGCTGCATTTCCGCATGGACGAGCGGCCGTCGCGGATCACCGTCGAACGTGCCGATGTCGACCGGGTGAGCGCGGTCGGCTGGGAATTGCGCGACGGGCCGGCGCTGCGCCGGCTGGAGGCGACATTGCGGGACGCCGGATACGAATACACGCCCATGTCACAGGAATTGGCCGACCGCCGCAAGGTCGAGGCCGGTATCTGCATGTCCGATCCCGGTGGCACGCCGCTGGAGTTCTTCCACGGACCGGTGCTCGAGCACAGTCCGGTCGTCACCAGATACGCGCAGCGATTCGTCACCGGCGCACAGGGACTCGGTCACGTGGTGATGCCGACCGCCAACTTCGAGGAGTCCTACGCCTTCTACACCGAAACGCTGGGATTCTTGTCCCGCGGCGCATTCCGGATGCCCTCGCCTCCGGGGACCGGGCCGTTGCGCATCAGGTTCCTCGGTGTGAATCAGCGCCATCACAGTCTGGCGATCATGCCCGCGCTGGAAGGTCGCGACCCCGGGTTGATCCACGTGATGGTCGAGGTCGATTCGCTCGATGCCGTCGGGCAGGCCCTCGATCAGGTGATGGCACGGGATTTCCCGGTGTCCTCGACGCTCGGCCGCCACACCAACGACAAGATGATCTCCTTCTACGTCGGGGTGCCCGGTGGCTGGGATATCGAATACGGGACCGCGGGCGAACCGGTCGACGAGTCCTACTACACCGCCGAGGAGATCACCGCCGACAGCTATTGGGGCCATGAATGGTTGTGGGCCAAGCAGATGAAGCAAGCATGAAAGGCCGATCGGCGATGAATTCCAGCGAGAACCACACAGCCGCACAGGAAGTCGATCTGCTGGTCGTGGGATCGGGCACCGGTCTGGCCGCCGCGCTCACCGCCGCCGAGGCGGGATTGTCGGTCCTGGTCGTGGAGAAGTCGGAATATGTCGGCGGTTCCACGGCCCGGTCCGGCGGGGCGTTCTGGGTGCCCGGCAACTTCCTGCTGCGCGAGCAGCAGCCCGCCGACGATGCCCGCGCCGCCGCGGCGTATGTCGAAGCGGTAGTGGGTGATTCGGCACCGCGTGAACGCGGCGCGGCCTTTCTCGAACACGGGCCCGCCGCCGTCGAGATGCTCGCACGGACCACTCCGATGACTTTCATGTGGGCCGACGGCTACTCCGACTATCACCCCGAACTGCCCGGCGGGTCGGCGGCGGGACGCACCTGCGAGTGCAAGCCGTTCGACGCGTCCCGGCTCGGTGCGCACCGGTCGCGGCTGCGCCCCGGGGTGATGGAGGCCTCCGGGCTGCCGATGCCGGTGACCGGCGCGGATTACAAGTGGCTCAACCTGATCGCGCGCACACCCCGCAAGGCGCTGTGGCGCGGCATGAAGGCGATGGCGATCGGCATGGGCGGACTCGCCCTCGGACGTGAGTACATCGCCGGTGGGCAGGCGCTCGCGGCGGGCCTGTTCGCGGGCGCCATTCGCGCCGGAATTCCGATCTGGACCGACACCTCGCTGGTGCGCCTGCTGGTGGGGGAGGACGGCGCGGTCACCGGAGCAGTCGTCGACCGCGACGGCGTCCGCACCGAGATCACCGCCCGGCGCGGAGTGGTACTGGCCGCCGGTGGATTCGACCACGACACCGAGATGCGCCGAAAGTACCAGTCGGACAGGCTGGTCGAGCATGCGAGCCTCGGCTGCGAAACCAATACCGGCGATGCCATCACGCTGGCGCAGGAGGCCGGTGCGGCGATCGGACTGATGGATCAGGCATGGTGGTTCCCGGCCGTGGCCGCGCTGCCCGGCGGGCAGCCGGCGGTGCTACTGGCCGAGCGTGCGCTGCCCGGTTCGTTCATCGTCGACCAGAGCGGGCGGCGCTTTGTCAACGAGGCCACCGACTACATGTCCTTCGGTCAGCGGGTACTCGAGCGTGAGCGCGCGGGTGATCCGGTGGAGCAGATGTGGCTCGTCTTCGATCAGCGCTACCGCAACAGCTACATCTTCGCCGCGGGCCTGTTCCCCCGGCAGCCGTTGCCCCAGCCCTGGTACGACAACGGCATCGCGGCGACGGCCACCGATCCGGCAAGCCTGGCACGGGCGATGGGTGTCCCCGCGGACGCGTTCGCCGCGACCGTCGACAGCTTCAACGCCGCCGCGGAACTGGGTGTCGATCACGAATTCGAAAGGGGCGCAAGTGCTTACGACCGCTACTACGGGGATCCTACGATCGGCCCGAATCCCAATCTGCGGCCACTGGGCAGCAAGGGAACCTTGTACGCGGTGAAGCTGGTGCTGTCGGACCTCGGCACGTGCGGCGGTGTGCGCGCGGACGGTTCGGCCCGCGTGCTGCGCGAGGACGGCAGCGTCATCCAGGGTCTGTACGCGATCGGCAATACGGCGGCCAATGCCTTCGGCAACACCTATCCGGGTGCGGGCGCGACCATCGGGCAGGGATTGGTCTTCGGCTACATCGCCGCGAAAACCGCTGCGGGACATCTCTCTTTTCAAGGACGGTAGACATGACAACGACGCATGACGAGGTTCGCCGGATCGAGGCCGGGACGGTGCCGACGCGATTCGCGCGCGGCTGGCATTGTCTGGGTCTGATCCGAGATTTCGCCGACGGCCGGCCGCATTCGGTGCAGGCCTTCGGCACCAAACTGGTGGTCTTCCGCGGTGCGGACGGCCGGGTCAACGTCCTCGACGCGTTCTGCCGGCATATGGGCGGAGACCTGTCCGACGGCGAGGTCAAGGGCAACGAGATCGCCTGCCCCTTCCATGATTGGCGCTGGGGCGGCAACGGGCGCTGCAAGCAGATTCCGTACGCCCGGCGGGTGCCGCCACTGGCACGGACCCGGGCGTGGACCACGCTCGAGCAGGACGGCATGTTGTTCGTCTGGAACGATCCGGAGGGCAATCCGCCGCCGGAGGGAGTGACCATCCCGCGGATCGCGGGCGCGGGCCACCCCAACTGGACCGATTGGCATTGGTACACCACGGTCGTCGACACGAATTGCCGGGAAATCATCGACAATGTCGTGGACATGGCGCATTTCTTCTACATCCACGGTTCCCTGCCGACCTTTTTCAAGAATGTTTTCGAGGGTCCGGTGGCGACACAGTACTTCGAAAGTGGCGCCCGCGACGATCTGCCCGGACCGGTGGGGCAGCCGCAGTTGCTCGGTACCTCGTCGGTGGCCTCCTACTATGGGCCGTCGTTCATGATCGACGACCTCGTGTATCACTACGAGCACGGTGACTACAAAACAGTGCTGCTCAACTGCCACTATCCGATCGACGAGAATTCGTTCGTCCTGCAGTACGGCATCATCGTCGAGAAGTCCGACACGCTGCCCGAGGATCAGGCGATGGCGACCGCGGTCGCGCTCGGCGACTGGGTCAAGCTCGGCTTCGAGCAGGACGTCGCGATCTGGAAGAGCAAGGCGCGCATCGACAATCCGCTGCTCTGCGAGGAGGACGGCCCGGTCTATCAGCTGCGCCGCTGGTATCAGCAGTTCTACGTCGACGTCGCCGCTGTCGCCCCCGAAATGGTCGACCGGTTCGAATTCGAACTCGACACGACGCGTCCGCTGGCCGCCTGGCAGGAGGAGGTCCGCGAGAACGTCGCACGCAAAGCCGCGGAGGCGACCTCGTGACGCCGATCGACGAACGTATCCGGGAAGTGCCCATGGCGCCGGTCGAGTGCCGGCAGTGCGGTGCGCGCGTGCTCGCTCGTAAGAGCAGCTGGGCGCAGACGAGCATTCAGTGGGATGCGGAGTCGAGCGCCGCGTGCGTGGAACGTCATGCTGCCGGCGCACTTTCGGACGCGGCGATGCGGCACTGCTCACAGCTGCGTGAATCGATCCGGTCCGCGGCGGAATCCGGGCAATTGCGCGTGCTCGACAGCGCGGCGCGCTGAGCGGAAACACAGACATCGGGCCCCTGCCGTCATCCGACGGCAGGGGCCCGAGCGGTATCTCCTCGGTCGGTTCATCGGACCGGTTCGGTGTGCATCGCCTGTGTGCCCACGACCGTCGGCAGCGCGGCGGACCGCGTCCTGGGCCTGGTGGCCGACGCCTCCGACTGGGGCTCCACGAACACGGCGGTCACCCAGCACGGTGGAGCGCTTCGGGGCGCTCGACGCGGCGCACCGGCGCTCTCGCCCGCGAAAGCACCTGTGTCGCATCGTTACTCGTGACGGTCAGACGCGCACCGGCTGCGGACCCGTCCGTGGCGCCGCCAGCGCCACGCGCCGGATCTCGTTCGCCGCCAGCCGCACCTCCGAGACGACCGCGCTGGTTTTGATCGAGCGCGTCGGACCGCACAGAGACACCGCCACGCGCCCGCGGTCGACGTCGATGTCGAGCGCGGCGGCCACCACCGTCACTCCCAGCGCGCAGCCCTGCGAGTCCACCGCGACCCCGCTGCGATCGCGAACCTTCTTCAACTCGCGTTCCAGTTGCCGGCGAGTTCGCACGCTGTAGCAGGTGGGCGCGCCGGCGAACCGCAGGTCGGGCCACTGATCGGGCTCCATCGCGGCGAGCAGCGCGTGCCCGGCCGCGGTGAGTTCGACGGGCTGGCGGGCGCCGACCGCCCATTGGCGGCCCGGCGCCGGCCAGGCGCCCACCCGGTTCAGATGCAGGATCTCGGCGCCGGAGAGCAGGCTCAGATGTGCGGTCAGGCCCGTGCGCCGGTGCAGTGCGGTCATGACGGCCATCGCCACGTCGTTGACGCTGCGCTGGCGCATCACCTGTGATCCGAGCTCGAACATCCTTATGCCCAAGGCGTATTCGAAGCCGTGACGTTCCACCCAGCCGAGTTCCACGAGTCGCTGCAGGATTCGATGCGCCGACGAGCGCGGGAGATGTGAACGCCGGGCGATATCGGCCAGCGTCATGGGTCGCTGCCCGACGAAGGCCTCCAGCAGGGACGCCACGCGATCGATCATCGCGTTGGGGGTTTGTTCGAGCTGCACCGTTGCCACCTGTTGCCTCCAACCGCCAGACATGTGCAGAATATGACTACCTGTCAGATTCTGACAGGTCTGAGTCTAAGGAGGGTGCAGATGGATGTAAAGCAGATCACATCGATGTGCTCGAACGGATCGACGAATGCGAACCCCTCCAGGCGTTTTCCCGGCCGCGTTACTGTGGACTGCGATCAAGGAGGACAGAGGTCGTGAGCAAGTCGTCCAGGCCGACGCTGACCGAACGCCGCGCGGAGGAGTTGCGCCTGGCCATCGCGAATACCGCGCGCGATATGTTCGTCGCCGACGGTGACACCTCCGCCACCGTGGAGCGCATCTGCGAGACGGTCGGCATCGCGCCGAGGACTTTTCACCGCCACTTCCCGGTGAAGGAAGATGTCATGGGGCCGCTGTTCCGGCGCAGCCAGGCCATCATCATCGACTTCCTGAAGAACGCGCCGGCCGACGCCGACGTCGCCGAAACGCTGGCGCGCGCGTTCACCACCGAGGTGTACAAGCGCCGGACACCCGAGTCCGACCGCAAATTCATGACATTGATGATCCATACGCCGCAGTACCGTCTGCGCTGGCTGGAATGGGGCGAGCAACTCTGCGAGCCGATCACCGAATTCCTCTCGGCGAGAGTCGAACTCGGTGACGATCCGTTCCTGCGCAGACTTCCGGCGGAGCTGATCGTGCACACCAGCCGCCAGGCCTACATCCAGTGGGTCGACGAGGAGGTCGGCGGCGATTTCTCCGAGGTGGAGGCGCTGCAACTGCGCGGCATGAAGATGCTGCTCGTCGGTCTGCGGGCCGTGATGGCACAGCCGTCGGTGCCGGTCCCGTAATCGCATGCGTCGGAACCGGCGCCGATGCGGTGGCTAGCGGGCGAGGAACGCCGAGACGGTCGCCTCCCACGCCTGCTTCTGCTCGATCATCACCCAGTGCCCGCAGTTCGGGAAGATGTGCACCTCGCCGTGCGGCAGGGTCCGCATCGCGATCAGCGACATGTCGACCGGGCTCACCCGGTCGTCGCGCCCCCACGTGATCAGCGTCGGAACGGAGATCCGGCGCAGATTCGCCCAGCCCGGCGTGACATCGGCGGCGCGCGCCGCCTCCGCCATGCGTGCCAGCGCCACGCGCCCGTACATCCGCCGTGAATTCTCCAGGACGCCGGGTTCGGTGGCCTGCTCCCACCGCTGTTCGATCAGCTCCTCGGTCAGCAGGGCCTGGTCGTAGACCATCGAGCGCAGCCAGGCGACCAAACTGTCGCGGGTCGGATTCTCGACGAACTCGCTGAGCCGGATGATCCCCTCGCCCGGCTGCGGACTGAAGATGTTCGTGCCGATGCCGCCGATGGTGACCAGGCGGTCGACTCGTTGCGGCGCGGCGAGCGCGAATTCCGTTGCCACGAAACCGCCCATCGAGTTGCCGATGATCCGGACGGTCTCGAGTCCGAGTCCGTCCAGGAACGCGGTGACCGCCAGCTGCGCCGACATCATCGGATGTGCCGCACCGAAGTCGTCGCTGACCCCGAATCCGGGGAACTCGAGTACGAGCGTGCGGTAGTGCCGGGCGAAGGTCGGCACGTTGCCGCTGAAGTTGCGCCAGCCGGTGACACCGGGCCCGGACCCGTGCAGCATCAGCAGCGGCGGGCCCTCACCGGTGTCGCGGTAGCGCAGCACGCCGTGTTCGGTGGGCAGTTCCAGTAATTCGGGTACCGAGCGGGTATCGACGGAGGTCATATCCCGAGCCTGCCATCGCCGCCAGGCGGCACTACCGACATTTCCCGGTCAGCGGTCGACGATCGGGGTGACGCCGGTACGTTCCCTGATTGAATGGCCCCTGAAACCGGTGGGGCGGTGGGCGAGAGTTCGTGCGGGACCGGGTCCGTAGATCGCGTCCCGAGGCCCGGTGATTGTGCTTGAATACCTCTAGAACCTGTTTCAGTCAGCGATGACGGCCCGGTGGTTGATATGCGTGCGACACGTCCCGATATCCCGGCGAATTTCGATGTCACGGATCCGGATATGTGGGCCCGGCGAGTGCCGGTCGACGAGCTGGCGGAACTGCGTCGGGCGGCTCCGATCTGGTGGAATTCGAAGCCGCCGCACAGCGACGGTTTTCCGGACGACGGATTCTGGGTCGTGACCAAACACGCCGACGTCAAAGAGGTGTCTCGGCGCAGCGATGTGTTCTCCAATGCCGAGAACACCGCGCTGCCGCGGTACGGCGTCGAACTGACCCCTGAGCGGATGGACATGCAGCGGCTCGTCCTGCTCAATCAGGATGCGCCGCAGCACACCAGGATGCGCAAGCTGATCTCGAAGGGATTCACCCCGCGGGCCGTCAACGGGCTGCGCGCGGAGTTGTCCGCTCGCGCCGAGGCCATCGTGGCCGCGGCCGCCGAGGCGGGCGCGGGTGACTTCGTCACGCAGGTGGCATGCGAACTGCCGTTGCAGGCGATCGCGGAATTGATCGGCGTGCCGCAGGAGGACCGGATGAAGATTTTCCGGTGGTCCAACGAGATGATCGGCTACGACGACCCGGAGTATGCGGGCGTGGACCCGCTGGCCGCCTCGACCGAACTCCTGGCCTATGCCTGGCAGATGGCCGAAGACAGAAAGTCGCGGCCCGCCGACGATATCGTCACCGAACTGGTCCACGCCGACGTCGACGGGGAAGCGCTGACCTCGGAGGAATTCGGCTTCTTCGTCATCCTCCTGGCCGTGGCCGGCAACGAGACCACCCGTAACGCGATCACGCACGGAATGATCGCGTTCCTCGAAAACCCCGGCCAGTGGGAGCTTTTCAAATCGCAGCGGCCCACAACCGCCGTCGACGAGATCGTCCGCTGGGCCACGCCGGTGAGTACGTTCCAGCGAACAGCGCTGGAGGACACCGAACTCGGCGGCGTGCGCATCCGGAAGGGGCAGCGGGTACTGATCGTCTACCGATCCGCGAATTTCGACGAAGAGGTCTTCGACGCCCCGTTCACCTTCGACATCACCCGAGACCCCAACCCGCACTTGGCCTTCGGCGGCACCGGCGCGCACTTCTGCATCGGCGCCAACCTGGCCAGACTGGAGATCGATCTGATCTTCAACGCCGTCGCCGACCACCTCCCCGACATCACCAAACTGGGCGATCCGCGGCGGTTACGGTCGGGCTGGTTGAACGGCATCAAGGAATTCCAGGTGCGCTACCGGGGCGAGTGAAGGCCCGTCTCCGGGGACCGGAGTCCGGTGTTGCGGCGGGGTGAAGGTACGCCCTCCGTCCGTAAGTACCCGCTCGGCGGCGACGGGCACCGCGGCTGACGGCGAACGTCGAAAACCGACGCTGCGGCCCGTCGGCGAGCATCGATCACCATGAAAGTCCGCAGTTCGGGCGCGGTGGTGACCACGAACTGCCGGTGGCTCGGTCTGCCTCTGCGGCGGCCGCTGCCGCCGCGCCGTGAATGTTGCGCGCGCGTAACCACTTGAAATTCGACCTTGCGCTGGGGTGCATCCTGCGTCACACTGATCTGCATCCAGAAGTGTATACACTTTGAGGGGATCGAATGACCCAGCAGCAGACGGTGGCGCAACGCCGGCTCGCATCGAACGACCCGCGCTATGCGGAGGTCGTCGATTTCTACTTCTACGAGGCAGAACTGCTCGACGACCTGAACGAGCGGCAGTGGCTGACCGACCTGGTCAGTCGCGACATCCTGTACCAGGTGCCGATTCGCGAAACCGTAGAGCGCGCACGCGGTTTCGGCTTCTCGGACATGTCCTATCACCTGAACGAGAACCTGGGGTCGCTCGAATCGCGAGTCGCGCGCGGTGAGACCGCGTACGCATGGGCCGAGGATCCGCCGTCGCGGGTGCGGCACTTCGTGTCCAACATTCGCGTGCTCGAGCACGACAGCGGCGATGCCGATCTGATCGTCGGGCGCAGCAATACCCTCGTTTACCGCACCCGCCAGGATCAGACCGCTCCCCAGATGCTCTCCGGTGAGCGCCGCGATGTCCTTCGCCGCGAAGGCGGGCGGCTCAGGTTACTGCACCGCGTGGTCCATCTGGACTTGACGGTCATCGGCACCCACAATCTGTCTCTTTTCTTCTGAGCGACCTCGTTCGCCAGATCGTTGTCTCGATTTCAGCCCAGGAGTTACACACCTATGACCGCGATTCGGGAACCCTCACTTTCGCCGCAGGTCCGGACCTTGATGGATCGGATCGAATCGGGCCTGCCCGACGGGCGAATCCCCGCGACCATCTTCGGAAATGCCGAGGTGCATCAAGCGGAGCTGCGCAAGATATTCGGCCGGGCCTGGGTCTATATGGCGCACGAATCCGAGATCGAGGCGAACGGCGATTACGTCGTACGCCGGATCGGGGAGGATTCGTTCGTCGTGACCCGCGACGAGAAGGGCGATATTCACGTCCTCTTCGACGCCTGTAAACATCGCGGCGTCCAGATCTGCCGGGCCGACTCGGGCAACACCTCACACTTCCGCTGCCCGTACCACGGCTGGACCTACTCCTCGGACGGCAGTCTGGTGGGTGCGCCGCTCTGGAAGAACGCGTTCGGCAATATGAGCAAGGCGGACAACGGGCTGGCCAAAGCGGCGCAGGTGGAATCGTTCCACGGCCTGATCTTCGCGACGCTCGACCCTGGTGCACCGCCGTTGCGGGAATATCTGGGCGGCATGGCGTGGTACATGGATCTGCTGTTCGGCCTCGACAAAGACGGTGTCGAGGTGCTGGGCAAGCCGCAGCGTTTCGTCCTCGACGCCAACTGGAAATCCGGCGCCGACAATTTCTCCGGCGACGATTACCACCTCGGCACGTTGCACAAGTCGGTCTATGCGATCGGCGCCTTCCCGGTGCCGTTCAGCGAGAACATGATGGGCTATCACATCCAGGCGTCGCCCGGACATTCGTTGTCCTTCTCGATGGCCGAGGATGCCGATGAACCCGGGCCGAAGTTCTTCGGATTTCCGGAGAGTCTGGCCGAGAATTTCGACACCGCGAACATTTCTGCCCACCAGCTCGAGGTGGCTCGTCGCTCGCGAGTGTTCGTCGGAAACGTCTTCCCCAACTTTTCCATTCTGGCCCTGCCGATGACCGAGGACGGCGCCAGCCATCCGCCGACCGGCGTGCTGACCGTGCGGTGCTGGCAGCCGAAGGGGCCCGGTCAGGTCGAGATGTGGAACTGGTTCCTCGGCTACAAGAACATGACGCCCGAACAGAAGGACCGCGCCTACCGTGCCGGACTCGGCACCTTCTCGCTCGGCGGCGCCTTCGAGATGGACGACACCGAACCGTGGATCACGGTCGGGCGCACCGGCCGTTCGGTCGCGGCGGAGTTGCTGGACTTCGAATTGAACTACGAGATGGGAATGCCGGGTGTCGGCATGGCGCATCCGGTGCAGGACTGGCCCGGGCCCGGAAAGGTCTACTGGACCCGCTACGAAGAGGGCGTACAGCGCAATATGTACGCCTACTACGCGGACCTGATGCGCGCCGAGCCGGGGCAGTGGCCGGAGCACGAGTTTTGAGCCGCGCGGACGCCGTGACGGTGGAGGAGCAGGTCCGGGCTCGGTACCGGAAGGGCGGCCTGCTCGGAACACTCACTCCCGGAACGCACCCCGCGCTGGTCGTGGTCGATCTGCAGTACGGATTCACCGAGGCGCGGTACGGTCCGGGCTTCGATATGGACGCGGTTGTCGCCGCGACCCGGGACCTGGTGGACGCGGCGCACGAGCACGACGTACCGGTCTACTTCACGACCATCGCATTCCCGGCGGACGGCGACGGTACCGCCGGAACCTGGTTGCGCAAGATGCCCGCGATGCGCGGACTGAGAAACGGTGACCGCAGTGTGCGGATCGATCACCGGCTCGGTCGGCGCGGCGATGATCCGCTGGTCGTCAAGCAGGCGGCCTCCGCATTCTCCGGCACCGATCTGGCACGCCGAATGGCCGCCGCCGGCATCGACACGGTGCTCGTCACCGGTGCGACGACCTCCGGCTGTGTCCGCGCCACCGTGGTCGACGCCTGCGCGGCCGACCTGCCCGCCTTCGTCGTCCGTGAGTGCGTGGGCGACCGCGAGGAGGCGCCGCACCGGGCCGCATTGCTGGACATCGACGCCAAATACGGCGACGTGATCCCACTCGCCACCGCACACGCGATCGTCAAGGGGCTGCTATGACCACCGCTATTCGTTCGGCGCTGCACCTTGCGCCGGCCCTCGACATTCCGGCCCGCGTGGCCGGCGATCTGCCGGGCAGGCTGGTCGTGCCCGGCGTCGAGTCTCCCGGCTGGGGGCTCGCCGACGAGCGAGAACTCGGATTTTTCGGGGCCCCGGTCGAATCCGCGGACTTCCTGGCCGAGTTGGCCCGCTCGGGCCTTCGCGGTCGCGGCGGCGCCGGATTTCCCGCCCATCGCAAATGGTCGGCGGTGGCGGCTAGTTCCGACAGTGTGGTCGTCGCCAACGGCCACGAGGGGGAATCCGCGTCGAGTAAGGACGCATGGCTGCTCACCCGCCGGCCGTACCTTGTGCTCGACGGGCTGTTGACGGCCGCGGTCGTCACCGGATCCGCCGAGGCCGTCGTCTACGCCTCCGAACCGGCGGTGCTGGCATCGGTCCGTGCGGCGGTCGCCGAAGTCGTTGCGGCAGGGCTTGTTCCGCCGGGGGTGGTGCTGCGGGTCCACGAGGCGCCCACGGGATATGTGGCGGGCGAGGAGTCGGCGGTCGTGGCCTCTATCAACGGCCGCCCGGCGAAACCGGTCAGCAAGCCCCCTCGCCCGTTCGAGGTGGGGGTGCGGGGTCTGCCGACGCTGGTGAGCAATGTGGAGACCTTCGCGCATGCGGCGTGGATCCGCCGTTACGGTGCCGCCGAATTCGCCGGAGCGGGTACCGCGGCTTCGCGTGGTACAGCGCTGTTCACCGTCACCGGCCGCGTCGCGGCACCCGGCGTCTACGAAATGCCCCTGGGTGCAACGGTTTCGGATCTGGTGGCCGCCGCCGGTGGCGGGGCAGTGCCGATGACGGGGGCGCTGCTCGGCGGCTGGTTCAACGGAATCTCGCTCGGCGACGTCGGTGCGCTGTCCTGCTGCTACGACGCGATGCGCGCGGCGGGTACCGGTCTGGGCTGCGGCGCGATCACGGTACTGGGGCCCGACGACGATCCGGTCGCGCTGGCTGCCGAGCTCGCCGTCTGGTTCCAGAACGAGAGTGCCCTGCAATGCGGTTCGTGCTTCACCGGCACGAAGGCGATCGCGCGGGCGTATCGGCAGATTCTGCGTGGTGAGGATGCCGCTCGGCATATGACGGACCTGACCCGCTGGGGTGCCGACCTCCCCGGCCGCGGTGTGTGCGGCCTCATCGACGGCGCGGCGGCGCTGGCTCGAAGCGGCGTGGAAGAGCTCGCGCGCCGCGATGCACGGAAGGAGCGGTGAGTATGCGGGTGATCGTGGACAACACCAAATGTGATGGGTACGGGACGTGTTTCGACATGTGCCCCAGTGTCTTTCGCTCCGACGACTGGGGATATGCCGCAGCCGTCGGCGACGGCAGCGTCGCGGAATCCGACGAAACCCTGGTGCGGCGGGTGATTTCGCTGTGCGCGGAGCACGCGATCCGCGAGATCTGAATCCGGCACCTGGTCGTGCGCGGCGGCACGACGATCGATCAGCTGAAGGAGAAATTGTGTATCTGGGTCTGGAAAACGGCGTGGCGCTGGTAACGGCCGCCTCCCGCGGCATCGGCCGGGCAACGGCCGAACGGCTGGCCGCCGAAGGGATGACGGTGATCGCGGCCGCCCGCAGCGCCGGCGGCGAACCCGAAACCGTCGGGAGCGGGTCCATCGTGCCGTTCGCCCATGATCTGGGTGATGCTGCGGCCACCGCCGCGCTCGTCGACACCGTGGTGTCCGCCTACGGTGCGGTGGATGTCGTGGTGCTCAACACCCCGGGGCCACGGATCGTGCCGGCGCTGGAGGCCGCCTGGGACGATTGGACCGCGGCCCACGACACCTTGCTGCGTCCGGTGGTGCAACTCGCCACCGCGGCCGGCCGCGTGATGCGCGACAAGGGCGCCGGCGCGATCATTCTGCTGTCCTCGACTTGGGTGCGCCAGCCCGCCGCGGGCGGGGTGCTGTCCGCCGCGTACCGGTCGGCCGCCTCGGCGTTCGTCAAGAACCTCGCGAGCGAACTGGCTCCGGCGGGAGTGCGGGTGAACCAGATCATGCCCGGCGCCACCGGAACCGACCGGATGCAGGGAATCGTCGAAATGAAGTCCGACCGTAACGGCACCACCGTGGAGGAGGAGATCGCGCGCGTCGTCGCCGATATTCCGGCCGGCCGGTGGGCGGAGGCGAGCGAGATCGCCGATGCGGTCGCATTCCTCGCGTCGGCGCGCGCGTCGTTCATCACCGGCACCTCGCTGTCGGTCGACGGCGGCGCCGTGCGCGCCGCGCACTGAATCGTCGGCCATATGAAAAGCCCTGCCGGAAAAGACATTTCGTAACCGAGAAGGAAGTAGTCATGCCGAAAACCCTGACCGAGAACTTCGTCGAACAGTTCCGGCTGTGCAAGGTGAACGCCGGTGAGACCGTGGCGGTGATCGCCGAACTCGGCCAGAAGACCGAGTACGTCGAATCCGCCGTGGCGGCGGCGCGACAGCTGGGCGCCGGGGTGCTGGTGCTGCATGCCTCCAGCCTGTCCAACCCGATGCTGCCGCCTTACCGGCCCGACGGCCGCGAGGTCGCGCCGCTGCTGGCCGCGGCGGGGGAGTGCGATTTCGTCGTCGACGTCACCGTCGGTGGGTTGATCCATTCCGATGTGCGCACCCGGATCACCGGGAACGGCAAGCGGATGCTGTTCGTGGCCGAGCCGAACGACGTGCTAGAACGCCTGATGGGCGATGAGAACCTGCGCAGGACCGTCGAGGCGGGTGGCCGGAAGCTGCGTGCCGGGTCGACCCTGCATGTGACCAGCGCCGCCGGCACCGATCTGACTGCCGACATCTCCGGGACCGACCTGCCCATCACCCACCAGTGGGGATATGTGGACGAGCCGGGCCGCTGGGATCACTGGCCCTCGGGTTTCGTCGCCTGCTTCCCCAACGACCGCACCGCCGAGGGACGCATCGTATTGCAGCCCGGCGATGCGCTGATCCCCTGGCAGCGCTACGTCCAGGACACGGTCACCATCGAGGTCGAGAAGGGCTACATCAAGAAGATCTCCGGTGCGGGCACCGACGCGCACGTCCTCACCGACTACTTCGAAGCCTGGGGCGACGACGAGGTGTGGGCCACCAGCCACATGGGCTGGGGTGTGCTGCCGCACGCGCGGTGGTCGGCGTTCGACGTCTACGACCCGCGCTCCCTCTACGGTCAGGAATTGCGCTCCACCGCAGGCAATTTCATGTGGTCGACCGGATCCAACCGGTTCGCCGACCGCGAGACTCCCGCCCACCTGGACGTGCCGATGCGCGGCTGCACCGTCGAGATCGACGGTGTGGCAGTGGTCCGCGACGGCGCCCTCGTCGAACAGGAGTGAGCACCGTGGACAAGAACGCGATCGAACGGGCCGTCCTGGCGATGGCCCGCGACAACGAACTGCTGGAGCAGGTGAAGGCACAGCCCTCGCGGGCGCCGGAACTGCTGGGCATCGACCGGGAATGGGCCGAAATCATCCTGGCCGGAAACCGAGATCGGTTGCGCGCCATCGGGCTCAACGACGGCCTGACCATCCTGGTGAGCCGCTGGTTCAACGACGATCTGGGCGATGCTGCCAGCAAGGGCGGATTCATCGTCGACGACACCCTGCCACGCGCCGATCCTGATGTTCCCGACGGTGTGGTCTTCGCCGGCGGCTGCTCCCACGTGCCGGATCTGCTGGCGCGTCCGGAGATCGATCCCGACGATGCGGTGGCGCGGTTGCTGGACGGCTACGAACGTCTGCGTCGCGATCTGGTCGCCGCCGACCCCGACGTCGTGCTGGTGACGGCCGATTGCCACTTCCAGAGTTTCGAGACCGGCCACAACGTGATCGGCACCGGCTCGGGTCACACCGGCTCGATGGAGTTCTTCAAGCGCGGTGATCTGGATCTGAACCTCACCGGAATGCCTGATTTCGCAAGTGAATTGGCCGGCGCCGTGCGCGCAGCGGGCCTGGAGGTCGAAGAGGCCGAGCGCGTCGACCTCGACCACGGGCTGATCGTGCCGCTGCGGCTGGTGCTGCCGCGCCCGGATCTGCCGGTGATCCCGATCATCACCCAGCCGCACCGCAGCTTCTCCCCGTTCAACGCGCGCCGCTTCGGTGAGGCGCTGCGGGATGTGGTGACGCGCTCGGGCCTGAAGGTGGCGTTCCTGGCCACCGGCGGCCTGTCGCACTGGCTGGATCCCGGGCACTTCGGCGGCGTGGACGTCGAATTCGACACCTACATCCTGAAGCTGCTGGAGACCGGGCGCGGTCTGGACCTGTGCTCGCTGGAGCCCTACCCGCTGCTCGAACACGGCCAGTACGAGATCCAGAACTGGATGATCATGCTCGGTCTGATCGGGCCCGGCGTGCACGGCACCGTGTACACCTACGAGCCGATGCAGGCCTCCGGTGGCGGCTGGACCGTGGTGAACATGGATCTTGCCCGCGCGCGGACCGAGACTACGGCGGCAGTCGCGGCGGGGCAGGCGTCATGACCGCGCGGACGCTGAAGGTGGGCCTGACCCAGTGGCACGCGACCACCGATATGGCCGCCAACCTGGCGACTGCCCTGCGGCTGATCGAACGGGCCGCGGCCGCCGGTGCACAACTGGTGACGCTGCCGGAGAACGGCCTGATGCTGGGAACCAACGTGCAGATGCGCGAGGCGGCCCTGCACGAGGACTCCGACGAAGTTCGGCGGTTGCGCCGGGCCGCCGCCACCCACGGGGTGGCGGTGGTGCTGGGCGGAATGAAGAACCGCACCGCCGAGGCGACCTACAACTCGGCGCTGGTGATCGACGCGGCCGGTGCGCTGGTCGGACGCTACGACAAGATGCACTTGTTCGATGCCCGGATCGGTGGCCGATCGTTCGAGGCATCGACGGTGGAACGGCCGGGGGCCGGGCCGGTCCTGCTGGAGTTCGACGGCATCCGGATCGGCCTGACCATCTGCTACGACGTGCGCTTCCCCGAACTGTCGCGGGCACTGGCCGTAGCCGGCGCGGAGGTGCTGCTGGTGCCGGCGGCGTTCGTGCAGTCGACCGGTGCCGCGCACTGGCACACCCTGCTGCGCGCGCGGGCGATCGAGAATCTGGCCTATGTGGTCGCGCCGGCGACCGTGCATTCGCCGGACCCCGAGTTCGCGGACGCGTTCGCCACCTTCGGGCATGCGCTCGTGGTGTCGCCATGGGGCGAGGTCCTCGCGGATCTGGGGGAGGATCCGGAGGCGGTGCGGGTGGTCGAACTCGATCTCGAAGCCGTCACCCGGGCCCGCGCCGGCCTGCCCGTACTCGCCGGTCGCCGCGGCGCCGGCGAGTACGACGCCGCTCCACGCGTCCTGCCTCTCGCGGGCCGCGGCGCGGAGGTGGCGCGATGAGCGAGCCGGATGCCCGCGATCTGCCGACCGGAGTGGTCCGGGCCGGCGAATGGTCCGGAGTCGGTAACGAATTCACCGGTGTCCGATTCCGGAAGGTGTGGACCCGCAACGGCGAACGCCTCGAGATCCACGTCCCGCGTACCGGCGCGCACATCCTGCTCGATGCCATGGCCCTCGAGGTCGTCGCCGGGCAGGCACCCGAGTTCTTCACCCGGCTGATCGCCGAGGGACTGGGCTCGGCCGACGAATGACCCTTTCACCACTCGATGACGAAGGTAGCCAGTCGATGACGACGAAACGAGTGGGCATGATCGTGCCCAGCTCCAACACCACCATGGAAACGGAGATTCCGGCCATGCTGCGGGCGCGCGCCGAGGTGCGGCCCGAGGAACAGTTCACCTTCCATTCCTCGCGCATGCGCATGCAGCACGTGACGCCGGAGCAGTTGACGCAGATGGACTGCGATTCGCTGCGCTGCGCCGCCGAACTCGCCGACGCCCGCGTCGACGCGATGGCCTACGCCTGCCTGGTGGCGATCATGGCGCAGAGCCGCGGCTACCACACGGTCTCGGAGTCCAAACTGGCGCAGATCGCGAAAGAGGAAAGCGGCGAAGCCATTCCGGTGCTGTCCTCCGCGGGGGCGCTGACCGAGGCGCTGGCACATCTGACGGTGCGCAAGATCGCCGTCGTCACGCCGTACATGAAGCCGCTCACCGCGACGGTGTGCGACTACATCGAGCACGAGGGCTTCGAGGTGGTGGATTCGCTGAGTCTCGAGGTCGCCGACAATCTGGCCGTCGGTCGCCTCGATCCGCGCAATCTGCTCGAACACGCCCGCACTGTCGACACCTCCGACGCGGAAGCCCTGGTCATCAGCGCCTGTGTGCAGATGCCGTCGCTGCCGATCCTCGACGAGCTGCAGCGGCAGTTCGACATCCCGGTGCTGTCGGCCGCCGCGGCGACCACGTGGCGCTTGCTGCGCAGCCTCGACCTCGATCCGATCGTCCCGCGCGCGGGGGCGCTGCTCGCCCCGTAGATCTCGAATTCCCCGAGCTTCCGTCTCTCGAATTCCTTCGGCCCCTTCACGAATCGAGATTCCCATGAGCTTCGATGCTCTTTTCCGGCCCGGCCGCATCGGCCCGGTCGAGCTACGCAATCGCGTAGTGAAATCACCGAACAGCAGCGCTACCGCCAATATGGACGGCACGATCAGCCAACGCATGGTCGACCACTACCGCCGTCTCGGTGAGGGTGGTGTCGGGCTGATCATGACCGAATACACCTACGTCGACGACGATGCCAGCAAAGCGATCCATAACCAACCCGGTATGAGCCGGCACGAGCACATCGCCGGATGGGGTTGGCTCGTCGACGAGGTGCATGCCACCGGCGCCAAGATCGGCCTGCAATTGGCCCACGGCGGGCGCCAGAAATTTCTCGGCACGGCACCGATCAAATCGGCTACCGACAGTTCCTGGGACTACGTCGAGGCGGTGGCCGGAGTCGTTCCGCAGCCGGTGACGGTCGCCGAGATCGACGATATCGTCACGGCGTTCGCGCAGGCGGCACTGCGAGCCTGGAAGGCACGCTTCGATCTGGTCGAGGTGCATGCCGGACACGGGTATCTGATCACGAATTTTCTTTCTCCGCATACCAATTCACGTACCGACGACTACGGCGGCAGTTTCGCCAATCGTTCCCGGATCCTGATCCGGATCATCGACGCCATCCGCGCCGCGGTGCCGCGCGACTTTCCACTGAGTGTGCGCGTCTCGGTCACCGACTACGAATCCGACGGTATTCCGATCGAGGAGACCGTGGAGCTGTGCCGGCTGCTGGAGGCGCACGGCGTAGATGTCATCCATGCCTCCGGTGGGCACCACGCCACGATGGAATGGGAGGTCAGTCCCTGGTTCAATACTCGCGCACCGCACCGCTGGGGCTGGGAGAAATTCCGGCCCGAGCTGTCGATCCCGGTGATCGGTTCGGGTTCGCTGGTCTCCCCGGAGGTCGCGAACGACGTCATCGCCTCCGGCTCCGCGGATTTCGTGTCACTGGGCCGCGCGATGCTCGCCGACCCCGACTGGACGCGCAAGGCGCAGGCGGGCCGGACGCTCGAGATCGTGCCCTGCATCCGCTGCAACGACGGCTGCCTGCATCGCGGCGTCGACAAGGGGCGTTCGGTCGGCTGCACCGTGAACCCGTCGGTGACCGAGGAGGGCCGGTTCCCGATCACCGTGTCCGGCACCAGGAAATCGGTCGCCGTCGTGGGCGGAGGACCGGCCGGCCTGCGCAGTGCGGCGGTGCTGAGCGACCGCGGGCACGAGGTGCGGCTGTTCGAACCCGATGAGCTCGGCGGCTTGCTCACCCATGCGCTGGGGTCCACGGTCAAACAGGACATCGCGGCCTTGGTGACTCATCTCGTGCACGAGGTCCGGCGCCGCGACATCGCGGTGGTTCCGGCCCGTGCCACAGCCGCGGAACTCGTCGCCGGTGGCGTGGACGCGGTGGTCGTCGCCACCGGAGCACCGTTGCGTGAACCGGACTTTCCGATCGCCGCCGAGGTGTCGCACGTGCCGGCGGCGTACGTGCGCGCGCAGACGCCGCTGCACGGACGGGTGGTGGTGATCGGCGGTGGGTTGCAGGGGTGTGAGACCGCGCTGCGGATCGCGGAGATGAGCGATACCGAGGTCACCGTTGTGGAGCAACAGGATTCACTGCTCACCGGGGACGAGGTGATCTACGACGTGCTGAAACTGCCGCAGTTCCTGGAACGAGCCGGAGTGCGGATCCGCACCGGGGCGCAGGTGAGCGAAGTGCGGGCGGACGGCGTCGCGATACGCGCCGCCGACGGTGACGAATTACTGCCTGCCGACACGGTGGTCACGGCACTGGGACGGGTCCCGGCGTCGAACGAGCTCGCCGACGAATTACGCAGTGCCGGAGTGGATGTGCACGTGATCGGGTCGGCGTTGCGTCCGGGCCGGGTCTACGACGCGATCCACTCCGCGTTCTTCACCGCACGTGCCATCTGAGTGGTTCGCGCTGGGGCCGGACGTCAGGCGGACGGCTCCGGCGGCGCCATCAGGATCAGGTTGGAGGTGGTGAAATCCGGCAGCACCGGGTCGGAATCGACCCAGTAGATCCGCGCGGGACGTTCGACACGGCCGTGATCGTCGTGCTCGATCACGATGTCGCGGCCGCGCATCGCCAGGAGCAGCGAATCGAAACGGTGATCGGGATCGGCATCGAGTACCAGCCCCAGTGCCGCGTCGATCAGGTGGAATTCCATTATCCGGCGAGCCGAGGCCGCATTGCGATTGCTGATGGCATCGAGAAAGAACTGGTCACTGTCGATGAAGTCGTCCGGGGTGCGGGCATGCGAAAGGTAGACGCTCTGATGCCGGTAGATCATGTTGTGCAGCTGCCGGGTGAGGTCGGCGAAATTCGACGGGTACCGGTCCAGCACGACGTCGTGGAACAGCTGATGGGCATCCTGGAAGCGACGGCTGTGCGCACGATGAGTGCGCATGTCCGCCAGATGGTTTCGCATCTGCTCGATATCGTCGTCGGTCAGCAGCTCGACGATCGCGCCCACGGTCGGTGGCTCGAGCAGCAGCCGCAGCGCATAACTCTGCTCGGTCTCGGAGTTCACCAGGGGGGCCACGTGCATGCCGCGGTTGGCGTGGGCCACGACGAGGCCGTCGGCTTCCAGTCGCTGCAGTGCCTCGCGCAGGGGAGTGCGGCTCACCTCGAGTTCGGTGGCCAACTGCTCCTGAGACATCCGCCATCCCGGCGCGTATGCACCGGTGATGATGCGATCCCGCAGTGTTCGGTACAGCGCATCCACGGTGGTGCCGGTGCGGATCTGTCGGGCAGAGGTGGTCATCAGCATCATCCTAAAGGTCACCAGCAGGGACGGACTCCTGGTAGAAGTGTATCCAATTATGTGTTCAGTTCACCGATGTGGTGGCACGCCGCGCCAAACCGGCGATGTCACCTCGCCATCGGCTCCAAGTTTCGGTCGGCGTCGCACCCGCACGTGGTACCAGAGCAGATCGAGCGGACCGATCGGCGGCCGGCCGGGGCCGACAAGGCGATCATCACAGCCTCGCATCCCCGAGCGGGTGGCCCCGCCTGTGCGTCAGCCGCTCCGCGATCCACACGCCACATGTCGCGAAACCTGCAACCCCCGGCAGAAATATACCGATAGCCCAAAACCCTCCGCATCGAAATCTCAATCGCTATTCTTCACTGTATACAGTTGTGAACACAGTTTCGGGTTTTACTATCCGTACCCGGACTTCAGAAAATTCTGGAGGCGTTATGCCGGCCCTGCACGCGCAGCATTCCGTTGCCGATAAAGAATATGGCGCGCACCCGGTGCCTCCCAACGCCCGACTCGGCCGCTGGCAAGTCACCATGTCGTACTGGTCCCTGCTCTCGGCGATGGTCTGGCTGTTCTACGGCGCCCTCGCCGCCAGTTTGTACGGAACCCGCGACGCGATGATTGCCATTGCGCTGTCAACCGTGGTGTTCGCGCTGGCGAATATCATGATGACACGACTGGGAATTCGCCACGGCGTCAATTCGACGCTATTGACGAAATCCCTGTTCGGACGGTGGGGATCTTTGTTCACCGCCCTGCTCGTTGCGGCCACCGTGCTCTACTACGCGATATTCGAGTCGAGCACCCTGGCGGTCGCCTTCCAGAGCTACGTCAAGCACGGTGACATCCGGCTGTGGTATGCCGTGATCGTCGTCGTGATGCTGCCGCTCATGCTGGGCAGCGTCCAGTCGTGGATGGCCAAGCTCAACGGTGTCCTGCTGCCGTTCTACCTCGTCGGTCTCGTCTCCATCCTGATCGCGGCGGGCGTGAAGTTCGGCCACGGCTCGCACTGGCTCAGCTTCTCCGGAGTCGTTCCCCCCGAAGGTCGTTCGTTTCCCGGCTGGATCCTCTGCTTCGTGCTCTACATGGGCATCTACATCACCATGCCGACGACGATCGACTTTGCGCGATTCGCCCGGCGCGAGGACGAGAGGTTCCACGAGGTCGTCACCTTCGGATGGGTGTTCTACCTGCTGCTGTTCATCCTCAACGGCTTCGCCGGCATCTATCTGGTGCAGCTGGTGCTGCCCACCGAGCCGGCCTCGGAAACCGGTGTGGTGCAGGCTATTCTGGCCAGCCTGGGATGGATCGGCCTGCTGTTCATCGTCATCTCGCAGACGCGGGTGAACACCCTGAACTACTACCAGTCGAGCACGAATTTCGAGCGGATCCTCAGCACGGTCACCTCGGTCCGTCTGCCTCGCTTCGTCTGGGTGACCGCCGTCGCCGTCGTCGTGTTTCTCATGATGCTCACCGACGTCTTCAGTTATCTGCAGACCGCGCTGAACTGGCAGGGCGTGCTCGTCATCGGATGGGTCGGTGTGGTTCTGACGCATTTCGCGGTCAGCAGGCGAGACCGGCGGTTCGGCCCGGTTGTCGACGAGAGCATGCCGCGCATCGGCTGGGGCCTGATCGCCTGGATCGTGCCCTCGATCGTCGGCATCCTGCTGCTGGAAGTGTCATCGGTGCCGGCGACCGCCAGGCAGTCGGCACAGTTGATCGTCCTTGTTCTCTCGGTAGCGCTCTACACGGTGACCTATCTGCTGACCCGCCGGGCCGATGACGCGGGCCCTGCCGCGCGGGTCGACGGCGCCGAAGTGCCCTCGGCCGTCCACTGAATCATCAGCGGCCTCCCCGTCGCTTCCACGGAACCATTTCCGACAGAACAGAAGTTACTGGTGAATTTCGAAGTGCTGTTCGCGCCCGGTCGTATCGGGTCGGCGAAGACACCGGGCCGAGCATTCGACGCGATCCACACGGCGGTCTTCACCTCACGGCTGATGTGAGGGCAGCCGGTGAACCGGGCGACGATCACGAAAACACAAGGATAGAAGGAGAAATCATGGGTGCACTGGATGGCCAGGTCGTAGTGTTCACCGGCGCCGGCGCCGGCATCGGCCGCTCGGTGGTCACGCGGTATGTCGCCGAGGGCGCACGGGTCCTCGCCGTCGACATCTCCGACAGGGTCGAGGACCTCCCAGGCGAGCTGGGCACGGCCGTCGTTCCGATGGTCGCCGATGTGGCTACGTGGGAAGGCAACCTCGGCGCGGCACAGGCGGCGTTGGACCGATTCGGCAGGATCGACGTCTTCGTCGGCAATGCCGGAATCACCGACAACGCCCAGCCGCTCGAGGACATCCGGGGTGCCGACCTGCCCGCAGCGTTCGGCGAGCTGTTCGGGGTCAACGTGCTCGCTCCGATGCTCGGTGTCCGCGCCTGCCTCGAATCGCTCATCGAAACGCGCGGCAGCGTGATCCTGACCGGATCATTCGCGAGTACGAACGCGGCCGGGGGAGGCTCCCTCTACACCGCTTCGAAACATGCCGTGCACGGGCTGATCCGCCAGCTCGCGTACGAGCTCGCGCCGGACGTCCGCGTGAACGGGGTGGCGCCCGGCGTCGCCCCGACCCGGCTGCGCGCCACCGCCTCGCTCGGCCAGGTCGCGACCGATTCGGTCCTCGACGGCACCGAGCGGGCGCTGCCCACCCAGGAGATCGCGCCCATCTCCGCCTACGACGGCGTGTTCACGATGCTCGCGTCGCGCACCGAATCGGTCGCCATGACAGGCACGCTCGTCACCGTCGACAGCGGACTGTCGATCCGCGGCATCGCCAAGCCGGGCGGCCGGGTGAATCGCGCATGAGCAGGACGGATCTCACCGGCAGGACCGCCATCGTCACGGGCTCACGACGGGGCATCGGCGCGGCGATCGTGCGAGAGCTGTTGGATCACGGTGCCACCGTCGTCGTGTGCGGGCGGGGTGAAGCCGGCGTCGCGGACCTGGTTCAGACGCTCGACACCACAGCGCCGGGACGGGTGCGCGGGTGCGCGGCCGACCTGACCACCGCACCCGGGCGTGAGCACCTGCTCGAGACCGCGGCCACAGTGGACATCCTGGTCAACAACGCCGGAGGATTCACCCGGGTGATGGACACCCTCGGCTCGACGCTCGACGAGTGGAACGACCAGCTCGCCGTCAACCTGACTGTGCCGTTCCTGCTGTGCCAGGCGGCGCTTCCGGCGATGATCGAGCAGGGCTGGGGACGCATCGTCAACGTCGGGTCGATCGTGGCGTCCGCCCCGCAGCTCGGCAACGCCATCGGGTATGTGGCGGCGAAAGCGGGGCTGGTCGGCTTCACCAGCCAGCTCGCCGCCGAGGTAGCGCACGCCGGGGTGACCGCCAACGTCGTCAACCCGGGCACGATCGGCACCGAACATCTGCGGGACTACCTGGCCGCGTCCGACCAGATGACCGAGGAGTCGCTGGCCGGCCGCATTCCGGTCGGCAGGCTCGGCCGCCCGGCCGAGATCGCCGGCGTCATCCCCTATCTCGTGTCCGACGCGGGTGCGTTCATCACCGGGGCGGTCCTCGACATCAATGGTGGCGCGATTCACGCCTGACCACATTTCCCCGCGGAAGAACAGCTCGAAAGGAAGAACGAAATGGCAATCCTGAACGATAAAGTCGCGCTGGTCACCGGCGGCGCAAACGGTGTAGGCCGGGCGGTCGTCGAAAAATTCCTTACCGAAGGCGCGCGGGTCGCAGTGCTCGATCGTGATATCGACCGCGCGAAGGCTCTTGCCGCCGACCTCGGCGCCGACGTGCACGTGACGATCGGGTCGGTCGAGAACTTCGCGGACAATCAACGCGCGGTCGCCGAGGCCGTCGAAACCTTCGGCAAGCTCGATATTTTTATCGGCAACGCCGGCGTAGGCGCCGGCAACCTCCTGCTCAGCGAGATCCCGGCGGACCAGCTGGAGGCGGCGATCGACGAGATCTACGCGATCAACGTCAAGGGCTACCTGCTCGGGGCACGCGCGGCGACCCCGGCGTTGCTGCGCACCAACGGGAATATGGTGTTCTCCTGCTCGCTGGCCAGCTACCGGGCGGTGGACGACGGGGCGCTGTACGTCTCGACCAAGCATGCCGACCTCGGGATCGTGCGCGGGATCGCCTGGGAACTCGCACCCAAGGTCCGGGTCAACGGGGTGGCGATTGGAGTCGCGCGGACCCGGATGGAAGGCCTCGCCGCGCTCGGGCAGCAGCCGATCGATGCGGTTCTCCCCGGCGCCGAAAACGTTATCCCACTCGGTTTCATTCCGGAACCGAGTGACTACGCAGCAGGTTTCGCGTACCTGGCCTCCGCGGAAGCGCGCGTGGTGACCGGCGAGTGTCTCTGGGCAGACAGCGGATTCGGAATTCGCGGGATCGGCTCGCCGGCTGGTTTGACCATGCTCGAAAGCAAAGGCAGGCAGTGAAAGCAGAAGGCGTTGCGGTTCATGGTGCATGAGGGGCAGCCGATGAACGCGGAAGTCGCCGGAACGTTGAAAGCGATCGACTACGCGCTCGAGCATCTCGAGTCCTGGATGGAGCCTGCAGTGCGCGAGCCCGGTCTTGGGCAGTCGTCGGTATGCATCCAGTACGAAGCACGTGGCGTATGCCTGCTGTTCGGACCGTGGAACTTTCCGTTCAACCTGGTCATGAAGCCGCTGGTGGCAATATTCGCAGCCGGCAACATTGCGATCGTTCGTCCCAACGAGCCGGCTCCGGCGACATCAGCGGTCACCGTCGCGATTCTGCGTGAAGCCTTCGAACCTCATGAGGTCGCAGCGTTCGGGGGTGATGCCTCGCTGGCCGAAAGGCTTCCGTCGACTGCGCGGCCTCTTCGACGACGCGGCGCACGCGTTATCGGCCGACCGGAATTCGACGAAGAGAGCCGGACCATCGCCCCGGGCGTGCTGCTGGACGTGCCACTCGATTCGCAAATCTTGCGGGAGGAAATATTCGGCCCGCTACTGCCCTATCGGTTTTCGACGAGATTTCGTGAACTCTCTCACGCGCGGTCGGTGGTCGCGCCGAATCTCATGATTATGACGAATTCATCGTTCCAGGGCTGGATTTAACGTAAGATATCAGAGTATTGGTCATGCAAGCCCGGTAATCCCTCCTTCTGGAGGGCGATTCGTTGCCTGGATCGCTCGGCCTGCAAACGTGCGGGAGAGTATCGAGTGCCGGCGGAGCTGTTCGAGATTAGCTCATTTAAGTAATGCCTTCTTCGTGTGGCTTCTGTTTTGAAGAGTCATATCGTAGTTCGTCAGGTCTTCTGCTGTCGTCGAGGCGGCATCGGTGACCTTGACGTCCAATTTACTCCCATTTTGCATTGGTTTTGTCGCACTCTAGTCACCCGATTCGACGAGTCGGGCCTTCAAAATTCAAGGAGTTCAGATGAGGAACATGCTTCACATTTCAGGCTCTGCGTCATCCAACTGCGCCCGTAGGTCGCTGCGAATCGGCGCGCGGAGGGGTATCGGAACGGCAACACTGGCAGTGGCAGCGCTGATGTGCGCAACCAACGTCGCGAACGCGGACCGAACTGCCGGTTCGCCAGTCGCTCCGGAAATCAATTACACCGCACAGATCCGTGATCAGTCGGTGTTCTTCTCGACCGACGTCGGGAGTCTCGCAGTTCGTGGTGAAAGACTCGATGTTCTCGACCCAGAAGGTAATGAGGTCGCCGCGATACCGCTCACCTACAGAATGAATAACCTCGAACACCGTATTTCAGCCGTTGTCACCGATCGGACGGTGGTGCTGACCCCGAGCGTGGATCCTACTGCGGCTGTGCCGTCGCCTGATGTTCCGCGTGCCGATGTGCTACCCATCGACGATGCGTTGGAGCACGTTGCAGCGACGTACCCGAGCCCCGATGCGCGTTCCGCCGATGCACTCGGAACGCTCGTCCAGCAAGTCACTGTAGCGTCAATGTTGAGCGGAATGATCGGGACGATCGTCGGCGCCGGCATCGGATGCGTCGCGGGTCTTGTAGTCGGGACCGCCGCAACGACGCCCGTGGCCTGGTTGCTCGGAGCGGGGCCAATTGCGGGTTGCGTGGGCGGTGCTGTGCTGTTCGGTTCGATCGGCGCCATCGGCGGCACCCTGCTCGTCGGTGGTCCGATCACGGTCGGTGCGTTGTTCCAGTACTTCCAGACCATGAACGCTCCGATCGTTCCTGCAGAGACACAACAGCCAGGACGCTGAAATCCCGTGCTTTGCAACGGTTGTCGGGCGAGTAGCGGCGTTGCACTCGTTCGGCAGCCCGAGGCTACCCCGCTTTCGGAGAGCTTGATGTTCCCCCGGTTTCGTGGAGTCCAGAGCCCTCCGAGAAGGGAACATCGTCGCTGGCAGGAGTTTTCGACTCGAG
The DNA here is from genome assembly GCF_000308535.1 of Nocardia cerradoensis NBRC 101014. Classification (GTDB taxonomy): domain Bacteria; phylum Actinomycetota; class Actinomycetes; order Mycobacteriales; family Mycobacteriaceae; genus Nocardia; species Nocardia cerradoensis. The sequence continues at coordinate 15,599 of NZ_BAFW01000174.1, read as the reverse complement.
GCCCTTGGGGCGGATCCGGCTGACCTCGCTGCACCGATGGCGGTTCCCTCGTCACCGCCGACAGCGGTCTGTCGGTGCGTGGTATCGCGCGACCGGGTGGGCGGGTTCGGTAGCCCAAACCGGGCCCGAGCGGACCACGTTCTGCCCATCCTGACCGCGGGCTCGCGGGCGCTCGCGCCGCGAGATGCTCATCAGGGCGAGGACGGTGAACGCGAGCGTCGCGGCCGCGGTCATGGTGATCGCCACCGCGAGGCTTGTGTTCCCCAGCAGCCCGACGATGGGTGCGACCACGCCCGCCGCACCGAACTGCGCGAAACCGACCGTGGCAGCAGCCGTCCCCGCGACCCCGCCGTGGCGGGACAACGCCAGCGCGGGCGCGTTCGGCATGACGAACCCGGTGGCGAAGAGCAGAACCAGGACCGGGACGGCGAAGCCGGGAAATCCACCGGCCCGCAACGCCGACAGCACGACGAATCCACCGCCGACGATCGTGCTGACCAGAAGCGAGACCAGGCTGATGCGCAGCGGGGACCAGCGCGTCAGCAGGGCGACGTTCACTTGAGACGCTCCGATCAACGCGACCCCGCCCGCGGCGAAGGCGAACCCGTAGGACACCGAGCTGAGCCCGAACTGGCCCTGCATCACGAAGGACGAGCCGGCGATGTATGCCCACAGAACCGAGCGCCCCAAGCCGCACACCAGCACCAAGACGACGAACTGGGGATCGCGGATCAATCGGCCGTATCCGTTGAGCACCTGGGAGATTCCGCGTCCGGCGCGTGCGTCGGGCGGCAGGGTCTCCGGCAGCGCGCACCCGCCCAGTGCCATCATTCCCGCGCCGAGGACGGCGAGTACGAGGAACACCCCTTGCCATGAGATCGCGCCGGAAACGAGGCCGCCGACCGACGGGGCCAGAATCGGGGCGACCCCCATGACGAGCATCAACCGGGACAGCACGACCGCCGCGGCACGACCGGTGAACAGGTCGCGCACGACGGCCATCGCGATGACACCGGTCGCGGCCGCACCCAGACCCTGGAGCGTTCGGAAGGCTCCGAGCGCCGCGATGGAGGGAGCGAAGAAGCATGCCACCGATGCCGAGACGTGCAGGAAAGTGCCTGCGACGAGCGGCTTTCGCCGCCCGTAGATGTCGGACAACGGCCCCGCGACCAGTTGGCCGATCGCCAGACCCGTCAACGTACCCGTCAAGGTGAGCTGAACGGCGGTATCGGTGGTATGGAAGTGCCTCGTGATAGTCGGCAGCGCAGGCAGATACATGTCGACGGTGAACGGTCCGAGTGCGGTGAGCAACCCCAGGATCAGGACGAGCCGCGTCCGGCCTGCGCCTTCCCCTGGGGAAACCCGCCCGGCGTCACGAATGCTGCTGGTCAAGGAAGCCGCTCACCACGGAGTAGAAGTCGTACGGCCGTTCTTCCTGAAGGTGGTGGGAGGCCTTGTCCATCACGTAGAGATGGCCGTGCTCGATCATCCTCGCGAGCATCAACGGGTAGTCCGGGGTGAGAAACGCGTCGTGCATGCCCCACGCGAACAGCACCGGCGCTGTGATCATCCCCAGTTCCGCGGTGAGGTCCTGCCAGTCGCCGCGCGGGTTGTCCGACGCTGCCGCGAGTGCCATTTCCTCCGGGTCGAGACTCTGCTCGTAGCGCATGTCGAGGGTTTCCTGCGGAAGCTTGTCCGCGTCGAACCACTCCAGACGGGTGATCAGCTGCCGCATCTTCTCCCGGGTGGGCCCTTCCCCGCCGTAGTAGACGTCGCGTGCCGTCCGGCCACGATGACCGTTTTCGGGCAGCGGCGCCAGCGGTCCGTAGAACACCGGCATGCTGCCCGTGACCACCAACGCGCGCACCCGGTCGGGATACTTCGCAGCGAGATTCAGGGCGATCGTCCCGCCCCAGGAGTTGCAGACGAAGTCGGCGCGGTCGACGTTCAACTCGTCCATGAGCGCGACGATCTTCGCCGCGTGGAAATCCCACATCGGGCCGCTGATGGTGCACTTCTCGGACCGGCCGTACTGGAGGATGTCGACCAGTATCGCGCGGCGATCGCGCGCGAACAGCGGTGCGACGGGACCGAAGTCGGACCACGCGGTGCATCCGGGTCCGCCGCCGTGGAGGAAGACGGTGGGACTGCCGGCGCCGAGGTCGTGGTAGTGGAATTTCACGCCCGCCGCGTCGGCGTACAAACTGTTCGGTGGTTGGGCCATGGGCTCAGCTGACGTCATTTCGCGAGCGGTGTGAAGGATCCGGGTCCGTTGGGCGGTCCCGGCCTGTGGTCGGGTGCCCGCGCGCGGAGCTAGCTTGCGCACATGCGACCAGATTTGCGAACGGCCGAGGCACGGGCCCGCGCCCTCGTCGGCACCGCCGAGCATCGTGCGCTCGGCCAGTTACGCGCAGCGGAGACGGTCGCGTTCGCGCATGCCTGCGGTGAACGCGATCCTCGCCTGCTCGATCCCGATACCGACGGCTTCCGCGTGCATCCCCTGTATCTGCCCAGTTTGCTGCGGGGGCCCGACGGCGGCGTCGATGCCGACTACCGGGAGGACGGCATGTTCCGCGACGAGGTTCCGGGTACGGACGGACTGGCCGTGAATCTGATGGCCGGTGGGCAGAGCATCGCCTTTCATCGGGAAGTGCCGCTCGGCGATCCGATCGAGCTGCGACGCACCCTCGATGCCGTGGACCGGAAAGGACGCCCTGGTAAGGAATTCCTGCTGCTCACGGTGTCCAAGGTCTATCGAGCCGCGCGGGCCGGAGACCTCGCCACCGTCACCGAAAGGTTCATCGTCCGATGACGGCCGGGCCGAGTGGCGACGTCGAAGTCGGACAGGACATCGGTCCGGTCGTCCTGCGGGCCGACCCCGTGCGACTGCTGCGTTTCGGTGCCGCTACGCACAACGCGCACCGCATCCATTACGACCCGCTATACGCCGAGATCGAGGGTCTGGCCGGACCCGTCGTGATGGCCCAGCTCCACGGTGCGCTCTTCCACCGCGCGGCAGCCGAATTCGCGGGTGGACCCGGGGGTGTGGTCTCGGTCGGATGGCGCAATCGTGCGCCGGCGTACGTGGGGTCCGAGCTCGTCGTGACCGGTGTGGTCCGTGAGATCGCCGACGGATTCGTGACGCTCGAATTGGCGGAGCACACCGCCGACGGCGTGCTGTGCGCCGAGGGTGAGGCCGTGGTGGCCCGGCACTGTGAACCCGGTTCGCTGAGCAGACCGAATCCATTGGCGCCCAGCCGTTCCTGACTCAGGATCGGCAGTATCAATCAGCTCGTCTCGAGAGGACTTCACATGACTGGTGTCGAGGCGCCGAAGGTCACGCAGGAGGTGCCGGAGCGGCCGCGCGCGGCCGGCAGGCAGGACTGGACGGCCTGGCCCAAGTACAACGCGGCCGGACGCGGCTACCGCGGCTACTGGTACCCCGTCACCTGGTCCAGCCACATCACCGCGAAGCCCGCGAGTTACACGATCTGCGGCGAGAAGCTCGCCCTCATCCGCGACGGTGGCAAGGTCTACGCACTGCACGACCGCTGCCCCCACCGGGGAGTGCCCCTGTCGGAAGGCGATCAGCAATTCCCCGGTACGGTCAGCTGCCCGTACCACGGATGGACCTATCGCCTGACCGACGGCAAGCTCGTCGCGGTCATCACCGACGGTCCCGATTCCAAGATCTGCGGGAAACTCGAAGTACAGACGTACGCGGTCGAGGAACGGCTGGGCCTGGTCTGGGTGTACATCCCCGTCACCCGCGAGCCGGCGCCGCCCCTCGACGAGCAATTGCCGCGTGAGCTCGTGGAGAACGACGGGGTCGTCGGCGGCCGCATCCAGGCGCGTGCGGGCGATTGGCGTTTCGCCTGCGAGAACGGTTTCGACGAGGGGCACGCGAAGTATCTGCACCGCACGGCGCTGTGGCGATTGTTCAAGCCGATGCCCACCTGGAACGTCACCCGCATCGTGCCCGACGGGCGGTGGATCTACCGCGTCCAGGACGAGGTGTACTGGGAGGCCGATTTTCCCGAAGTCGGGAGATGGACCAACAAGCGGTGGTGGAAGAAGCGGCCGGACGAGTCGCAGGTCTCGCAGATCGGCAACGTCGGCGCCGGTCTGGAAGTGAATCCCGTCATCGCGGCGCAGAAGTTCCCCGGGTTCGCATCCCTGTCCATGCCCGGTGTACTGCGGATCGCCTACCCCAACTTCATCCACTACGAGTTCTACGTACCGGTCGACGACGGACGTCACCAGTACGTCGGCTTGATGGTGAATTTCGTGTCCGGAATCCGGAAACTCGGCTTCTACGCGAAGTATCTCGGCGCGATCCGGTGGCTGTTCCACGGCCAGTTCTCCGGGCAGGACGCGTGGATGGTCGAGGTCACCGACGCACCGCCGGAGAAGCTGTACCGGCCCGATGTCTCACTGACCGCGTGGCGCAATCTCGCGGAAGAGGAGTATGCCGAAAAGCTCACGGCAGCAGTCGACTTCGTCAAACAGCCGGTTGCCAAGACGCGGGAGCGCCGGGCGCCGGCGGCCCGCAACGGCGCGGCGGCGTCCGCGCAGACCGTTTCGTCCGGTGAGTAGGAGAGGCACATGTTCAAGACACTGATCGCATTCGCCGCGGGCGGCGCGGCCGTCGCCGGTGCGCCCGCCGCGTGGAGGTTCCTCGCGCGACACAGCAACACACAGGTACACCAGGTCCGTCGATGACGATCGCGGAAGCCGATGCGCTGGCCGGGCTGGACGCACAGCGGCGCCGGTGGGTCGAAGCGGCCTGCGCGCGGGTGAACCGGAAACGCCTGTGCGAGTTGCTGTCCGGGCTGATCGACATTCCGAGCCCCACCGGCGACGAAGCTCCGCTCGCCCGGCATATCACCGCGACGTTGGCGGCGGCCGATATCGAGTCCCACACGATGTACCTCGATGATCGGCAGGCCAATGCGTGGGGCCGGTTGCGGGGTGACGGCACCGGACCGGACCTGCTGCTGTACGCGCCGATCGATACGGTGACCACCGGCAGCCCCGACGAGGATCTGCCGTGGGCAGGAGAATCGCTGCGCGCCGACATGGTCGCCCACGCCACGACCGTCGACGACTACGTAGTCGGGCTCGGCGCCTCCAACCCCAAGGGGCACACCGCCTGCATCCTGGCCGCGGCGGAGGCTATCCGCTCCGCCGGAGTACCGCTCACCGGGGACCTGCTGGTGGGTTTCGGCGCCGGCGGAATGCCGACCAATGCCCGCCCCGGCGTGGGCAATTCGCGCCGCAACACCGGACAGGGAGTCGGCTGCTCCTTCCTGCTCGAACAGGGAGTGTGGGCGGATTTCGCGCTCATCGCGAAGCCCGGGTGGACGGTGTCCTGGGAAGAGGTCGGGCTCGCGTGGTTCGAGATCACGGTGCACGGAAGCCACACCTACGTGGGCTCCCGGCATCGGCTGCCCTATCGGAACCCGGTGGCGCTCGCCGGGGAGGTCGCCAACCTGCTCGAGGAGTGGTTTCCCCACTACTCGCAGGCGCACGACGATGGTCTGGTCCGGCCACAGGGGATGGTCGCCAACATCCGCGGCGGCTGGGAGCGCACCGCGTCGTTCACTCCGGCGTGCGTCCGCATGATGGCCGACCTGCGGCTCAGCCCGCGCACCACACCCACTGCCGCCAAACGCGAAATCGTCCAAGCGGTGCGCAGGATTGCCGCCGACCTGCAAATCCGGGTCGATGTGGAGCAGATCCTGGCGATCCCCGGAGAGGCCTCGGATCCGCGAATGTGGCTGAGCCGCAAGGCTGTCGAAGCATGGGAAGCGGCCGAGGCCGCTCCACACCGGGAGTTTCGCGACGCGAGTGGCGCGACCGACGCGAACATCCTACGGGGTCGCGGGATCCCCACCGTGCGGGTCGGCATGCCCAAGGTCGCCGACGCCCCGTTCGACGTCGACTTCGCCATGGGCATGAACACCGTCGACCTGCGGGAAGCGGAGAAGCTCACCAGATACCTCGTTCGTGTCGCGCTCGACACGGTCACCCACAGCCTCGAGGAAGTAGGGATTGCCTGATGGCGAGAATCGTGCTGGGTATCGGAGCCTCGCACAGCACCCTGATGAACACCCATTGGGAACAAACCACGCACAAGGCCGAAGCCGAACGGTTTCGGGACGCGCTCTTCGCCGCGCGGGACCGAATCGCGGCCGCGAAGCCCGATGTCGCGCTGATCATCGGCTCCAACCACTTCCGCGGGTTCTGGCTGGATCTGATCCCGGCCTTCACTCTCGGTGTGGGGGAATGTATTTCGAGCGGTGAATCGGGTACGCCGAAGGGGCCGCAGCCGGTCGATGTCGAGTTCGCGCGCCACATGGCGAATACGGTGATCGAAAGCGGGCGTTTCGATCTGGCGTACTCGGCGCGGTTGCAGATCGATCACGGCCAGTCCCATGCCATTCAATATCTGCTCGACGGAATCCACATCCCCGTCGTGCCGCTCGTGGTCAACGTCTTCGCGCCACCGCTGCCGACTTTTCGGCGGTGCGCCGAACTGGCCGATGCGATCCGCGCGGCGGTCGAGGGCTTTCCCTCCGACAAGCGAGTCGTCGTCATCGCCTCCGGTGGACTCTCCCATCGCCTGCCCTGGCCGGACTGGCGCGACCCGCACGGCGCGGACGAGGACTTCATGGTCCGCGCGTGGCTGGACGGGCGGGAAAACTGGTCCGACTACGACGTACGACGCCGCGAGATCATCCGCGCCGCGGAGGCTGCCATCACGCCGGAGTTCGATGATCGCCTCCTCGACCTCTTCGCGGCCGGCAAGGCGGCGGAACTGGCCGAGTACACCACGAGCTACGTCGAAGAAGCGGCCGGTAACGGCGCGCAGGAGTTGCGCACCTGGCTCATGATGGCCGCGATCCTGGACTACATCCCCGCCGAACGCCTTGCCTACGAGGCAATTCCGGAGTGGCTCACCGGAATGGGTGTCGCGGTTCTCGACCCTGACCACGCCGATTCATCGTCACGAAGGACACGATCATGACAATCTGGAACGAACTGACCGGACTCGACTTCAGCCTCACCACCGTCGATGCGAACGGCGTGCCCACCCGAGCACTGCGGTCCGGCGCGGGGGAGGAAGCGGTCGTGTTCCTGCACGGCACCAGCGGCCACCTCGAGGCGTTCGCACGCAACATCCCAGCGCACGCGCCCCACTACGAATGCCACGCCATCGATATGCTCGGGCACGGCTACACCGGCAAGCCGGACTACCCCTACGAGATCCCGCGCTACGTGGCCCACCTGGTCGACTACCTCGACGCCGTGGGGATCCAGCGGGCACATCTGGTGGGCGAATCGCTCGGTGGCTGGGTCGCGGCCCACCTCGCGAGCGAACTGCCCGAGCGGGTGCTGTCGCTGCAGCTGCTCGCCGCAGGCGGCACGGTCGCGAATCCTGTGGTGATGGAACGGATCAAGACGTCCACTCTCGATGCGGTGCGCAGCGACGATATCGAGCTGACCCGCGCCCGGCTACGGTTGTTGATGCACGACCCGGTCAACGCCACCGAGGAACTCGTCGAAGTACGTCACCGGATCTATCACCAGCCCGATTTCGTCGCCAACATCCACAATCTGTTGTCCCTGCAGGAGATGGAGATTCGGCAGCGCAACCTGTTGCGGCCGGAGCGGCTCGCCCGGATCCAGGCGCCCACCCTGGTCGTCTGGGGCCACGAAAACCCGTTCGGAGACGTTCCGGAAGCCAAAAAACTGGCCGAGGACATCCCCGGCGCGCGCCTGCAGCTCTACCCGGAGTGCGGGCACTGGCCGCAGCACGAACAGGCCGCGCGGTACAACCCGCTGAGTTTGGAATTCCTGGCCGAGGCGTCGGCGAAGGTCAAGGCCGAGGCGTCGGCCTGAGTCGACAGTCCCCGTAAACGGCGGGCCGGTCACGCATTCGGTGCGTGCCCGGCCCGCCGTGCGTTCGGCGCACTGCCGGCGCCGAGAAAATGTTGCGCCGAGATGTCCCGAGATCCCGGGTTCTGCCGTCGTTTGTTGCGCTCGGGAAACGCCTTCCGAACGGGTCCGTTCGGCGGACCGAGATGATTCTCAGGCCGGTTCGGAGATGGCTATGTTGCTCACACCCTCCGCAGGAATGCGGCCCAGATCACACAGCGAAGGTGCGTCCCTATATGGCCTGGCGATCTCGAATCAGAAGCACTGCCCTCCTGGCGGCAGTACTCGTCACGATGTCAGTCGGCGCGTGCAGCCGACCGGCGACGCATGGCGCCGCAGGTTCGGCGGGCGGTCAGCTCCGCATCGCGGTAGGCATCGATGCGTCCTATGCTCCGTTCTTCGTCGCAGACCAGAAAGGGCTTTTCAAGGAGGCCGGGCTGGACGTGCACCTGGTCCAATTCGGTAGTGGGGGGGAGGCTGTCGATGCGCTGTCGAGCGGACAGGTGCAACTAGCGGGAAGCTCCGACACCACCACGATCGCGCAATTGCGTCAGAACCCGTCGCTTCGGGCGATGTATTCCTACGAAGCCTCCGGCGACTACATCAAAGTCGTTCTGCGCAACGGACTCGAGGCGCCGGCCGCGGGACAGAAGTTCGGCATCGTTCCCGGTTTGGGGCAGATCTCCACCGAGAAATATCTCGAAGCGCACGGCGTCCGGCCGGAATCGGTGAAGATGATCAAAGCCACTCCGACCGACATGCCCGCGCTACTCGGCCGGGGCGACATCGACGGCTACGTGCTGTGGGAGCCGTGGCCCACGGCGGCGCTGCGCCAGGGTATCGGGCACGTCGTTGCCAGAACCGGGGACTACAACTGGCTCTACCACCACTGGGCGATCACGACACAGCCGTGGCTCGCCGGGCACGAGAACGATGCGCTGACGGTGGCCCGGGTTCTCGACAAGGCCACGCAGCTGGTCGAATCGGATCCCGCGGCCGCGGCGGCGGCAACCAAGTCGGCGGTGAACGTCGCCGAGGACCAGACCATCACCGCAATTCGCGACATCGACTTCGGTGTGAAGAATCTGACCACCGACGATATCGCCGCGGCACAGTCGGTCGTCGACTTCTACAAGAAGCTCGGTGCGCTCACCGAGCAACCGGATCTTCGTTCGGCGATGCTCGCCGACTGGTACAAGAAGAGTGCGCAATGAGTATTACTGCAATCAACGGCGTCTCCGTCGAAATCCACGGTCTAGGAATCAGTTTCGGCGCCGCCGATATCGTTTCGGACATCGATCTCACGGTGGCGGAAGGGGAATTCGTCTGCCTCCTCGGCCCCAGCGGTTGCGGGAAGTCGACGCTGTTGTCCTCCATGGCGGGGTTCGTCGAACCCACCGCTGGTGACATCTACTGTGACGGTACGGCGGTGAAAGGGAGCAACGCCCATGCGGGAATGGTCTTCCAGAGTTCGGAAGCCCTTTTCGAATGGATGACCGTACGTCAGAACGTCTCCTATGGACCCCGTATGCGCGGCGCGAACAAGGCCGAGCAGACGCGGATCGCGGCCGAATATCTGGCAATGGTCGGCCTTCCCCATTCGGGAGACAAATACCCGTCCCAGTTGTCGGGCGGGATGCGACAGCGCGTCCAAATCGCCCGTGTGCTGGCCAATCAGCCGTCGCTGGTCCTGATGGACGAGCCGTTCGGCGCACTCGACGCGCAGACCCGGCAGGTTCTGCAGGTCGAGCTGGACAAGATCTGGCGGCACACCGGCTGCACCGTCGTCTTCGTCACCCATGACATCGACGAGGCGTTGACGCTGGCCGATCGTGTGGTGGTCATGTCCGCCGGACCGAGGGCGCGCATCAAGAGCATCTACCAGGTCGATGCGCCCCGTCCCCGCGATCGCGCCCATCCGGACGTGATCGATCTGTACGAACAGCTGCGCGACGACATCCGAGCCGAGGTCGTGGCGTCGTTGCGGAACCAAGGTATCGAAGAGGACGAGCTATGACCGCCATTGTGCAGAGTCCGGCCGCACCGGCCGGAAACGCGAATTCAAAACGGACACAGGGGAAATCGCTCGCGGCGGCGGGACGGGTGACGCGCACCGCGCTGCTGTGGGTGGCCTCGGGGGTGCTGGGGCTGGCCGTCTGGTCCTTCCTCGCGTGGTGGTACGGGCCGACGACCATCGCGTCGCCGGTGGAGGTGTGGTCGGCGGCGGTCGAACTCGCGCAGCGTGGTGTGCTGTGGACGTCGATTTCCGCTTCGGCGCAACGAATTCTGCTCGGCTGGAGCCTCGGCGTCGTGATCGGCGCCCCGATCGGAATTCTCATGGGGCGCGTCGACCTCGTGCGACAGTTGCTGGATCCGTACATCGAGTTCTTCCGCTTCATCCCGCCCATCGCCTTCGTGACGCTGGCGGTGGTCTGGTTCGGTATCGGCGAGACATCCAAGGTCGTGCTGATCTTCTACACCTCTGTCTTCATCGTCACGGTGAGCACGATCGCGGCCACGGTCTCGATTGCCGAGAACAAACTGCAAGCCGCAACCAACCTGGGCGCGAACCGGCTGCAGTTGATGAAGACGGTCGTGCTGCCGTCGGCTGTTCCCGGCATCGTCACCGGAGCCCGGCTGGCGATGGGCAACAGCTTTCTGACCATCGTCTCCGCGGAAATCGTCGCCGCCGATCGCGGTATCGGGTCGATGATCTGGCAGGCCCGCAACTACGGCCGGATCGACTGGACGTTCGTCGGCATCATCGTGCTGGGCATCATGGGTTTCGCCTTCGACCGGGTCCTGCGGGTGCTGTCGGCGAAATTCCTTTCCCGGTACGGCGTCAAATAGGCGGAAAGGATTGCGGCCGGAGAACCGCGGATCTTCCGCGCCGAGATGTCATCGGCGACTACCGGCCCACGGGCCCGGCGACCACTTCCGGTGGCCGCCGGGCCCGTTTCGCGCGTAGGGGAATCGGAACCGGTCCATTGACCGGACCGAGTTCATTTATCAAGGGCCACAGCAGGATTAGCGTTTCCCTCGTGAACACATCGTCCATCGCATCCGGCGCCGAACTCGACGTCGATATTCTCATCGTCGGCGCCGGCCCGGCGGGACTCTACGGCGCGTACTACGCGGGTTTTCGCGGTCTGCGCGTCGCTGTGATAGATGCGCTCGCCGAACCGGGCGGCCAGGTGAGCGCGATGTATCCCGAGAAGGCCATCCTCGACATCGCGGGATTTCCCGCGATCAAAGGCCGCGACCTGATCGACGGACTGCTCGCGCAGGCTGCGCCGTTCGATCCGATCTATCTGATGGGGGAGCAGGCGCTGGGGCTGACACACGACGCCTTCGGTAACGCGGTTGTCGCGACCGATGCGGGCCGCAGAATCACCGCGGGCGCGGTCATCGTCACCGGTGGGATCGGGACCTTCACGCCACGTCCGTTGACGAAGGGGCTCGATTTTCTCGGCCGGGGTCTGAGCTATTTCGTTCCCGACCTGTCGGAACACGCGGGAAAGGACGTCGTCATCGTGGGCGGAGGTGACAGCGCGTTCGATTGGGCGATGCATCTCGAGCCGATTGCCAACTCCGTGACGCTGGTTCATCGCCGCGACAAGTTCCGGGCGCACAAATCGACAGTGGCAAAGGTGTACGACAGCTCGGTGCGGGTGCTGGTCAATGCCGACATCTCGTCCGTCCGCGGCAACGGCTGGATTGCCGAAGTGGATGTCGCGCACAGAGCGGACAAGTCGACGACAACTCTTCCCGCGCAATCCGTCATCGCCGCATTGGGTTTCACCGCGGACCTGGGGCCGCTGACCGAATGGGGGCTCGAGATCGATTCCCGGCACATCGTCGTGAATACCCGAATGCAGACCAACGTCGACCGCGTCTACGCGGCCGGCGACATCACCGACTATCCGGGGAAAGTACGGCTCATCGCGGTTGGGTTCGGCGAGGCCGCCACCGCGGTCAACAACGCTGCGGCCGTCCTCGATCCGGACGCCGAGATCTTCCCCGGGCATTCAACCGAACAGGAGGGCTGACAATGGCATTCGTGATTGGCGAAGCCTGTATCGACTACACCGATCGCTCGTGCATGGAGGAGTGCCCGGTCGATTGCATCTACGAGGGCGACCGCAAGCTGTACATCAATCCGAACGAGTGCATCGACTGCGGTGCGTGCGAATTGGCATGCCCGGTCGAGGCGATCACGGTGGACCGCAAGGCCGCGCCCGAGTTCAAGGAGGACAACAAGAGGTTCTTCCTGGACATTCTGCCGACCCGTACCGAGCCGGTGGGCAATCCGGGTGGCGCCGCGAAGATCGATGCGATCGGCGTCGATACGCCGATGGTGGCGGCGTACTGATGGGCACGGAACTCCGCTTCGGCTACGCCGATACGTCGTTCGGTCAGCTGCACTATGCCGAGCAGGGGGAGGGCCCCACCCTTCTGCTGCTCCATCAGACTCCCCGCTCCTGGGACGAATTCCGGGAATTGATGCCTCTGCTCGCGGGCGAATATCGCGTGCTCGCAATGGATATGGTGGGTTTCGGTGCGAGTGCGAAACTGCCGGCCCCGCAGACCATCGAACTGTACGCCCGCGGGGCGTGTGAGTTGCTGGACGCACTCGGCGTCCAACACGCCGCTGTTCTGGGACATCACACCGGCGCGGCGGTGGCTCTGGAGATGGCCGTCACCGCCGGCGAGCGCGTCGTCGCACTGCTACTGTCGTCTTGTCCATGGACCGATGAGCGATATCGTGGGAATCATGCGGCCGCGGGAGGGGTGGATCGCGCGGAGCGGAACGAGAGCGGCACTCATCTGCGCACCCTCTGGGATTTGCGCCGGCCGTACTATCCGGCGCCGGTCGCCGGTCTGCTGGACCGGTTCATACGCGACGCGCTCGCATTCGGTGTCGATCCGGCCGAGGGACATCGAGCGTGTGCCCGGTACCGGATGGAGGACCGCATCGGTGCGGTAACCGCCCCCGTGCTGTTGATCGGTGCGGAAAAGGATCCGTTCTCGATGCCCAACCTTCCCGTTCTGAGCGATCGGTTGGTGGCAGCTCGCTCCGTCCGCCGTGCTGTGGTCGACAACGGCACGGTCGCCCTGCTCGAGCGCGAGGCATCGGCGGTGGCCTCCGTGGTGCGGGACTTTTTGGCCTCCGCCGAGATCACGTGGCCGGATGTAAACACTGTGGAACCGGTCCACTGACCGGACCGTGTGACGTGCCTCTCTCGACGGCAATCCCGTAGCGTTGCGCTATCAGGCGAGCGGGCCGCAGCTCCGGACGGCCGTATCGACACTCCGCTCGCCGGACCCATCAGGAGGCATCCTTGACTACAGCGGCACGAGAACCGGGTGGAATCGTACCGGTCGGCCCTCTCGACGCGGCGGTCCAGCAGGCAGGCACGGAAATGTCTTCGGTCCTGGGCAAAGCTCGCTTGATTCTCGACGCGTTCGATACCGAGTGCAGCGATCTGTCGTTGACCGAATTGGCGCGCCGCAGCGGTGTCGCGAAAGCATCGGTGCACCGCCTCGCGGGTGAACTCGTGGAGTGGGGTCTGCTGGAACGGGCCGGGACGAAGTACCGCCTGGGTCTGCGGTTGTTCGAACTCGGTCAGCTGGTGCCGCGGCAGCGAATTCTCCGCGACGCGGCGCTGCCCTATATGGAGGATCTCCTGCTCGCCACGCAGGAAACGGTTCATTTCTCGGTGCGCGACGGTATCGACGTGCTCTACATCGAGAAGATCATCGGCCATCGTGGGCTCAATCAGCAATCGCGCGTCGCGGGCCGGCTGCCGCTGTACTGCACGGCCACCGGGAAGATGATCCTGGCGTTCTCGCCGCAGTCGGTGTTCGACGCGGTCGTGGAACAAGGGTTCACCGCACTCACCAGACGCACCACGATGTCTGTCGCAGTCCTGCGCACGCAGCTGGAGCGGATGCGCAAGGAACAACTGGCCGTCGAGGTGGAGGAGACCCGCCTCGGATATATGAGCGTCGCCGTCCCGGTATTCAGCGGCCCTGGTGTTCTGGCGGGCGCGTTGTCGGTCACCGGTCCCACCGCGCGGCTCAACGTCAGCCGCATCACCGGCGCCCTGCGTACCGCGGGCGTGGGCATCACCCGGACGCTGCAGGCGATGCGATGCACTCATACACCGGGCGAGCCGTCGCGTCCTACCGGGGCCTGCAGTCCCGCGATGTGTTCGTTCAACGGGTGCGGGCGCTGATTCGCGCGGCCTCACGTGCGCGTCGGCCGGAAGCCTCGGTGCTCCGCGTCCCAGGTGTTCGCGCCGACGCCGCGAGCGCGCAAGTCCTGCTTGCGCACTTTGCCGGTCTCGGTGAGCGGCAGCCTCGTCACCAGATCGACATAGCGAGGGAGTGCGAAGTGCGCCAGATGCTGTTCGCCGAAGCGCAATAGGTCGGCCGGGTCGAGTTCCGCCCCCTCCCGCGGCACGATCGTCGCCATGACCTCGTCCTCGGCGAGGTCGGACGGCACCGGGAAGACAGCGATGTGCGCGACGTCCGGATGCCGGGACAGTACGGCCTCCACTTCGGTGGCCGAGATGTTCTCGCCGCGCCGGCGGATCACGTCCTTGAGGCGATCGACGAATCGGAACCACCCGTCGCGAGCGCGTATCACCCGGTCACCGGTGTGAATCCACGCGCCCTGCTCGGGAACGGTGTCACCCAGGTAGCCCAGGGCGAACGCCCCCCGACGCAGGCTGCGAACCACGAGCTCGCCGGGAGTGTCGTCGGCGACAGGACGTCCGTCCTCCGTGACGGTGACCTCGTAACCCTCCATCACCGTGCCGATGAACCCATCCCGGCGCCGGCCCGGCGTGGAGCCGATGACCAGATTCGTCTCGGTGGTGCCGAACCCGTCGACGAGGTCGATGCCGAACCGGTTGCGGAACGGGACGTACAGGTGCGCCGGCGTAGCGGGCGACAACGCGCGGGTAACCCGATGGGCGCGTTCGACCGGAGCCGGCGGCCGGTTGATCAGCATGGCCACCATCGCACCGAGCAGGTAGGTGACGGTGGCCCCGGACCGCTCCACTTGTGCCCAATAGTCGTTCGCCGAAAACCGTTCGCCGAGAACGAAAGTGCCACGCCACACCAGCGCCTGGAACAGGGTGCCGAGGGCGTTGGTGTGGAACAGTGGCAGACAGTTGTACAGGACGTCGCCGGCTCGCAGACCGAGCGAGCGCCCGACGCCCTCACCCCACCAGAGGAATTGGGCATGCGGACAGCGAACGCCCTTCGGCAGCCCGGTGGTGCCCGAGGTGAACAGCACCGCAGCGAGATCGAGATCGCCGACCGACGCGGGTTCGCGAGGTGGCGCTGTCGTCGCAGGATCGCTGTGGGGAGCCGACGGGGAGCCGACGATCCAGGACATGCCGCGGTATCCGGTCGCTTCGACGTGTCCGGCATAGCGGGGTGCGACGAGCACCCACCGGGCCTCGGACTCGCGGAGCGCGTGGTGCAAACCGTCACCCCGCAGTGCCACGTTCAGCGGGACCGTCGCTGCTCCCAGCCAAGCGCAACCCAGCAGGAGGTCGATGAGCTCCACGCGGTTGTCCATCAGCGCGGCGACCCGGTCCCCGGCCCGAACTCCTTGCGTGTGAAGGGCATTGGCCATGGACGAC